>NZ_JAAVJD010000140.1 GCF_012033735.1 Streptomyces lonarensis | reverse complement strand
CTGGCGGCCCGCCCCCGTGCCGCCCGGCGCGCACCCGCCGCCCCGGCGGCGTGCCGGCGGCCGGGGAGGCACTCGGCCGACAGCGGCTCCGGGAGGGGCATACCCGGCGCGGCGCACGGGCATCACAGTTGTCACACCAGCACCACCAACGGTCGAGAATCTCATACGGAACATGTCAAGGGGGTGCATCCGGGAGAGGTGTGGACCTGTTCGCATGTCGGGCGCGGGGGTCGTGGTGGCGATCACATCTGTCCGTTTCGCGGCAAAGGAACCCATGCTCTATGTCCCTTTTGGGACCTGAGTCAGGCTGATTGTCACCTCATCGTGATCTCAAAATGCTGACTGCGAGGCCGTTATGGCCAATAGTTGGGGCGGTTGTGACTACCGGGACTGTGGTGGTCCGAGTGGTGCCGGGGATGGGTGGGAGTCAGGCTCCCCGCACGAGCGGCGCCGGATGAGCAAATGAATCCCAAGGAGGCAGGGCCCATGCGCGGTGCGCGTAGCGCCAAGTGGGTGGCAGGTGCGATAGGTGTGGCTCTGGTCGCATCCGCCTGCGGCAGCGGCGACGACAACAGCAGCGGCTCCGGCGGCTCCGGCGACGGCGGCGGTGTCTTCACCGTCGACTCCGGCGAGCCCCAGAACCCGCTCGTCCCGACCGACACCAACGAGCAGTACGGTGCGCTGGTCATCGACAACGTCTTCGCCAACCTCGTGGACTTCGACGAGGACGGCGAGCTGGTCTACACGGCCGCCGAGTCGATCGACCGCAACGAGGACGGCACCGAGTGGACCGTCAACCTCCGGGACGGCTGGACCTTCCACGACGGTGAGGCGGTGACCGCCGAGTCCTACGTCAACGCGTGGAACTGGGCCGCCAACATCTCCAACAACCAGAAGAACAGCTACTGGTTCCAGGACATCGTGGGCTACGACGAGGTCCACCCCGAGGAGGGTGAGGCCACCGCCGAGACGATGTCCGGCCTGGAGGTCGTCGACGAGACCACCTTCACCATCAGCCTCACGTCGCCGTTCTCGTACTACGACTACAAGCTCGGCTACAACCCGTTCACGCCGCTGCCCAGCAGCTTCTACGACGACCCCGAGGCGTTCGGCGAGAGCCCGGTCGGCAACGGCGCGTACAAGTTCGCCTCCTGGGAGCGCGAGCGGAAGATCACCCTGGAGGCCTACGAGGACTACCAGGGCGACAACGCGGCCCAGAACGACGGCGTCGAGCTGGTCACCTACACCAACCTCAACGCCGCCTACCAGGACCTGCTCTCCGGCAACCTGGACGTCATCCGCCAGGTCGACACCCAGAACCTGCCGGTCTTCAAGGACGACCTCGGCGACCGCGCGATCAGCCAGCCCTACATGGCCAACCAGACCATCGTCCCGGTCTTCTACAGCGAGACCTGGGAGGACATCGACCCGCAGGTGCTGCAGGGTCTGTCCATGGCGATCGACCGCGAGACCATCGTCAACACGGTCATGAACGGCTCCGTCACCGTCGCCACCGGCTTCGTCGCCCCCGGCGCCAAGGGGTACGAGGAGAACGCCGGCGGCGAGGTCATGCAGTACGACCCGGAGAAGGCCAAGGAGCTGATCGACGAGGCCGGCGGTGTCCCCGGCAACGAGATCTCGATCCAGTACAACTCCGACGGCGGCCACGAGGCGTGGGTCACCGCGGTCTGCAACAGCATCCGCCAGGCCACCGGTGTCGAGTGCACCGGCGACGCCAAGCCGGACTTCCAGACCGACCTCAACGCGCGTGACGCGCAGGAGGTCAAGTCGATGTACCGGGGTGGCTGGATCGCGGACTACCCGCTGAACGCCGCCTTCATGAAGGAGCTCTACGGCACCGGTTCCTCCGCCAACACGGGCTTCTTCTCCAACGAGGACGTCGACCAGATGTTCGCCGACGGTGACTCCGCCGCGTCCCTGGACGAGACCGTCGCCGCCTACCAGGACGCCGAGAAGGAGCTCTTCGAGCTCATGCCGGCGATCCCGCTGTGGCACCAGCAGGTCAACGGTGGCTTCTCGGAGCGCGTCTCCGGCGTCACCTTCGACCCCTCCGGTCAGCCCGTCCTGACCGACGTCACCGTCGACTGAGACGACCGGCGCACGCAGCGGTGAACAGCCGCGGGCGTGCCGTGTGACACGAACAAGGGGGCCGATGCGCCACTCCGCGAACCGGGGTGGTGCGTCGGCCCCTCCAAGCTGACTTGGAGGAACCATGGGGCGCTACGTCGTGCGGCGACTGCTCCAGATGATCCCGGTCTTCATCGGGGCCACACTGCTGGTCTTCCTGATGATGTACGCGCTGCCCGGTGACCCGGTGCGGGCGCTCTACGGGGAACGCTCCGTCGACGAGGCGCAGATCGCCGCGATCAAGGCGGAGCTGGGGCTGGACCTGCCCCTCATGCAGCAGTACTGGAACTACCTGCTCGGCGTCTTCCAGGGCGACTTCGGCACGCAGATAGCCTCCCGGCGCCCCGTGATGGACGTCATCACGCAGGCGCTGCCCGCCACGATCCGGCTCACCGTGCTGGCCTTCCTCATCACCGTGGTGCTCGGTGTGGGCATGGGCCTGGTCGCGGGGCTGCGCCGCGGCGGCAAGACCGACCGGGCGATTCTCTTCGTCACCCTGATCTTCATCTCGGTGCCGGTCTTCGTGATCGGCTACGCCTACCAGAACTTCTTCGCCAACACCCTGGGGTGGACGACCCCGACGGTGCGCGACCCGGAGGCCTGGACGCAGCTGATCCTCCCGGCGATGGTGCTGGCCTCGCTGTCGCTCGCCTACGTCGCGCGGCTGACACGCACCTCCATCGCGGAGAACGCCCGCGCCGACTACATGCGCACCGCGAAGGCGAAGGGGCTCTCCCGCCCGCGTGCCGTCACCGTCCACCTGATGCGCAACTCGCTGATCCCGGTGGTCACCTTCCTCGGTGTCGACATCGGAAACCTGATGGCCGGCGCGATCGTCACCGAGGGCATCTTCAACGTCCAGGGCATCGGCAGCGCCGTCTACCGGGCCCTGTCGTTCCGCGAGGGCGCGACGGTGGTCGGCATCGTCACCTTCATGATCGTCGTCTACCTCGTCGTCACCCTGCTCGTCGACCTGCTCTACGCGGTCCTGGACCCGAGGATTCGCTATGCCTGACCAGAACCTCACCGGTACCCGGTCCACCGCTCCGGTCGCGGAGGTGGCGCAGGCGGAGGCCGGGCCCCCGCCCGGCAAGCCGCGCTCCCTGTGGTCCGACGCCTGGAGCGACCTCCGGCGCAAGCCCAGCTTCCTCATCGCCGGCGCGATGATCCTGGTGCTGATCATCATCGCCGCCTTCCCCAGCCTGTTCACCTCGGCCAGCCCGCGCGAGGCGGACCTCCAGGGGGCGTTCCTGCGCTCCCCGGAGCTGACGAAGTTCTTCTCCCCGGAGTGGTTCGGCTACGACAGCCAGGGCCGCTCGGTCTACGCGCGTGTCATCTACGGCACCCGGGCCTCGATCGTCATCGGCGTCTCGGTCACCGTCATCGTGCTCTTCCTCGGCAGCCTCGTCGGCATGATCGCCGGCTACTTCGGCGGCTGGGTCGACGCGGTGGTCTCGCGGATCGTCGACACCTTCATGGGCATCCCGTTCCTGCTGGGCGCGATGGTCATCCTGGTCTCCTTCGACGTGCGCGGGAAACTGGTGATCACGCTCGCGCTGGCCGTGCTCGGCTGGACCACCATCGCGCGTGTCATGCGCGGCTCGGTGATCTCGGTCAAGCAGGCGGACTACGTGCAGGCCGCCCGGTCGCTGGGGGCCGGGACCTGGCGCATTTTGCTGCGGCACGTGCTGCCCAACGCCATGGCGCCGGTGATCGTCGTGGCGATGGTCGCCCTCGGCGGCTACATCTCGGCCGAGGCGACCCTGTCCTACCTGGGCATCGGGCTGGCCGACCCCGCGATGTCGTGGGGCAGCGACATCAACACCGGCAAGGACCAGATCCGGGTCGCGCTGCACGTGCTGATCTTCCCCTCGATCATGCTCAGCGGCACGATCCTGGCGTTCCTGATGATGGGTGACGCCGTGCGCGACGCCCTCGACCCCAAGCTGCGCTGAGGGAGGCGTACCCGATGACAGAGACAGGTATCGACCTCGTCAAGGACGAGACGCCCGCCACCCCCGGCACGCCGCTGCTGGAGGTGCGCGACCTCCAGGTGGAGTTCCACACCCGGGAGGGCGTGGCCAAGGCCGTCAACGGCGTCAGCTACTCGGTCGAGGCCGGGGAGACGCTGGCGGTGCTCGGCGAGTCCGGCTCCGGCAAGTCGGTCACCGCGCAGGCGATCATGGGCATCCTCGACATGCCGCCCGGCCGCATCGCCGGCGGGGAGATCCTCTTCCAGGGCCAGGACCTGCTGGCGATGACCGAGGCGCAGCGGCGGAAGATCCGCGGCAACAAGATCGCGATGATCTTCCAGGACGCGCTCTCCTCGCTGAACCCGGTGCTCTCCGTCGGGTACCAGCTCGGTGAGATGTTCCGCGTCCACAAGGGGGCCTCCCGCAAGGAGGCCAAGGCGCGGGCGGTCGAGCTGATGGACCGCGTCCGCATCCCCGCGGCGAAGGACCGGGTGAACGACTACCCGCACCAGTTCTCCGGCGGTATGCGGCAGCGCATCATGATCGCCATGGCGCTGGCGCTGGAGCCGGACCTGATCATCGCGGACGAGCCGACCACCGCGCTGGACGTCACCGTCCAGGCGCAGGTGATGGACCTGCTCGCGGAGCTCCAGCAGGAGTACCGCATGGGGCTGATCCTCATCACCCACGACCTCGGCGTCGTCGCCGACGTCGCGGACCGCATCGCGGTGATGTACGCCGGCCGCATCGTGGAGCGCGGCGACGTCCGCGAGATCTACCGCACCCCGGCGCACCCGTACACCAAGGGGCTGCTGGACTCCATCCCGCGGCTGGACCAGAAGGGCAGCGACCTCTACGCGATCCGCGGGCTGCCGCCGACGCTGACCTCGCTCCCCGCCGGCTGCTCGTTCAGCCCCCGCTGCGACCGTGCCCGGGAGATCTGCGTCACCGAGCGCCCGCTGCCGGTCACCGTGCTGGACGCCGAGGGCGCGCCCGTGCCGGGCCGCTCCAGCGCCTGCCACTTCTGGAAGGAGACCCTCCATGGCTGACACCACCCGCGAGCCGATCCTGGAAGTGCGCAACCTCGTCAAGCACTTCCCGCTGACCCAGGGGATCGTCTTCCGCCGCCAGGTCGGGGCGGTCCGCGCCGTCGACGACATCTCGTTCACGCTGTACCCGGGGGAGACCCTGGGCATCGTGGGGGAGTCCGGGTGCGGCAAGTCCACCGTCGCCAAGCTGCTGATGAACCTGGAGCGGGCCACCGCCGGGGAGATCTTCTACAAGGGCGACGACATCTCGAAGCTGTCCGGGCGGGCGCTGAAGGCGGTGCGGCGGAACATCCAGATGGTGTTCCAGGACCCGTACACCTCGCTCAACCCGCGGATGACGGTCGGCGACATCATCGGCGAGCCGTTCGACATCCACCCGGAGGCGGCGCCGAAGGGCGACAAGCAGGCGCGCGTCCGGGAGCTGCTGGACGTGGTCGGGCTCAACCCGGAGTACATCAACCGGTACCCGCACCAGTTCTCCGGCGGTCAGCGGCAGCGGATCGGCATCGCCCGCGGCCTGGCGCTCAACCCCGAGATCATCATCTGCGACGAGCCGGTCTCCGCGCTCGACGTCTCGGTGCAGGCCCAGGTCATCAACCTGATGGAGAAGCTCCAGGACGAGTTCGGCCTGTCCTACCTCTTCATCGCGCACGACCTGTCGATCGTGCGGCACATCTCCGACCGCGTCGGTGTGATGTACCTGGGGAAGATGGTCGAGATCGGCAGCGACACCGCGATTTACGACCACCCGACCCACCCGTACACACAGGCGCTGCTCTCCGCGGTGCCGCTGCCCGATCCGGACGCGCGGGAGGGCCGGGAGCGGATCATCCTCACCGGTGACGTCCCCTCGCCGGCCAACCCGCCCTCCGGCTGCCGGTTCCGCACCCGCTGCTGGAAGGCGCAGGACCGCTGCGCGGAGGAGCTGCCGCTGCTGGCGGTGCCGCAGCGGTACGCCGACGCCGACACGGCGGTGGCGCACGACTCGGCCTGCCACTTCGCCGAGGAGAAGCCGCAGGTGACCCACGCCTGACGGCGCCGCCGCGGAACGGCGCGGCGAGGACGGCACCCGGACGCCGGGCCCCTGAGGGGCCCGGCGTCCGGCGTTCGCCGCGCCGGCCTGGGCCCGGCTGCGGTTGCGGCATCCGAGGGTATTTGGGTCGATGATCACCCGAACGATTTACATATGGTGAGAAAAACACCGCGAAGGGCGCTCTGATGGGCTGCGACTCACGATGTCGGCAGCCCGAGGAGGCACCCGATGCGCAAGGGCACCCGTCTGACGGCGGCAGTCGCCACCGCGACCGCCGTGGCCCTGCTCGCCACGTCCTGCGGCAGCGACTCCGGGGGTGGGGGCGGCGGCAGCACGGTGCGCGCGTCCTGGGGCGACCCGCAGAACCCGCTGGAGCCCGCCAACACCAACGAGGTGCAGGGCGGCAAGGTCATGGACATGATCTTCCGCGGCCTGAAGCGGTACAACCCGGAGACCGCGGCGGCCGAGGACGCCCTCGCCGAGTCCATCGAGACCGACGACCAGCAGAACTTCACGATCACGATCAAAGAGGGCTGGACGTTCAGCGACGGCACCGAGGTCACCGCCGACTCCTTCGTCGACGCGTGGAACTACGGCGCCAACATCGAGAACAACCAGATCAACAGCTACTTCTTCCAGTTCATCGACGGCTACGCCGACGTCCACCCCGAGGACGAAGGCGCCGACCCGACCGCCGACACCATGTCCGGTCTGGAGGTCGTCGACGAGCGCACCTTCACCGTCCGGCTGACCGAGCCGTTCTCCCTCTGGCCCGACACCCTCGGGTACGCCGCCTACTCGCCGCTGCCCCGGTCGTTCTTCGACGACCACGACGCCTGGCTGGAGAAGCCCGTCGGCAACGGCCCGTACATGATCGACAGTTACTCGCGCAGCCAGTCGATGACCCTGGTCGAGTACGAGGACTACAGCGGTGACGACGCGGCGCAGAACGACGGAGTCGAACTCCGCGTCTACACCGACAACAACACCGCCTACACCGACCTCCAGGCGGGGAACCTCGACGTCATCGACGACATCCCCGCCTCCCAGCTGAACAACGCCGACGCCGACCTCGGCGACCGGTACATCAACCAGCCCGCCGGCATCATCCAGACCGTGTCGTTCCCGCTCTACGACGACAACTGGTCCGGTGACGACATGGTCAAGGTCCGCCAGGGGCTGTCCATGGCGATCAACCGCGAGGAGATCACCGGCAAGATCTTCGCCGACACCCGCACCCCGGCGACCGACTTCACCTCGCCCGTGCTGGAGGAGGCCGGCGGCTACGAGCCCGACCTCTGCGGCGACATCTGCTCCTACGACCCCGAGCGGGCCAAGGAGATGATCGACGAGGCCGGCGGGCTGCCCGGCGGCACCGTCACCCTCACCTCCAACGTCGACACCGGCTCCCACCGGCAGTGGATGGACGCCGCCTGCAACAGCATCAACAACGCGCTCGGCGACACCGGCGCCTGCACGGTCAACCCGGTGCCGACCTTCGCGGACTTCCGCAACCAGGTCACCTCCGACTCCATGACCGGCATGTTCCGCAGCGGCTGGCAGATGGACTACCCGCTGATCCAGAACTTCCTGCAGCCGCTGTACTACACCGACGCCTCCTCCAACGACTCCGGCTACAGCAGCGAGGAGTTCGACGACCTCGTCAACCGCGCCAACTCCGCGGACGACGAGGACGAGGCGATCGACCTCTTCAAGCAGGCGCAGCAGGTGCTCGTGGACGACATGCCGGTCATCCCGCTCTGGTACCAGAACGGCACCGCCGGCCACTCCGAGCGCGTCTCCGACGTGCGGCTGAACCCGTTCTCGGTGCCGGTCTACACCGACATCACCGTCTCCTGACGCCCCCGCCGGAGCCGCCGTCCGCCCCGCCGCCACCGGCCGGGCGCCGGCGGCCCCGGGACCGCGACCACCTCACCGACAGGAGGGCCCGTGGGGCGTTACGTCATCCGGCGCCTGCTCCAGATGATCCCGGTGTTCATCGGCGCCACCTTTCTGATCTTCCTCATGGTGTACGCGCTCGGCGACCCGGTGACCGGTCTGTTCGGCGACCGGGCCCCCGACGCGGCCACCGCCGCCCGGCTGCGCGCCGAGTTCAACCTCGACAAGCCGGTCTGGCTGCAGTACCTGCTCTACATGGGGAACATCTTCACCGGCGACTTCGGGACCGCCTTCAACGGCCGCCCGGTCACCGAGCTCCTCGCCCAGGCCATCCCCATCAGCTTCCGGCTGATGCTCGTCGCCATCGTCTTCGAGATCGTGCTGGGCATCGTCCTCGGCGTCGTCACCGGACTGCGCCGGGGCCGGGCGGCGGACACCTCGGTGCTCATGGCCACCCTGGTCGTCATCGCCATCCCGACGTTCGTCCTCGGGACGACGCTCCAGTTCTTCCTCGGCGTCGAACTCGGCTGGGTCAACCCGGCGGTGAGCCCCGCCGCGCCGTTCGACGAGCTGATCGTGCCGGGCATCATCCTGGCGTTGGTCTCCCTCGCCTACGTCACCCGGCTCACCCGCACCTCGATCGTCGAGAACGCCCGCGCCGACTACGTGCGCACCGCGGTGGCCAAGGGGCTGCCGCGCCGCCGCGTCACCACGCGCCACCTGCTGCGAAACTCGCTGATCCCCGTGGTGACCTACCTCGGCGCGGACATCGGGACGCTGATGGCCGGCGCCATCGTCACCGAACGCATCTTCAACATCCAGGGCGTCGGCTACCAGTTGTACGAGGGCATCCTGCGGCAGAACTCGCCCACGGTGGTGGGGTTCGTCGTCGTGCTGGTGCTGATCTTCCTCGTCGCCAACCTCCTCGTCGACCTCCTGTACGCCGTGCTCGACCCGAGGATTCGCTATGCCTGAGCCCCACCGGCCGGACACGCCGTTCGACGCCCAGGGCGCCGCCCTCGACGAGGCCGTCGTCACCCGCACCGACCCCGGACGCGCCCGCAGCCTCAGCTCCGACGCCTGGCACGACCTGCGGCGCAACCCCGTCTTCGTGATCTCCGCGCTGCTCATCGTCTTCCTGCTGGTCATCGCGGTCTGGCCGTCCGTCATCGCCACGCGCGACCCGCTGTACTGCCAGCTCTCGCGCTCGCTGGAGGGGCCCGCGCCCGGGCACTGGTTCGGCTTCGACACCCAGGGGTGCGACGTCTACACCCGCGTCGTCTACGGCGCCCGCGCCTCCATCGCCGTCGGCGTCTGCGCCACCCTCGGCGTCGCGGTGCTCGGCACCGTCGTCGGCGGCCTCGCCGGCTTCTTCGGCGGATTCTGGGACGCGCTGCTCTCCCGCACCACCGACGTCTTCTTCGCCGTCCCGCTGGTGCTGGGCGCCATCGTCTTCCTGTCGATGATCAAGCTCAGCGGCATCTGGCCGGTGGTGCTGGTCATCGCCGCGCTCGGCTGGCCGCAGATCGCCCGCATCGCCCGCGGCGCGGTCATCACCGCCAAGCAGAACGACTACGTGCAGGCCGCCCGCGCGCTCGGCGCGAGCAACAGCCGCATCCTGCTGCGCCACATCCTGCCCAACGCGGTCGCGCCGGTCATCGTCATGGCGACGATCATGCTCGGCACGATCATCGCGCTGGAGGCGACGCTGTCCTTCCTCGGCGTCGGGCTGCGTCCGCCGACCGTCTCCTGGGGCGTCGACATCTCGGCCGCCTCCGACGGCATGCAGTTCCGCAACGCGCCCCACATCCTGCTCTACCCGGCCGCCGCGCTCTCGCTCTGCGTCCTGGCCTTCATCATGATGGGCGACGCCGTCCGGGACGCCCTCGACCCGAAGCTGAGGTGACGCCCCGATGACGGACGACCGGCTGCTCGAAGTACGCGACCTCCAGGTGGAGTTCTCCACCCGGGACGGAGTGGTGCGCGCGCTCAACGGGGTCAGCTACGGCGTGGACGCCGGTGAGACGCTGGCGGTGCTCGGCGAGTCCGGCTCCGGCAAGTCGGTCACCGCGCAGGCGATCATGGGCATCCTCGACATGCCGCCCGGCCGCATCACCGGCGGGGAGATCCTCTTCCAGGGCCGCGACCTGCTGCGGCTCGGCGCCGAGGAGCGCCGCCGCCTCCGCGGCCCCCGGATGGCGATGATCTTCCAGGATGCGCTCTCCTCGCTGAACCCGGTGCTCTCCGTCGGCTTCCAGCTCGGCGAGATGTTCCGCGTCCACCGCGGCGCGTCCCGCAAGGAGGCCAAGGAGCGGGCGGTCGAACTGATGGACCGGGTCCGCATCCCTGCCGCACGCCAGCGGGTGAACGACTACCCGCACGAGTTCTCCGGCGGCATGCGGCAGCGCATCATGATCGCCATGGCGCTGGCGCTGGAGCCGGACCTGATCATCGCGGACGAACCGACCACCGCGCTGGACGTCACCGTCCAGGCGCAGGTGATGGAGCTGCTGGCCGACCTGCAGCGCGAGTACCGCATGGGGCTGATCCTCATCACCCACGACCTCGGCGTCGTCGCCGACACCGCGGACCGCATCGCGGTGATGTACGCCGGGCGCATCGTCGAGAACGCCCCGGTCAAGGAGTTGTACGCCGCCCCCGCACATCCGTACACCAAGGGGCTGCTGGACTCCATCCCCCGCCTGGACCAGAAGGGCGGGCAGCTGTACGCCATCAGCGGGCTGCCGCCCAATCTGCTGCACGTCCCCGACGGCTGCCCGTTCCACCCGCGCTGCCCCCGGGTCCGCGACCGCTGCCGCACCGACCTGCCCCCGCTCTACGCCGTGTCGGAGCAGGCCGCCGACGGCGCGGCCGAGGCCACCGGGGAGCAGGCCGAGGCGGCCGCGGCGGACGCCGCCCATGACGACGTCGCCCGCGTCCCGGACATCGGGGAACGCTCCAGCGCCTGCCACTACTGGAAGGAGACCGTCGATGACGCCCGGCGCGCGTGAGCCGATCCTGGAGGTCCGCGACCTCGTCAAGCACTTCCCGCTGACCCAGGGGATCGTCTTCCGCCGCCAGGTCGGGGCGGTCCGCGCCGTCGACGGCATCTCCTTCGAGCTGTACCCGGGGGAGACGCTCGGCATCGTGGGGGAGTCCGGGTGCGGCAAGTCCACCGTCGCCAAGCTGCTGATGAACCTCGAACGCCCCACCGCGGGCGCGGTGTTCTACAAGGGCGAGGACATCTCCCGGCTCTCCGGGCGGGCGCTGAAGGCGGTGCGGCGGAACATCCAGATGGTGTTCCAGGACCCGTACACCTCGCTCAACCCGCGGATGACGGTCGGCGACATCATCGGCGAGCCGTTCGACATCCACCCCGAGGCGGCCCCCAAGGGCGCCCGCCGCCGCCGCGTCCGGGAGCTGCTGGACGTGGTCGGGCTCAACCCGGAGTACATCAACCGGTACCCGCACCAGTTCTCCGGCGGTCAGCGGCAGCGGATCGGCATCGCCCGCGGCCTGGCGCTCAACCCCGAGATCATCGTCGCCGACGAGCCGGTCTCCGCGCTCGACGTCTCGGTGCAGGCGCAGGTCATCAACCTGATGGAGCAGCTCCAGGACGAGTTCGGGCTCGCCTACATGGTCATCGCGCACGACCTGTCGATCGTGCGGCACATCTCCGACCGCGTCGGCGTGATGTACCTGGGGAAGATCGTCGAGATCGGCAGCGACACCGCGATCTACGACCACCCGACCCACCCGTACACACAGGCGCTGCTCTCCGCCGTCCCCGTCCCCGACCCGCAGGCACGGGAGGGCCGGGAGCGGATCATCCTCACCGGTGACGTCCCCTCGCCGGCCAACCCGCCCTCCGGCTGCCGGTTCCGCACCCGCTGCTGGAAGGCGCAGGAGCGGTGCGAGCGGCAGGAGCCGCCGCTGGCGGTGCCGCCGGTCCTCGCCGACCGCAGCGGCGAGGTACTGCACGACTCCGCCTGCCACTTCGCCGAGGAGAAGCCGCGGGTGGCGCACGGCTGAGCGCCGGCGTCCGGCGCCCGGCGGGCGAGGGCGCACGACCGGAGGGCGGGGTGGACACGATGGCCACCCCGCCCTCCGTATTACGGCACCCGCACGGCCGTGGACCCAGTCTGCGGTGTCCGCATATCGGGCGGGCGTCCGCCGAGTTGCCCCCGTGTTAACCCCCCGGAGGCGCCGTTGTCGGGCTTGCCGGACATGGGTCCCGGATGCGCGCGTGCGCCCCGGGTCTGCTCCGATGCACCGAGCTGTGCGGCCTCACGGACAGTTAGGATCCACGGCGCAGGGTGGGTAGGACTCAGGCAGTCGTTCCCCCGTGCCGCTCACCCCTGTCCGCTCGCTGTATCGGAGGTACACCGTGGCCCTGTCCGTCTCCGCGGTGCTGCTGCTCGCAATCCTGGTGTTCATTCTCATCAAGAAGGCCGGGATGAAGACCCTCCACGCGGTGGTCTGCATCCTGTTCGGCTTCTACCTGGCCAACACCAACATCGCCCCCACCATCAACGAGGTGACCTCCAGCGTCGGCGGCATGATCAACAGCATCAGCTTCTGACCGGCGTCCGCCGCCGCCGGGCTCGTGCCCCCGCCGGGCCCGGAGGCCACCGAGCGGGCCGATAGGCTCACCCCATGAGTGACGGCCCCCCCGGTGTGCTGCTGGTGCACGCGCACCCCGACGACGAGTCGATCAACAACGGCGTCACCATGGCCGCCTGCGTGGAACTGGGCGTTCCCGTGACGCTCGTGACCTGCACCCGTGGCGAGGAGGGCGAGGTCATTCCCGCGTCCCTCGCCGCGCTCACCTCCGACCGCGAGGACCGGCTCGGCGCGCACCGCGTGACCGAGTTGGCCGAGGCGATGACCGAACTCGGCGTCACCGACCACCGGTTCCTCACTGTCGGCGGCGAGACGCCCCGCGACTCCGGGATGATGGGCCTGCCCCACAACGAGCGGCCCGGCGCGTTCTGGGGCGCCGACCTCGACCGGGCCGCCGCCGAACTGGCCGCGGTGATCCGCGAGACCCGCCCCGCCACCGTCATCACCTACGACCCCGACGGCGGCTACGGCCACCCCGACCACATCCAGGCCCACCGCGTCGCCACCCGCGCCGTCGCGCTCGCCGCGGCCGAGGACCCGCCGGGCGTCCGTGCGGGCGTCCCGGCGGCCGCGCCCGCCACCCCGCACCGCGTCGCACGGGTGCTGTGGAACAGCGTCCCGCGCTCGGCGGCGGAATCCGCCCTCACGCGGCTGCGTGACGCCGGCCCGCTGGGCGACGCGGGCCGCGCGGGCCCCGGCGGCGGCCCCGCCGTCGACGTCGCCTCGCTCGCCGACATCCCCGGGGTCGTCGACGACGACGCCGTCGACTGGCGTGTCGAGGGCAGCGACCGACAGGTATCGGCCAAGGCGGCCGCCATGCGCGCCCATCGCACCCAGGTCACGGTGGTGCCGAGCCGTTCCGCGGCCCCCGAGGCCGAGTTCGTGCTCTCCAACTTCCTGCTCCAGCCGCTGTGGCGGACCGAGTGGTACCGGCTGGCGGCCGGCCGGCCGTTCGGCGCCGAGGACGCCGGCCCCTTCCTGCCCGCCGTGGGCGGCATCGCCCAGGACGGCCCGCACTCCGGGACGGCCCGGTCGTGACCGGCGGAGCGGGCCCGGAGCGGGTCACGGTCGGCGGCGGGCCGCGCACGCGCCCCGGCCGCGTCCTCGTCCACGTCGGGCTCGGCGTGCTCGGCTTCCTGGTCGCCGTCGCCGGGTCCCTCGTCCAGGCCGCCTGGTTCCCGCTCGGGTTGCTGCTGGCGCTCGCCGGCGCGGTCGGGCTCTTCTGGGGCGGTGCCCTGCTGACACGCGCGAAGCTGGGCGTCGCCGTCCCCGCGTTGCTGTGGGCCGTCACCGTGCTGGTGCTCACCGCCACCCGGCCGCAGGGTGACTTCCTCTTCGGCGCGGAGGCGTCGAGCTACCTCTTCCTCTTCGGCGGGATGGGCGCCGCCGGGCTCTGCCTCGCGCTCGCCCCGGCCGACCGGCCGCTCTTCGACCCCACCCGCCCGCTGGGCGGGGGCAGATCGGGCGCATCCGCCCGTAAGGGCGGCTGAACACCCCGGCGGGCACTGTCCTTACCCATCGAACGTGGCTGCCAATCCCGCCACCGGCGGATACCACGGCGTGCGTCCCAGTATGGTGGGGCTCGCCGTTCGTTCCCGGCAGATCGCGGACCGGCCGGTGAAACCAATCGGGAGATCCTGCCTTGAGTCGTGAAAAAGACAGCCCGACCCCCTCGTTCGGGGGGCGGGAGCCCTACGGAGACAGCCCCACTCCGGGTGCGTCCGACGGACCGGGCGCCGGCAAGCCCGGTGACAAGAAGACCGAGACCACCATGACCACGCGCATCCGGATCAACATCCCGGGTTCGCGTCCCATCCCCCCGGTGGTCATGCGCGAGACGGTCCAGAAGCAGGACGAGCCGCCGACGCCGCCCCGGCAGTCCGGCGCGCCCGAGGCCGAGAGCGGCGCCGAGCCGCCCACGGCAGGCCGACCCGACCCGGCACCGGGCGCGGCGAAGAAGGCCAGCTCCTGGTTCGAGCCGCGCAAGCCGCTCGCGCCGGGGGCGACACCGCCCGGCGGCGTTCCCCGCCAGGACGGCCCCGCCGACGGCGGTGCGCCCGGTGACACGCCGCCCGGCGGCACGCCCGGCGCCACGC
>NZ_JAAVJD010000013.1 GCF_012033735.1 Streptomyces lonarensis | reverse complement strand
GCCCTCGGCGCGGCCGCGTCCGGTCGGGGCCCGGCGCCGGTGCACCCCCCCGCCCCCGCGGTCGCAGCCGGGGCGGTCCGTCGGGCAGCGGGCAGCGGGCAGCGGGAACGCGGAACGCCCCGCACCGCGGGGTCGCGGTGCGGGGCGTTGCCGATGTCCGCGCGGGGCGTGGGGACACCGCGGACGGGCCGTCAGGGCGCGTGGGTGAGGCTGTCCTCGTCCTGCCCCGAGCCGTCCTCGCCACCGCCGACGGCGGCCTCCGCCTCGGCTCGCCGGGCCTTCTTGGAGGCGGTGAGGCTGGTGATCGTGGTGATGACCAGGACGCCGCAGATGACGGCGAGCGAGACCTGGGTGGGGATCTCCGGGACCGGGACGTCGTACTCGTGCAGCGCGTGGAAGAAGAGCTTCACGCCGATGAACCCGAGGATGATCGACAGGCCGTAGGAGAGGTGGACCAGCTTCTGCAGCAGTCCGCCGATGAGGAAGTACAGCTGCCGCAGGCCCATGAGGGCGAAGGCGTTGGCGGTGAAGACGATGTACGGGTCCTGGGTCAGGCCGAAGATCGCCGGGATGGAGTCCAGCGCGAACAGCAGGTCAGTGGTGCCGATCGCCAGCATGACGACGAGCATCGGCGTGATCAGCCGCTGCCCGTTGCGGACGATGGTCAGCCTGGTGCCGTGGTACTGGTCGGTGGAGGGGAAGCGCTTCTCCACCATCCGCATGAAGCGGTTCTCCTGGAACTCCTCGTCCTCGTCGTCGCCGCGCGCCTCCTCGATCAGCTTCCACGCGGTCCAGATGAGGAAGGCGCCGAAGAGGAAGAAGACGAAGGAGAAGTTCGAGATCAGCGCGGCGCCACCGGCGATGAAGCCGGCGCGCAGCACCAGCGCGATGAGGATGCCGATCATCAGCACCCGCTGCTGGTAGATCGTGGGCACGGCGAACTTCGTCATGATGAGGATGAAGACGAAGAGGTTGTCGACGCTGAGCGACTTCTCGGTGATGTAGCCCGCGAAGAACTCGCTCGACGCCTGCCCCTCGCCCATCCAGAGGAGGCCCAGGCCGAAGAGCGCGGCCAGGGCGACCCAGACGGCGGTCCAGATGCCCGCCTCCCTGGTGGTGACCTCGTGCGGTTTGCGCCCGCCGATGAAGAAGTCGGCGGCGATCAGGGCACACAGGCCGACGATGGTCAGGACCCAGATGTTCAGCGTGACGTCCATACAGCTCTCCTAGCGGCTGCCGGGCGACGTTTGCCGGCGGTGTCGAACCACGGTCCGGGGGGATTCCGGCCACGGTCCGGCGGCGCCGGTCGGGCCGCTGCCGGTGTCGCCACCGTGCGTGCCGTTCTCCGGACCACCGGCCGATTCTAGGGAGTCGAACGTGCGAAATGGGGGGTTGGGCCAGAGATATCCCCCACCTTCACGACGCCGCGTGACCCGGCGTGATCCCGGCGTGGCCGCATCGGCGCCGGGTGTCGGGGTGCAGCGACACAAGGCCCGTTCAGATGGGCGGAGGGTGACGGACCGGGCACCAGGGGCCCGACAGGCGTCCGACTGGTGGGCGGGGTGCGTGATGAAGGACACAGCGCGTCCGGTTCGTCGCCGCCCGAGCCGTGACCGCCAGGAAAGATGCGGGCTGCATGATGAATCGGCCGCCCTCGCGCGCCCGCGTGCGCGCCGTTCCCGGCGCGGTGCCGAGCGGGCAGGCGCTCGTCGTTCGCGACGCGCCCCGGGCGGCTCCGCGGCTGCCCGGCCCACGGGCGGCCGAGCAGGACGGATCGTGAGGAGCGACAGGTCATGGGCGGCGTCATCACGGGGTTCGCGACGATCTCGGTGATCATCGCGGTCGGCTACGCCGCCGGCCGGTTCGACGTCCTCGGCGACAACGGGCGGCAGGTCCTCACCCGGCTCGCGTTCTCCATCGCCACGCCCGCGCTGCTCTTCACCGTCATGGCCGAGGCCGACCTCTCGGTGATCCTCTCCGCCCCGCTGGTCGTCACGGCGCTCTCCACCTTCGCCGCGGCGCTGCTCTTCGTCGTCGTCGCCTCCGTGCGCCGCTGGGGCGTCGGCTACTCGACGATGGGCGCGTTGTGCGCGAGCTACGTCAACGCGGGCAACCTCGGCATCCCGATCGCGGCCTACGTCCTCGGGGACGCCTCCCTCGTGGCGCCGGTGCTGCTGCTGCAGCAGCTGTTCATCGCCCCGGTGGCGCTCACGATCTTCGACATCACCACGGCGGAGGAGCGGCCCGGGGTCTGGCGGCAGCTGACCTCGCCGTTCCGCAACCCGGTGGTGGTCGGCTCGCTGCTGGGGTTGGCGGTGAACGTGGCGGGGGTGCCGGTGCCGACGGTGGTGATGGACCCGGTGGCGCTCATCGGTGGGATGTCCGTCCCGGCCGTGCTGCTGGCCTTCGGCATCTCGCTGCGGGGGCGGGCGCTCCCCGGGCGGGGGCCCGACCGCTGGCCGGTGCTGCTGTCGGTGCTGATCAAGGTCACCGTGCAGCCCTTCCTGGCCTGGATCATCGGCGCCGGGCTCTTCGGGCTGTCGGGCGAGACGCTGTTCGCCGTCGTGGTGGTCGCCGCCCTCCCCGCCGCGCAGAACCTCTTCACCTACGCCTCGCGGTACGACATCGGCACCACGCTGGCCCGGGACTCGGTGCTGCTGTCGACGATCCTCGCCGCCCCGGCGCTGGTCGTGGTGACGGTGCTGCTGCGCTGACCCCGGGCCTGCCCGTCGGGACGGGGGGCGGGCACGGCGGGCACGGTGGGCTCAGCCCGGTTCGCCGCCCGCCGGCGCCGGCGCCGGTGCCGGATCGGGAGCCGACGGGCGCGTCCCGCCCGGCTCCCCGGGCGGAGGTGCCGCCGGCGCGGCGCCGACGATCAGCCGTGCCACCGCCGCCCGTGCCAGTCCCTCGGAGTACGGCCCCGGGTCCAGCGCGTGGTGGATGGACAGCCCCTCGACCAGTCCGTCGAGCTGCCGTGCCATCTCGGGCGCGACGTGGCGCTCCAGGGAGGCGCGGCTGCGCGCCATCCAGGCGCGGGTGATCCGGCGGAACTCCGGGCGCCGCGCGGCCAGCGTGTACAGCTCCAACGTGACGACCAGCGAGTCCCGGTCCCCGAAGGTGTCCCGCAGGATGATCTGCACCACCGCGTCGGCGACCTCGGGGAGGGACCGGGCGCCTGCCATCCGCCGCTCGAAGCGCTCGCTGATGCGCAGCGAGAACCGGGTGAACGCCTCATGGAGCAGCTCGTCCATGCCGGTGAAGTGGTAGGTGACCGAGCCCAGTGGCACGTCGGCGCGGGCGGCGATCCGCCGCGCGGAGGCGCCCACCACGCCGTCCTCCGCGATCACGTCGAGGGCGGCGTCGATGATGCGGTCCCGCCGACCGGGGTCGTTCCGCCGCGTGCTCATAGTCGCGTCAGTGTAGGGCGCGCACCGCGCCGGGCCCCCGCGCCACCCGTTGCCGCGACGGTTCCGGACGGGCCCTCCCGCCACCCGGGAGTCGTGCGTACGATCGTACGCATGCTCTCGACCTCCCCCACGCCGCAGGTGATCCGCCGCTGGCGGCTCTCGCTCTTCGTCTTCATGCTGCTGGTCGGCGTCTCGATGTCCTCGTGGATCGTACGGACGCCCGCGGTGCGGGACGCGATCGAGGCGTCGACCGCGCAGATGGGGCTGGTCCTCCTCGGTCTGTCGGCCGGGTCGATGTCGGGCATCCTCAGCTCCGGCGCCGCCGTCCGCCGCTTCGGCGGCCGGAACACCATGGCGGTGGGCGGGGCCCTCGTGGTCGCCGGTGTGCTCGTGGTGGGGCTCGGCAGCGAGGCGGCCTCCGCGCCGCTGGTCGCCCTCGGGCTCGCGTTCTTCGGCGGCGGCGGTGGCCTCTCCGAGATCGCGGTCAACATCGAGGGCGCCGACGTCGAACGGCGACTCGGACGCTCGGTGCTCCCGGCGCTGCACGGCTGCTTCAGCGCCGGAACGGTGGTCGGCGCGCTGGCCGGCATCCTCTGCACCTACCTGCGGGTGCCGGTCCTGTGGCACCTCGCCGTGGTCGCGGCGCTCGCCGCCGCGGCGGTCGCCTGGGCGCTGCGCTTCATCCCCACGGGGACCGGCCGCCGGGCCGCGGTTCCCGGCCACGGCGGCGGCTTCCGCGCCCAGTTGGCGGTCTGGCGCGACCGGCGAATCCTGCTGCTCGGCGCGGTGGTGCTCGCACTGGCACTGGCCGAGGGCTCGGCCAACGACTGGCTGCCGCTGATCATGGTGGACGGCCACGGCACGGGGCAGACGGTCGGCTCGATGGTCTTCGCCGCGTTCGCCGCGGCCATGACGGCGGGCCGGTTCGCCGGCGCCGCGCTGCTCCGGCGCTTCGGCGCGGTGCGGGTGCTGCGCGGCAGCGCCGTCATCTCCTCGGTTGGCCTGGCGCTCGTGGTGTTCTCCCCGAGCCCCGCCCTCGCCGGGGTGGCGGTGGTGCTGTGGGGGCTGGGTGCGTCGCTGGGCTTCCCCGTGACGATTTCCGCGGCCGGTGACTCCGACGACCCGGACGCCGCGGTGGGTGCGGTCGCCACCGCCGGGTACCTCGCCTTCCTCGCGGGGCCGCCGGTCCTGGGGTTCGTCGGCGAGCACGTGGGGCTGCGCGGGGCGATGGTGCTGGTGCTGCTGGTCGTCGCCACAGTGGTGGTGACCTCTGCCGCGGCGCGCCCCCGAGACGCGGGCGACGGCCCGGCGGGGGAGACGCCGCCACCGGGCAGCGCCGGGGAGGCGGTCGGCGTGCGACCCGCCGCCGACGGGGCCGACGGTGCGGGCGGCGTCGGAGACGAAGGAGCGGAGGGGCGGCCCGCCCCGGTGGGCTGACTCTCCGGGACGGGACGCCGCCGCTACTGCCCGGGCCGCCACCGGTGGGTGGCGGCCCGAGCGGCGCCGCGCCGCGGGACGTCAGGCCAGGCCGTGCACCCGCTGGGTGGTGAGTTGGTAGCGCGCGGATATGACCTTGATCCGCCCGTCCGCCACGCGCGGGGCTATGTCGACCTCGGCGCTCAGGGTGTCGCGGACCGAGCGGGTGAACGCGTTGGTGGTGGCGTCCACCTGCGCCTCACCGGTGGTCGTGTGGTCGATGGACGGGATGATCTGGTCCACCAGGTAGTCGAGGTGCACGGGCATCTGGGCGCCCGTCTCCTCCACCTGGATGGCGGCCTTGACCGCACCGCAGTGCTGGTGCCCGAGGGCGACCAGCAGCGGGATGCCGAGCTCCAGCACGCCGTACTTGAGGCTGCCGATCACCGCTGAGTCCAGGACGCAGCCGGCGGAGCGGATCACCATGAGGTCGCCGAGCCCCTGGTCGAAGACCAGCTCCGGCGGGACCCGGGAGTCGATGCAGGCCAGGATCAGGGCGAACGGCTGCTGTCCCGACACCGCCTCCAGGCGACGGGCCGGCGTCTCGTTGGGGTGCTGCTGGTTCCCGGCACGCCAGCGGTTGTTGCCGGCGACGAGGCGCTTGAGTGCCTGGTTGGGCGTCACGGTGGCCGGGGTGGTGGTCAGCGGGTAGGGGACGGAGACCGGGCGGGCCGGGGCGGCGACGGCCTGACCGGCGCCACCGAGCGTGAGGGCGGCGCCCAGCGCCGCCGTGCCGGTCAGCGCGGTGCGCAGGAAGGTCCGGCGACCGTTGCCGTGGGTGGCGGCAGTGGTCGGGGCGGACGAGTCGGAGGGGGTGGGGAGTGGACCTGTGGCCTCACAGTTCGAAATCACGATCGGAAACTAGATACTTGCTCAACTCTTCTGATTGATCTGGTAATTACTTGATCACTGCTTGGTGAAACCGTGGTCAAGGACCAGTGGGAATTGACCGAAGCTTGGCCCGCCCGGCCCTTGCGCCCCGCTTCGCCCCGGGCCGGCGGTGCTCCGCACCGCAGCGTCAACCAGCCAACTCACGGCCGCCGTTGGGTGCACGCTGAGCTACCGCCGCAGGGCATTCCGGCCGGTACGTCCCCGAGCGCCGCTCGCCGCGCCGTCCGCCGCCCGCGGACCGCCGACGCGCGTCCGTGGTCGCGCCCGCCGATCCCCGGCCGCCTGCCGGCGCGTCGCCCCGTGCCCGCCGCTCGGCGTCCCTGCGGGCGCCTCGCCGCCGACCGCCGGTGGGCCCGACGCCCTTTCCGCGGTGTGCCCTGTCACGGCCGGGCCGGCCGTCGCCGGTGAGCGCCAACTGTCGGTCGAGCGGCAGCGCCCGCGGTTGCGCCTCGTCTCGCCCGGTGTCCCACGCGGTCACGGAACCCCAGGTCAGCCCCGTGATCTCATCCCATCGTCCCTCCGAGGCCGACCCGCGTTGACCGCCGGTGAGACGGCGCAGCACTCTGCTTCCGGCGCCGATGGAACGGCGCCACCGGGCCCGTCCCGACCCCCTCGTGCGGGGTCCGGCGGGCGTGGGCGCCCGCCCCGTCACGGGGGGCGGAGGCGGGCCCCGCGGGGGAGCGTGGGCGGCGAGAGGAGGAACGAGATGTCCCGGATGACGCATCACCTGTCGCGCCGAACGGCGCGTGGTTGGAGCTGGAGCTGACGCGGCCGGCGGGGAACGGCTGACAGCGGAGTGCACCATGGGTATTTGACGCAAGGTCACCGCTTCGGTGACGCAGGGTAGTCAGGGGTCGGTGGTGATTGCTACGCTCTGCGGTGGATGACGACTATCACCGCCGGGGGTGGGTTGTGGCCGGCGTACGCGAGAACACCGCTGCCATCGAGGCCTTTGCCGAGAAGCTGCGCGAGCTCAAGGGCAACACGAGCCACAGCTTCGAATCGATAGCGCGCCGAACCGGCGTGAGCCGCTCCACGCTGCACCGCTACTGCTCCGGCAAGGGAGTACCGGCGGAGTTCGCGACCGTGGAGCGGTTCGCCCGGTGCTGCCGCGCCGACCGTGCGGACCTGACGGAGCTGCACCGGCTGTGGGTGCTGGCCTCCGAGCCGCTGCACCTCCCCGCCGATCCGGCCGGCGATCCGGCCGGCGAGACGTCCGGCACGCCGGGTGCCTCGACGGCCGGTACCGCGGCGGAGGGCGGCAGCTCCGCTGATGACGCCCCGGGGGAGGGCGGCGCCGAGGAGCAGGCTGCCGGCGATACCGCCGCCGCGGCGCGGCGGCTGCGGGGGCGCCTGCCGGTAGTCCTCCTCGTCCTGGCGCTCCTCGTCGGAACCGCCGTCGCCGTTGTCGCCCTCGCGGGCGGGGGACCGGACGACCGGGCCGGCGGAGACGAGGCACCGGGGTCCGGGGGCGGCGCCCTGGCCGGCACGAACGAGCAGCGGGCGCTGCTGCGCCACCCCTGCGACGAGCCCATCACCATGGGCCGCCACGACGGCTGCGTCGAGGAACTCCAGGAGCTCCTCGTGGAGCGTGGCCTTCCGATGGTGGTCGACGCCCAGTTCGGCCCCGAGACGCTGCGCCGCGTCACGGCGTTCCAGGTCTTCGCAGGCCTGGGGGTCAACGGTGTCGTGAACGACGAGACCAAGCTCGCTCTCTACGAGTCGGACGTCGCGATAGAGACCCCGGAGGAGGAGGAGCTGGCGGAACTCATCCGGGAGGTCTTCCCGGGCGAGGACGCCGACACCGCCGTCGCCGTCGCGGCCTGTGCCACGAAGTTCGACCCGCTCTACGTCCTCGGCAACGAGAACGGCACCCGCAACTGGGGGCTCTTCCAGATATCCGACAGTCGGCTCAACGACCTCCGGAGCAGTCCGCTCGAAGCGCTCGACTGGGAGACCAACGTCCGACTCGCCCACCAGCTGTGGGAGTCGGACCAGAGCTTCGAGCACTGGTCGTTCTGTTTCGCCGGCATCGACCGCGTGCGGGAGGAGATGGCGGCCCGCGAGAACGGGGAGCGGGAGGAGTAGGCGGGTGCCGACGCCCCGCGGCGACCGGCGCTCGACCAGGGGCCGAGGAGGCTTCCGGTGCGCAGGGCGGCTCGGCGTCCTATGCTCGGAGCCGCTGCCGCACGGCGGCGCCGGAGCCGTCCGCACACCCCGCGGCCGGACCGGACCCCGTCACGAGGACTCCCATGCCGGACCAGGAAACGGTCGATCCACCGGGGCAGCGCAACCGCCCCGGCGAACTGTCGCTGTCCCTCGGGCTCGTCGCCCTGGTCTTCTCCTTCGTACCGACGCTCGGTGAACTCATCGCCGTGCCGGCGGGATTGGCGGCGCTCGTGCTCGGCGTCATCGGGGCACGCCGCTGCGAGCGGGGCGAGGCGGGCAACCTCGGCTGGTCGCTGGCCGGCGCCACCCTCGGCGTCATCGCGCTGCTGATCGTGGTCCTGGTCATGGCGGTGGTGGGCAGCCCGGTGCGGTGACCCCGGCCCGCCCGCCCGGCCCGCCCGCCCGGCCCGCCCGGCCGCCCAGCCCGGCCGAACCGCGATCCCCACCGCCCGCTTTGCCACCGCCCGCCCGCTCCGCCGTGCCGGGATCAGGCCCCTGCCGCTACTGGGCGAGGAACCGGAGCAGCTCCTCGTTGAACCGGTCCGCGTGGGTGACGTTCAGCCCGTGGGGCGCACCCTCGATCACCACCAGCTGGCTGCCGGTGATCGCCTCGTGACTGCGCTTCCCGCTGACCTCGAACGGCACGATGCCGTCGGAGTCCCCATGGATCACCAGTACCGGCACGTCCACCGCCGCCACGTCCTCGCGGAAGTCCGTCCGCGAGAAGGCGCCGATGCACTCCAGCGTCGCGGTGGGGGAGGCGGGCAGCGCCATCTCGACCGCCTCGGCGTGCTGCGCCGGGGAGACCAGGTCGGTCCGGTCCCCGGCCTGGAAGAACTGGGTGACGAAGCCGTCGAGGAACCCGGCGCGGTCGGTGCGGACGCCGTTCTCGAACTCCGCGATCGTGGCGTCGTCCAGCCCGCCGTCGGGGTTGTCCCCGGTCCGGTGCAGGTACGGCGGCACCGCGGCCGCCAGCACGGCGCGGCTCACCCGGTCGCTGCCGTGGCGTGAGAGGTAGCGGACGACCTCGCCGCCGCCCATCGAGAACCCGACGAGCGTCGCGTCGCGGACGTCGAGCGCCTCCAGCAGCGCCGCCAGGTCTGCGGCGAAGGTGTCGTAGTCGTACCCGTTGGCCGGCTGCGAGGACTCACCGAACCCCCGCCGGTCGTAGGTGATCACCCGGTGTCCGGCAGCGGTCAGCACGTCCGTCTGCGCCTGCCACGACCGCCCGTTGAGCGGCCAGCCGTGGATCAGGACGACCGGGCGGCCGGAGCCGCTGTCCTCGTAGTGCAGTTCGACGTCCTCGACGCCGGGCCGTTCGCTCTTGACCGTGATCTGGGGCATGCTGCTCAACCTTTCCTCGGACCGCGGGACGCGGGGCGTGTCGCCCCGGCACGCGCCGGGTTCGCGGGTCCCCGGTGGTGACGGGATTCCGGTCCCGGTTACCCGCCTCACCCGCCGGGGGTTCCGGAAACCACCCGCGCCCCGCAGTGCCACCGCCCGATCGGACGCGCCGGCCACCCGTACGGCCCGCCCGGGCGGCCGCGCCGGCTCCGCCCGAGAGGGCCGTCGTGACCCACCGGCGCGCGCGACGGTGACGCACGTCACTCCCGAAGGAGAACCCCGCGGCCCCCTGCCACGTCTGGCGGGTGTGAGAGCACGCAGGAAAGCGCCGCACGAGCTGGACGAGGAACGCCTCGTCCGGCTGGTCGCCAAGGGCGACCGGGGAGCGTTCGACGAGTTGTACCGGCGCACGTCGCCCTGGCTCGCGGTCCGGCTGCGCCGTCGCTGCGCCGACGAGCAGATCGTCGCCGAGGTCATGCAGGAGACCTATCTGGCCGTCTGGCGGGCCGCCGGCGCCTTCGCGGGCAGCGCAGTCGGGGGTACGGCCGTCGGCTGGCTGTGGACCATCGCCGCCCGGCGGCTGGTCGACGCGTTCCGCCGCCGCGCCCACCACGCCGAGCCGCCGCTCGCCGCCGGTGAACGCGTGGCGGCGCCCGCCGCGGAGGACGAGGTGCTGGCCGCCACCGTCGGGGGCGACGTGGGCGACGCGCTGCGCGACCTCGCTCCGGAGCTGCGGCAGGTCCTCCAGGCGCTGGTTCTCGACGGGCTCTCCGTCCGGGAGACCGCCGTGCTGCTCCACCTGCCCGAGGGCACGGTCAAGACCCGCGCCCGCCGGGCCCGGGTCGCGATGAGGAAGGCGCTGACATGACCGGGGACCACCCCGCCGAACGCTTGCTGGCCGCCTACGTCTCCACCGGCGGACCTTCTCCCGGCCCGTCGGCCGCCGGTGACCGCGCCGGGCACGGTCGCGCCGGCACACCACCGCCCGTCGGGGCGCCCCGGGCCGGGGTCACGCCGGACGGGACGACGCCGGGCGGGACGAGCCGGGCCGGGGTCACGCCGGACGGGACGACCCCGGGCGGGACGAGCCGGGCCGGGACGAGGCCGGGCGGCCCGGAGGCCGCCCCCGGTGCGCTCACCGCCGACGAGCTGTGGGCGGTCGAAGCCCACCTGGAGGGGTGCGCGGCCTGCCGCGCGCGGCTCGCGGTGGTCGTCGGCGAGCACGAGCCGGCCGTCACCGCGCTCCTCACCGCCGTCCGCCTCGACCTCGAACCCACGCTGGCCGCCGTCCGCCCGGCCCCGCCGCGCCGTCGGCGCCCCTGGCCCGCCGCGTGGGCGACCCCCGCGATGGCGCCCTGGCTGGTGATGATCACCGTGATCACGCTGGCCGCGCTGCTGCTGGACCTGCTCGCCACGCACACCCTGCCGATCCCGCCGCTGCTGCTCGTGGCCCCCGCGCTGCCGCTTCTCGGCGTCGCCGCCGCCTGGTCGCGCGGTCTGGACCCGGCCTTCGAGCTGACCGCCGTCACCCCGCGCTCCGGACTCGGACTGCTGCTCGGGCGCACCCTCGCCGTGCTGCTCGTGCTGTTCCCGCTGCTGCTGGCCGGCGGGGCGATCACCGGCGTCGGGACGGCGCTGTGGCTGCTCCCCGCCCTGGCCCTCACCGCCACCGCGCTGGGACTGGGCAGCGTCATCGGGGTGACCCGCGCCGTCGTCGTGCTGGGGATCGGGTGGTCCGGCGCCGTCCTGGTCCCCGCCCTCGCGCTCGACACCGCTCCGGCGGTGCTCCAACCGGAGCATTTCACCGGCTGGGCACTGCTGCTGGGGCTCGGGGCCGGCGTGGCGGCGCTGCGGCGGCGTGCGTTCGCCCTCCCGGGGGCCGGCGGCCGAAGGTGACCCCGGCCCGCCCCTCCTCCCCTGCCACCGCCGCGCGAGCCGCGCCCGGACGGCGCTGACCGCCGTCCACCCGGCCCCGCCTCACCACCACCCCACACCCGAGCCATGCCCCGCCCCCTCCCACGAGAGGAACCCGCTCATGACCACCGCGACCGGCGCCGCCGACCTCGCGCCCCGGCAGTACGCCTGGGAGATCGAAGCCGACGCCCTGAAGGTCCGCGTCGGCAGGAACCGGATGGCCGTCGACGGCCTCACGCTCTCCCTCGGCACCGGCACCCACGGCCTCCTCGGCCCCAACGGAGCCGGCAAGACCACCCTGATCAGGGCTCTCGCGACGGTGCTGCGCCCCGCCGAGGGCGACCTGCGGCTCTTCGGCGCCTCGGTGCGCGGCGGAACCGAGCAGCGGGAGACGCGCCGCCGCATCGGCTACCTGCCGCAGGAGTTCGGCTACTACAAGCGGTTCACCGTCCGCGAGTTCGTCGAGTACATGGCCTGGCTCAAGGAGGTCCCGAAGCGCGACATCCCCGGTGCCGTGCAGCGCGCCGTCGAACGCGTCGGGCTCGCCGACCGCGCCGACGAACGGATGAAGGCGCTCTCCGGGGGCATGGTCCGCCGCGTCGGCATCGCCCAGGCCATCGTCAACGACCCCGCCGTGCTGCTGCTCGACGAACCCACCGTCGGGCTCGACCCGGCGCAGCGGCTCCGGTTCCGTGAACTCCTCCAGCAACTCGGCCGGGACACCTGCGTGGTGGTCTCCACCCACCTGGTGGAGGACGTCGCCGCGGCCTGTTCGGACGTCGTGCTCTTCGCCGAGGGCCGGCTCGTCTTCCAGGGCACCCCGGCCGAGTTGGCCGCCGCCGGCAGCGACGACCAGCCGGGCGACAGCCCGTTGGAACGCGGCTACTCGGCACTGCTCGACACCTCCCGCGGAAAGGGCGCCTGGTGAACCTGCGCGTACTCCGTACCGAACTGCTGCGCTCCGCCGCGCCCTGGGTCGGCCTGGCCGTCCTCGGCGGCGGCCTGGTCCTGCTGCACCTGCTCGGCGCCGCCGGGCCGAGCAGCGGAACGACCGAGTGGACCGGCCAGTGGAACTCGCTGGCGCTGTGGACCCGCACCACACTTGTCGTGCTGCTGCCGCTCGTCGTCGGCATCGGCGCGCTGCACGGGCTGCGGGACCACCGCTCCCGCACCGGCGAACTGCTCGCCGCCACCCCCCTGCCCGCGTGGCGGCGCGCGGCGCTGCCAGCGGCGGCCTTCGGCCTGGCGCTCGTCCTCGGCTTCGGCGGGCTCGTCGCCGGGGGCGCACTGCGGGTGGCGACGGGGGAGACCACCCACCACCACCTGGGGTGGCTCCCGATCACCGGGGTGGCGCTGCTCGCCCTGGCGGCGGGGGTGGTGCTCGGCGCCGGAGTCGCACGGGCGCTGCCCTCCCCGCTGACCCCGCCGGCGCTGGTCGTCGTCTGCCTCGTCGCCAACGTCCTCCTCGTGCAGCACGCCGACGCGGCCCATCCCACCTCGGGAATCGCTCCCCACCTCCTCTCACAGCTCACGCCGGCGGTCGCCGTGCCCCGCCAGGTGCTGCTGACGCTGACCGGCGCCGTGCACCTCGGCCAGACGGTGTTCTTCCTCGGCCTGCTCGTCTGCGGGTTCGTGCTACTGGCGGCCGCGTCGACGCGGGCTCGGCTGGTGGCCCTGGTCCCCGCGGTGGTCGGTGCGCTCCTGGCGCTGCACCTGCTCCCCGCCGCACCCCGCGACGGCTACCGGGTCGACGCGGCGGCTGCCGCCTGGGTGTGCGAAGGCGAGGTGTGCGTCAGCGAACTGCACCGCCACCGCCTCGCCGGACTGGCCCCGGAGGGAACGGAGGCGCTCGCCGTCCTGTCGGACGCCCTCGGCGAGGGCGCCCCGACCCGGCTGCGGGAGGAGACGGCCCTGCGCGCCGTCGGCACCGACCGGCCGCTCGAAGTCGACCTGCTCCTGGTGCACTTCGAGGACCCGACCGTCGCCGCGGCGACAGGGGACCAGCTGCTGCGCCGCCTGGTGGGCGAGGGCCTGGCACCGGACTGCTGGCCGCGCACCACGCGGGAGAGCGGCAGCGACACCTCGCTCGTCGTGCAGAGCGTGCTGGCGAGCTGGGCGCTCGGCAGCTTCGAGCTGATCGAGGCGGAGGTGTACGACGCCGACGACTACCGCAGTTCGGCCGAGGCGGCCTGGGCCGAGTTCGCCGCGCTGGGCCCGGAGGCACAGCGCGCCCGCGTCGCGGAGATCCGTGCCGACGCGCTGGTGTGCGAGTACACCTGGCCCGAGGAGCTCGCGGGCGGTCCGGCATGACCGCTCGGATCGTGCTCCACCTCCGCTCCCGGCGAGTGCCGTCCTCGGCTGCGGCCCTGGCCGCCGTCGCGTGCGCGCTGTGGCCGGTCGGCCTGCTGGTGGACGGCCCCGCCGACCCGCGGCTGGTGGCGCTCGCGGTGGCCGGCGGCGTCACGGCGGGGTCGGTCGGACTCGCCGGTCAGGACCCCGACCTGGACCGGACGGCGGCGCTGCGCTGGGCGCCGCGCCGTGCCGTGCACCTGCTGGCCGTCGGTGCCACGGTCGCGGCGGTTCTGCTGCTGGTCGGGGCCGTCGGGGTGCAACTCGGGACCGTGGAGGTGCTGTTGCGGACCTGCGCCGGTGCCGCCGGGCTGGTGGGGCTCGGCGCGGCCCTCTGGGGTGCGCGGCAGGCCTGGCTGCTGCCGCTCGGGTGGTTCGCCGTGGTCGTCTTCGCGCCGGTCCGGGACGGCTTCCCGGACTGGGTGCTGGCGCCCCCGGGCAGCACGGCCGCGAGCTGGACCGCCGCCGTGCTGCTCACGGCCGGGACGGCGACGTACGCGGTGTTCGGCCCGCGGCGGTAGCCGCCCGCGCGGGGCGTCCCGTGCCGTGACCACCCCGGCGCGCGAGGCCGCCCCGCAGGCGTCCCGGTCAGCGGGTGCGGCGCTCGGTGACCGGCCCCCGCGCGTCCGGGCCCCCGCGCGTCCGGGCGCCGGTGGGTCCGGGCGTCGGTGGGTCCGGCGGACCGCAGCACGCGGCGCCGGGCGTCCCGGTCAGCGGGTGCGGCGCCCCGGCGACCGGCCCGCCCGTGGTCACTGCTCCGAGCGGCGCTTGCGGGCGTGGGTGCGGGCCTTCATGCGGTTGCCGCAGGCGGCCATGGAGCACCACCGGGCGGTGGCGGGCCGGCTGCGGTCGACCAGGAAGAGGTTGCACTCCGCGTTGGCGCACGGCCGCAGCCGCCCCGGCAGGCCGGTGGCGACGCGCGACCACGCCAGGACGACGCGGACCGCGAGCTTCTCGTCGGCCGGCGTCTCCAGTTGCCAGGTGACGCCGGCGGGCGAGACCGCGGGGTGCAGCCGTGCCTGTCGGAGCACGGTGTCGAGGGGGCCCACATCGCGGGTGCCGCCGCGGATCAGCTGCTGCAGCGCGTCGCGCACCTGGCAGACCCGCTCGCGCTCCTCCGCCGAGCCGTCTCCCCCCAGCCCGCGCAGCCGGTCCTCGCCCCCGGCGGCGCGCAGTGCGTCGGTCGGGTGCCCGTCGACCACCGGGGCGCTGTTGAGCACGGCGATCAGCAGGTCCTCGTCCTCGATGACGGCGCCGGCCATGGATCACTCTCCTTGACGTGCCGATTCGGGGTGTGCATGATCAGCATAACCTAACCGTTTAAATTCGATTAAGGGGTTACCGTGGTTGCTGTCCACCACCGCACCGTCGAGGTCGACGGGCTCACCGTCTTCTACCGGGAGGCGGGGCCCGCCGACGCACCCGTGCTGCTGCTCCTGCACGGCTACCCGACCAGCTCGCACATGTTTCGGCACCTGATCCCGGCGCTCGCCGGCCCCTACCGGGTCATCGCCCCCGACCACATCGGCTTCGGCCGCTCCTCCGCCCCCGACGTGGACGCGTTCACCCACACCTTCGACGCCCTCGCCGAGGTGACCCGCAGCTTCCTCGCCGCCCTCGACGTCGACCGGTACGCGATCTACGTCCAGGACTACGGCGCGCCCATCGGCTGGCGGCTCGCACTCGCCGCGCCCGAGGCGGTCACCGGTGTCGTCTCGCAGAACGGCAACGCCTACGAGGACGGCTTCGTACCGGAGTTCTGGGCACCCGTCTGGGCCTACGGCGCGGACCCCGGCCCCGAGAACGAGGCGCGGCTCCGCCCCGCGCTGGAGCGAGAAGCCGTGGAGTGGCAGTACACCCACGGCGTCCCCGACCCCTCGCTGATCGCCCCCGACACCTGGGAGCACGACCTCGCGCTGCTCGCCCGCCCCGGCGTCGACCGCGCCCAGCTCGCCCTCTTCGCCGACTACCGCACCAACCGCGCGATCTACCCGGCGGTCCACCGCTGGCTGCGGTCGAGCGGCGTGCCGCTGCTGGCGATCTGGGGCCGCAACGACGAGATCTTCGGCCCGGCCGGCGCGGAGGCGTTCCGCCGCGACGCCCCGGACGCCGAGATCACCCTGGTCGACGGCGGGCACTTCCTGCTGGAGAGCCACCTGGAGACGGTCGCCGAGGCGATTCTGCGGTTCCGGCCCCGGGTGCTCGACCACCGCGCGAGGCAGCGGTGACGGAGGACGCCTGACCCGCGGACGAGGCCGACCTCGACGACGCCCCCGGGCAGGGGGCGGTCGCCGGCGATCACCCCGGCCTCGCTGCGCTGCGGGCGGTGGCGTCTGCCGCACCCCGCGCCACCGCGCCGGAGCACGCCTACTCACCGGGCCGCCGGTCTCCGGCCGCCGGTCTCCGGCCCCGGCCACGGCCGCCGTCGGCTCGGTGGTGGCGGAGGGGGGGCTGGACGCGGCCGCTGCGGCGGGCGCGATCGCCCGCAGGGCCGGGGAGCCGGGCGGGCCACGGAAATGCTGCGGCGCCCCCGCGACACGGTGTGACAGGATTCGGGGGTGAGGTCGTGCCCTGCGTATTTCCGGGCCGCGGAGTGAAATTCTTCACCGTACACCGCTCGCTACCTCGTGCTACTCTCGGTACCGGCTGTGTGGTTGTCGTCTCCCGGAACTCCGGGCTTCTTCGGCCCCATTCCTCCGCTCGGTCGGAGGTCCTTTTGTCACCGCTGTCCCGGCACGGGACGTCATCGCGACGAACATCGATGACCAGGTGTCCGCGCATCGCGGGTCGTCGGTGCAACTGCCCCGAAGGAGACGTGGCGTGGCGTCAGGTACGGTGAAGTGGTCCGGGACGGCGAAGGGTTCGCACCTCGTTGCGTAGGTCGACGGAACCGCTGACCGGTTCGAGCAGCGGCCGGACGCCGCAGCCGAAGGCCGCACCCGGCCGTCGGAACACCCAGGGGCCCGCGCCGCACGCGCTGTCGCCCCGGTCCGGTAGGGTCCGACGGACGACGACATCGGACACCCGCCCCGCAGCGCACCGCTCGGCGGCGGACCGAAGCCCTCGGGGTTCGCGCCCCGGTCACGGGCGCTCCCCCTGACGGCGCCGCCCAGGCGCCCGTCCCAGGCCCCGGAACCACGGGGGCCACAACCAGCACCCCGACGTCGGAACTCGATGTTCGCCTCGACGTCACCCCATTGTCCTGTGTGTTTCGCGCCGGTGTCATTGCGATCCGGAGCAACTCCGCATTCCACCCGGCTCGTACCTGTGATTCCCCGCGCTGCTCGATCGCTGCGGATATTCCTTGATGCGCGCCGTATCAAGGAAGGTTCTCCATGAACCCCGCACGTACGAATGGCCGCTCTTTCCGTTCTCGCCGGTCCGAGGGCGGGTCCTACGGCCCCGGCCCCGGCGCCGGCTCCCGGCGCGGCGGCCGCTTCGGCTCGTCCGGCAACGGCCGTTCCGAGGCGCCCAACCGCTCCGGCGGTGGCGGCCGCAACCGCCGACCCGCCGCCGTCCAGGGCGAGTTCGCCCTGCCGGAGACGATCACCCCCGCGCTGCCGGCCGTCGAGTCGTTCGCCGACCTCGACATGCCCGCGGCCCTCCTCACGACGCTGACCTCGCAGGGCGTCACGGCGCCCTTCCCGATCCAGGGCGCGACCCTCCCCAACACGCTCGCCGGTCGCGACGTCCTCGGCCGGGGCCGGACCGGCTCCGGCAAGACCCTCGCCTTCGGCCTGGCGATGCTGGCCCGGACCGCCGGCCAGCGCGCCGAGCCGCGGCAGCCGCTGGCGATGGTCCTGGTGCCCACCCGCGAGCTGGCCCAGCAGGTGACCGACGCGCTGACCCCCTACGCCCGCGCGCTGAAGCTGCGCATGGCGACCGTCGTCGGCGGCATGTCGATCGGCCGCCAGGCCGGCGCACTGCGCGGTGGCGCCGAGGTCGTCGTCGCCACCCCGGGACGGCTGAAGGACCTCATCGACCGCGGTGACTGCCGTCTCAACCAGGTGGCGATCACCGTCCTGGACGAGGCCGACCAGATGGCCGACATGGGCTTCATGCCGCAGGTCACCGCCCTGCTGGACCAGGTCCGTCCCGAGGGGCAGCGGATGCTGTTCTCCGCGACGCTCGACCGCAACGTCGACCGCCTGGTGCGCCGCTACCTGACCGACCCCGTCGTCCACTCCGTCGACCCCTCCGCGGGCGCGGTGACGACGATGGAGCACCACATCCTCTACGTGCACGGCGCGGACAAGCACCGCACCACGACCGAGATCGCGGCGCGCGACGGCCGGGTGATCATGTTCCTCGACACCAAGCACGCCGTGGACCGCCTCACCCGTGACCTGCTCAACAGCGGCGTCCGGGCGGCCGCGCTCCACGGCGGCAAGTCGCAGCCGCAGCGGACCCGTACCCTGGCGCAGTTCAAGACCGGGCACGTCACCGTGCTGGTGGCGACCAACGTCGCCGCCCGCGGCATCCACGTCGACGACCTGGACCTCGTCGTCAACGTGGACCCGCCGACCGACCACAAGGACTACCTGCACCGCGGCGGCCGCACCGCCCGCGCCGGCGAGTCCGGCCGCGTGGTCACCCTGGTGACGCCGAACCAGCGCCGCGACATGAGCCGCCTCATGACGACCGCGGGCATCGTGCCGGAGACCACGCAGGTCCGCTCCGGTGAGCAGGAGCTGACCCGCATCACCGGCGCCCAGGCGCCCAGCGGTATCCCGGTGACGATCGCGGCACCGCCCGCCGCGGAGCAGCCGCGCAAGCGCAGCAGCAGCTCGCGCGGGCGCCGCAGCCCCGCCTCCGGTGCCCGCCGCCGCGCGGGCGCCGGCCGGCAGTCCTCCTCCGGCAGGGCCGCCTGACCCACCCGGACGCGACAGGGGGCACGGCGCCCCCTCCGCCGAGGTCGAGCACACGACGTGCGACAGCTGAGTCGGTGCTCTGTCCGCAGCCGTGGACCACGGCGGTGTCAGGTGCCTTCCGGCACCCGGCACCCGGCGCCGACCGCCACGGCCGCGGTGGAACCATCCCACTCCGCCCCTCCACCCTGTGAGGCAACATGCGCTGTGTCATCGCCCGCTTCCCGTTCGAGCTCACCGAGAACAGCGTTCTCGCCTCGATGAAGGGCGTCGAGCCCGAGGAGGTCACGGGTGCCTCCGTGACCATCGGCGACCGTGTCTACCCGGTCAAGCAGGTCGGGCAGATCGTCACCGGCCAGGACCGCCGGGACTTCAGCGCCGGCGAGGTCACGCGGGCCATGACCCGGCTCGGCTTCACCTGCAGCGAGGCTCCCGCGGCCCCCGCCGCCGCCTCGGCCCCCGCGGCGCCGCGCAGCCCCATGGAGGAGGCCAACGCCCTCTTCGGCCCGCCCGCCACCTCGTCCTGACGAGGCGCTCCGCACGACGCAGCCGTGGGGCCGACCGGAACACCGGTCGGCCCCACGGGCGTTCCCCGGCGGACGGCCCCCCCCGGCGCCTGCCGCCGGTCAGCCCGCCGAGTCCGACGTCTCCCCGCCCCGCCGCAGCCGCCGCGTCGGCGTCGCGAGGTTCCGCGCAGCAGTGGCGAACGGCCACCGCCGCGTCGGCCTTCCTCCGCTTCCCGGCGGGCACGTGCTCCGGCGCCCGTGCGGCCGACATCCGCCGGAGTCCTGGCCGGAGACCGGGCACGCCCTACCCGCGGGCCGCTGCGGGGTGCGGCGGCAGATGGCCGCGAGCGACGAAGAAATCGATGTACCGGTCGAACAAGTCGTCCGTCAGCTCGGGGCAGGTGATCCCGCGCTTCGCGAGTACTTCATCGGTGGAGGTGGTGTCGATCGGCGGATAGAAGGCTTCCGGGTCGGACGTCATCAGCTCGAAGGCGTGCAGCAGCGGATAGAGCGCGTTGTCGCGATCACCCGCGATCCGCTCGCGCCACACCTCGGGTCTCAGTTCCTCCAGTTCGTACCCGCGCGCTCGCAGGCGGGCGACGCAGTGCGCGAGGGTGTAGGCGTTGGGGTTGTACAGATGGTATGTGCCGTCATGCGTCCCGGGGTTGGCGGCGATCTCCGTGATTGCGGCGCTGACGTGGTCCACGGGCAGGAGATGGAAGCGCCCGCCTGTTCCCTGCGGCACGGCCCGTGCCTGGATGAGGCCCTTGAGACTCAGCCACACGAAGTCACGTGTCTGGCAGGCGCCGTTCACACGGTCACCGGAGACGACATCGACGCGGGTGATCGAGACGGGCAGCCCCCGCTGTCGTGCCAACCCGACAATGCCTTCCGCGACCCATTTGCTGCGGAGGTAGCCACTGGCCAGCTTCTCAGGAGGCCCGGTCGGGTCCGACGGGCGCAGCGGGGCGCCGTCCGCCCTCGCCCCGTCGAAGACGCCGACGGTCGAGACGTAGTGGACCGGGGTCGTGCGGTGCCGGGCCGCGAGGCGCAACACCTCCACCGTGCCCAGGACATTGGCCGCTTTCAAAGCGGCGTACGGCTGCAGCCAGTTGACCTGCGCTCCGTTGTGGACGACCACGTCGGTCCGGCGGGCGAGGTGGTCGAAAGCGTCCTCGTCCAAGCCGAAACGCGGGCGGGCGAGGTCCCCCACCACCACGGACAGTCGTGACGGGACGATGTCGTCCCAGACCTGGTACCACTCCAGGGACGCCTGGAGCCGTTTGAAGGCCTCGGACTCGTCCGAGGCGCGTACGAGACAGTGCACCGTGGCGTCGGTGGTGCGGCACAGGTCACGCAGGAGGAAGGCCCCGAGAAAGCCGGTGGCGCCGGTGAGCAGGATGTGGCGGGCCCCTTCCCGGGGAGAGGCGCCGGTGGCTGCCGGCCGGATGTCGTCGGGTAGCACCACCTCCGCGGCGAGGTCGATGTCCGCGTCGGAGTCGTAGCCGCTTTGCGCGGGGTTCGCGCCGCTGCTCGCGCCCCCGGCGCGGGTCAGGCGGTCGTGGAGGAAAGCAGCGAGGGCCGACGGCGTCGGGTGGTCGAACACCACCGTCGGGGGCAGCGCCAGTCCCGTGGACCGCGCGAGCCGGTTGCGGAGCTCCACCGAGGTGAGGGAGTCGAAACCCAGGGTCGGGAACGAGCTTCCGGCGGGCACACGCTCCGGGTCCGGGTGCCCCGCGACGGCTGCCGCCTCCGCGCGGACCGTCGCGAGGAGCGCCGCACGGTGTTCCTCGGGCGGTAGCCCGGAGAGTCGGCGCGCGAGTGCGCCCGTCTTCGATCCGCTGTTCGCGGCCGTGCGGCGGCCGGTCGCCCCCGTCACGGCGGCGAGCAGCCGGGGAGCCGGCGCGTTCCGGCGGACGGCCGGCAGGTCCAGCGGCGCGGCGACGAGCATCGGCTGGTCGGATGCCAGGGCCGCGTCGAGGAGGTCCATGCCGTCTTCGACCGCGAGTGGAGGGAAGCCACTGTCGGCGATGCGCTCCCGGTCCCGTCGGCTCAACTGTGCGGTGATCCCTGTGTCGACGTCCCACAACCCCCATGCGACCGACGTGGCGGCGAGGCCGTGCGCGGCCCTGTGCTCGGCTAGCGCGTCCAGATAGGCGTTGGCGGCTGCGTAGTTGCCCTGGCCCGGGCCTCCCACCAGCCCGGCGATGGAGGAGAAGAGCAGGAAGACGGCGAGGTCGAGGTCCCGGGTCAGCTCGTGGAGGTGCCAGGCGGCTGTGGCCTTGACGCGCATCACCGAGCGGAGCCGTTCCGGGGAGAGGTCGGTGACGAGGGCGTCGTCCGTCGCCCCGGCGGCGTGGACGACGCCGGTGAGGGGGCGGGTCGCCGGAATGCGGTCGAGTGCTGCCGTGAGTGCGGCCCGGTCCGACGCGTCGCAGGCGGTGAACGACACGGTCTCGGCTCCCGCGGTGCGCAGCTCGGCGGCCAGAGTGGCAGCGCCGGGGGTCTCCCCACCGCGGCGGCTCAGGAGCTGGAGATGACGGACCCCGTGTTCGCGCACGAGACGGCCGGCGACGAGCGCACCGAGGCCGCCTGTACCGCCCGTGACGAGCACCGTGCCTTCCTGCCGCAGCTGCCTCCGGCCCGGGCCGGGGTTCCGCTCGCCACCGCGGACCAGGCGGGGGACGAGTATCCGTCCGTCACGAAGGGCCACCTGTGGCTCGTCCGAGGCGACGACCGCAGCCAGCTGGTCCTCGGGCGGGGTCTGCCCGCCGGCCGACGAAGCGATGTCGACGAGCACGATCCGGCCGGGGTGGGGCTGATGCTCGGCTTCGAGTTCGCCGAGCAGACGCACTCCGAGGTGGACGCCTATCGTGCGGTGGCGGAACAGGGGTTCTTCGGCTACGCGGTCGCGGGTTATCTGCTCCGTGCCCACCGCATCCGTACCTTCCCGACTGCCAGTGCACTGAACACGCTCCGTTTCGAGCCCTCGGTGCTTCTGGCGGACGAGGCGATCGACCGGCTCGAGGTCGCGCTGCGCGACGTCTGCGGGCTGCTGCGGGCGGGCGACCCGCGGCTGGTGTCGAACTGACCGACGCGCGACGTGCTGCGGAGCGGCCCTTCCGAGGTGAGCGGTGGGGCCGCTCCGGCGCGCTCGGGCCCACCGGCCGCGGTGGCCGCGAAGGCGCCGTCCCCGGTCACCCGTCGCCGGCCCCGCCGCCGGCTTCCTGCGACCCGGCCAGCCGGTACGCGCTCGGCCACATGCCGCAGATGCGTTTGAACGCTGTGCTCAGCGCGGCGGCGTTGGCGTACCCGACCTGCCGGGCGATGCCCTCGAGCGTCGCGTCGGAACTGCGCAGCAGGTCCGCGGTCAGACTGATGCGCAGCCGGGTCAGGTAGGTCATCGGGGGCTCGCCCATCTGTTGCGCGAAGCGGCGCGCGAACCAGGCGCGGGACACACCGGCGTTGTCCGCGAGCTGCTGCACCGTCCAGGGGAAGGCGGGGTCGGAGTGGAGCAGCCGCAGAGCTCTGTTCACCAACGGGTCCTCGGCGAGCGCGGTCGCGCCGGCCCCGTCCGGTCCGGAGCTGTCGAACCACTCCCGCAGGCTGGAGGTCATCAGCAGGTCCAACAGCCGGTCCAGCACCACCTGTTGATGGCGTGCGTTTTTCGTGACCTCGGACGAGAGCAGGTCGGGGAGGGAGAACGGGAAGGTCTCCGCCGGGACGAGCACCACGCGCGGCAGCACGTCCAACAGGCGCCTGCCGATGGTCGTGTGGGGCCGGTAGGCGGCTCGGAGCAGCGTGTCTCTACCCTCCGGGTTCCTCCCGCAGGTCCGCGTGGAGAGCCGCAGGTCGTCGGCGTCCGCGCCGTTGGGGCCGGTGCAGCGTTCGCCGTCGTGCGTGAGCAACTCCGGAGGCGAGTCCGGACTGTCCGCGAGCGTGTAGTGCCCCGGGCCCACCACCACGGCGACCGCCCTGGGGCGAAGCAGCACGGGAGGGCTGTCGTCGGGCACGATCCAGCACTGCCCTTGTTCCATGGCGACCAGGGTCAACGGGGGCAGGTCGGCGAAGCGCAGCGACCACGGTGGGCTGAGGACGAAGCGGTGGAAGAACGCGCCGTGCGCCCGGGTGCCGTGCAGAAGACTCGCCAGGGTCGACATGCGCCGATCGTAGGTCACCGGGGTAGACGGACGGACATCAACCGGACACCCGGAGCCATCGACTCGAATGCCCTGATGGACGTTGGGTGAGGGCATGACTGACAAGCCTATTCTGGTGTTGGGCGGCACGGGGAAGACCGGCCGCCGTGTGGTGAGCGGACTTCAGCAGCGTGATGCGGCCGTGAGGGTCGCCGCCCGCTCCGGACCGTGCACGTTCGACTGGCACAAGCGGGAGACATGGGACGCGGCGGTGAACGGCGTCCGTGCCGTCTACGTGGTGGACTCCCAGACCGAGGACGCCGGCTCGTTGCTCAGCGAGTTCGGCGACGTGGCGGTGGCCGCGGGAGTGAGCCGGTTCGTCCTCCTGTCGGCGAGGGCGTGGCAGGACATCGACGAGCCGGAGTGGTTCGCCTCCGAGAGCGCGGTGAAGGCGACCGGCGCCGAGTGGACCGTGCTGCGGCCGACGTGGTTCGGACAGAACTTCAGCGAGGACCCCTTGTTGCGTCTGCCGTTGCGGGACGGCCGGGTGGTCCTGCCGACGGGTGAGGGGCCGGAGCCGTTGATCGACGCCGAGGACATTGCCGCGGTGGCCGTGGAGGCGCTCACCTCGGACGGTCACGCCGGGGAGACCTACGCCCTGTCCGGCCCCCGGCTGCTCACCTTCGCCGGCGCGGTTCGGGAGATCGCCCAGGCGACCGGTCGGGAGATCGAGTACGTCGACGCGACGGGGGACCAGTACCGCGACCACCTGATCGAGCGGGGCTTCCCGCTCGATCATGCCGAGCTGGCTGCCCAGCTACTGGGGTGGGTGCGCGAGGGACGAGGTGCCTACCTGTCCGACGGGGTCCAGCGCGTACTGGGCCGCGAGCCGCGGGACTTCGGCGACTTCGTCCGGGTGACGGCGGCCACCGGGGTCTGGCGTCCCTGAGCCGCGGCGGTTCCCGGAAACCCTCGAGCCTCCGGGAACCGCACGGTTCCGCCGCCCCCTCGCCCCCTCGCCCGCGCGGCCGTGGCTGCCCGCGGGTGCGGTCAGTGGTGCACGGCGGCGAGGGGACGGACGGGCCGACCCCTAGCGGGCGCCCACGTCCGCGGCGGTCGTCATCGACCGGTCCGCCGCGGTCTCCGGGGAGTCGTCCGCCGGCGGGCTCGGCTCCTCGGCATCGGCGCGGGCGCCGCGTACCAGGGTCAGCGCCACCACCACGCATCCGACCGCCAGGACCGCGCTGACCGCAGCGGCGGCGTGGAACCCGCTGGTGAAGGCAGTCCTCGCCGCAGCGAGAAGCTGCTCGCCCAGCGGGCCGGGCAGCTCCTCCGCGGTGGCCAGGGCGCCCCCGATGGTGTCGCGAGCTGCCGCCAGGGCCTCCTCGCTCACACCCTCGGGTGCCGAACTCCCCAACTCCGAGCGGTAGACCGCGGTCGCGATGGAGCCGGTGACCGCGATGCCGAAGGCGAGCCCGAGCTCGTAGCTCGTCTGGCCGGCCGCCCCCGCCGACCCCGCCTTCTCGCGGGGGACGGCGCTCACCGCCAGGTCGGTGCCCAGGACGGTGATCGGTGCCAGGCCCAGCATCATGACGGTGAAGCCGGTGATGCCGAGGACGACTCCCGCATCGTCGTTCCCGACCCGGAGCAGCATGAGCGAGCCGATGAGGGACAGCAGCGCACCTGCGGCGATGACGTACGCGGGCCGTGTCCGGGCCGCGAGGCCGGGAGTGAGCTGGCTGCCGATGATCAGACCGACGGCTGGCACGATGAGCCACAGCCCCGCACGCAGCGGTGACAGCTCACTGACCATCTGCAGGAACTGCGGCAGCAGGTACTGGACGCCGTTCATCGCGGCGAGGCCGAGCAGCAGCAGGACCATCGCCCCGATGAAGACCCGGTCGGTGAACAGCCTGGGGTCGAGGACGGGCTGAGCGACCCTGGTCTGCCAACGGGCGAAGAGCACACCGAACAGGATGCCGACCGCCAGCGAGAGCAGGACGAGGCCCGACACGCCGTCCTCCGCCACCTTCTTGATGCCGTACACCACCGGCAGGATCGCCAGCAGGAAGAGCACGATGGAGACGACATCCAGCCGCCCCGCGTTCTCGTCGCGCGACTCGGGGAGCAGCGCCGGTGCGGCGACCAGCGCGAGCGCCATGACCGGCACCGCCAGCAGGAACACGGAACCCCACCAGAAGGAGTTCAGCATCACGCCGCCGACGCTGGGGCCGACGGCGATGCCCAGCGAAAGGGCGGTCACCCACATCGCGATGGCTGTCGACCGCTGCTTCGGGTCCTCGAAGACGTGAGCGATCAGAGCGAGGGTGACCGGGAGGATGGCCGCGCCGGCGATGCCGAGCAGCCCGCGCGCCCCGATCAGCATGCCGGGGGAGGTGGAGTAGGCGGCGAGGAAGGACGCCACGATGAAGAGGGCGGCGCCCAGCATCAGCAGCTTGCGGCGTCCGATACGGTCGCCGAGCGTCCCCATCAGCACCAGCATGCCGGCGATCACGAATCCGTAGATGTCGGTGATCCAGAGCAACTCGGCGCTCGTCGGCCGGATGTCGGCTGTCAGGTACGGCGTCGCCAGCCACAGGACACCGAGATCGACGGTGAGCAGGAACGTGGGAAGCAGGAGCAGGGCGAGCCCCGCCCACTCCTTGGGGCCGGCGCGCACGGGGGCCGGCGTCGGGGTGTTCACGGACACAGGGATGTCTCCTCGCGTACTCATCATTCGGAAAGATTCCGGGTGGTGTCGTCCGAGGTGCAGTGGCAGGGTGTTCGACCGCAGGCGTTCCCGTTCCGGGCCTGCGTGCGGGCGCGGACGCCGTAGGGGTGTTTCTTGCGCGCCTCGCGCAGGGCGCGCGCCCACCAGCTCAGCTGGTCGAGCATGGCCGCCGCGGCGCGTTCGCACCGCTCGACCACGGCCGGGCGGCCGCCCGGCGGGAACGGAGCCTCGTGGGCGCGGAAGCTGACGGCGTCCCGCACTGTCACCATGTGCAGGTGGGCGAAGACCTGCCGCAGTTGGGTGACGGCACAGAGCCCTTCCGTCGCTTCCCCGTAGGAGACGAAACCGATCGGTTTGGCCTGCCACTCCTGGTCGTACCAGTCGATCGCGTTCTTCAATGCACCCGGAAAGCTCCGATTGCGCTCGGGCGTGATCAGGACGAAGGCATCCGCGGCAGCCAGCCAGGGCGCCAACGCCCTCACCTCGTCGGTACCGGGGCCGTCCGTGGGCCCGAAGGCGGGAAGCCATGCTTCCGCCAGGTCCAGGACGTCCACCTGGAAGTCACCGCGAACGTGTGCCCGGCCGCTGATCCACTCCGTGGCCAGTCGGTTCAGGCCGGCCCGTCGGACGTCGTCGACGACGATGGCCAGTCGGGCACCGTCCTCCCGCAGCATCGTGGTCCTCTCCTCGGCCGTTCTCTCGACCGCCCGGTCGTGTCAGGCGCTCCTCGAAGCCCGACGGGAACCACTGTGGTCCGCGCGGCTTACGGCTTCCTTGGGGTCGACTCACGGTCCTCGGTGGGAAGGCGGGCAGTACTCCGGTTCTCCTTCGGGGGCCACCCGGCTGCAGTACTGTGACTGCCATGCGTTTCGGGGTGCTCGGCCCGCTGGAGGTGCGGACGGCCGACGGCAGACCGGTCCGGGTCCCTGAGCTGAAGGTCCGTGGTCTGCTGGCGGCGTTACTCGTCCGCCCGGGCCGGCCCGTGCCGGTCGACCGCCTCATCGAGGACGTGTGGCCGGGCCGCGCGCCGGCGAATCCCGTGGCTTCCCTGCACAGCAAGGTCTCCCAACTCCGCAGGGCGCTCGAGAACGCGGAGCCGGGTGGGCGGCGATCGGTCGTCCATCGACCACCGGGCTACGCGCTCGACACCCCCGCCGAAGCAGTTGACGCCTGCCGGTTCCAACAGCTCACCGCGGAGGCCCGGGCGTCCGCCGAGCTTTCGGTGCGCGCCGGGCTCCTGTCGGAGGCGCTCGGACTGTGGCGGGGAGCGGCGTTCGCGGACTTCGCCGACGAACCCTTCGCTCGGGGCGCCATTGCCCGGCTCGCGGAGGAGCGCCTTGCCGCGCAGGAGGATCTCGGCGAGGTCCGTCTGGAGTTGGGCGAACATCACGAACTCATCGGCGAGCTGTCGGATCTCGTCGGCCGACACCCCTTGCGCGAGAGGCTGCGCAGCCTCTTCATGCGGGCGCTGTACCGCGCGGGACGCACCGCCGAGGCGCTGGAGAGCTATCGGGAGCTGCGCGGCCTGCTGGACGAGGAACTCGCGCTGGCCCCGGGGCCCGAACTCGTGGCCCTGCACCTGGCGATCCTGCGACAGGAGCCGCTCGGTGCGGCATCTCCCCACGGGCGCCCCCGCGGCGCGGTGCCGCACTCCCGGACGCCGCTCGACCCGCACCGGCGTCCCGCGGCTGACGAACGACACGAACCTCCGCCCGGCAACATCCCGCAGCCGCTGTCGGGCCTGATCGGGCGCGAGTCGGCCGTCGCGGAGGTCGGTCGCCTGGTCTCGGCCGAGCGGCTGGTCACGCTGACGGGCCCGGGTGGTGTCGGTAAGACGCGTCTCGCACTGGCGACCGCCACCCACCGGGCGGCATCCTTCGACGACGGCGTGTGGCTGGTCGAGTTCGCGGGCTCGCTCCGCCCGGGCGACCCGTCGGACGCCGGCACACTCGCCGAGGTGGTGATGGGCGCACTGGGCATCCGGGAGGGTACGGGGGCCGGGACGCTCCCCGTCCGCGAGCCCATCGCGCCGACCCGGCGCCTCCTCACCGCGCTCGCGACGAAGCGCCTGCTGCTCGTGGCGGACAACGGCGAGCACGTGTTGGCCGCGCTCGCCGACCTGGTGCAGTCGCTGCTCCCGCACGCCCCTCACCTTGCGGTGCTCGTCACCAGCCAGGAACCGCTGGGCGTGCCCGGCGAGACGGTGTGGGCCGTGCCTCCTCTCGAACTGCCGCCGGCTAAGACGCCCCGGGCTGTGCGAACCAGCACCGCCCGGGCGCCGGAACCGCTGCCGCCCGACGTCGACCCCGCCGTGCTGGAGCAGTACAGCGCTGTCCGCCTCTTCGTGGCGCGCGCGACCTCCGCGGACGCCGCCTTCGTGCTCGACGCCGAAACCGCCCCCGCGGTGGCGGCCGTCTGCCGTCATCTCGACGGTGTGCCCCTCGCCCTGGAGCTGGCGGCAGTGCGCACCCGCGCCCTGGGCGTCCGGACTCTGCTCGAACGGCTCGATGATCGACTGCACCTGCTGACCAGAGGGAACCCGAGCGGGCCGGAGCGGCAGCGGACCCTCAGAGCCATGATCGGCTGGAGCTGGGACCTGTTGGACGCCGCGGAGCGGACGGTCCTGCGCCGGTTGTCGGTCCATGTCGGCGGCTGCACCCTGGGAGCCGCCGAGCAGGTGTGCAGCTGGGGCGGGGTGGCCCCGCACGACGTGCTGGAGCTGCTGCCCCGCTTGGTCGACCGGTCGCTCGTCGTCAGGGCGGAGAGCGGTGCCGGAACACGGTACCGACTGCTGGAGTCCGTGGCTGCCTACGTACGCGAGCGGCTCGACGAGGCAGGCGAGACCGAGGTGGCGGAAAGCCGCCACCTCGCCTACTGCGTCCGGCTCGCCGAGGAAGCCGAGAGCCGGCTCGGCGGGAGCGATCAGGAGAAGGCCCTGGCGCTGCTCGACGCGGAGGCAGGCAACCTCGCCAGGGCCCTCGAGTCCGCCGAGAGGCGCCGCGAGCCCGAGATGGCGCTGAGGCTGGTGAACGCCCTCTCCTGGTACTGGTTCCTGCGGGGCAGACCAGAGGAGGCGAAGCGATCACTGGAAACCGTGGCTCGGCTCATCCACGGTGCGGATCGGTCGTGTCCGGCTGCACCCGGCCAGGACGAGGCCCTGGCCAGGCACGCCGCGTTCTCTCTTCTGACAGGCGAAGACCCCGCGGCCGTCGAGAAGAGCGCCAGGCCACTGCCTGCCCCGGAGTCCGTCGGCCCGCACCGGGCCCGCGCCGAGTGGTTTCTCGGACACGCCTGTTGGAGCGTGGGTGCGTTGGCTGCCGGGGAGCGCCGCGTCGAGTGGTCCTTGGACGTCTTCCGGGCCGCGGGGGATCGGTGGGGGGTGGCGGCGGCCCTCACGACCCGCGCCGCTCTCGCCATGGCGCGGGGCGATCTGGTCTCGCTGCGTCGCGACGGCGACGAGGCTTTGGCGCTCTTCCTGGATCTCGGGGACCAGTGGGGGCGGCTGAAGGCCACGGACATGTTGAGCGTGCTGGCGGAGGCGACGGGGGACTACGAGTCCGCGACCCGGCTGCACAGCGACGGCGTCGCCATCGCCGAGGCGCTGGGGCTGTGGTCGGAGGTCTCCCGCAAGTTGGCCGGACTGGGGCGCATGGCCCTGCTTCAGGGAGCTTACCCGCGCGCAGAGGAACTGCACGGCCGAGCACGCCTGCTGGCCGTCGAGCAGGCGAATCTTCCGGTCGAGCAGTACGCCGAGGTGGGCATTGCGCTGGGGGCGAGGAGGCAGGGGGACCTTGATCGCGCGGAGGCACATCTGCGGCCTTGGCTCGACTGGAACCGCGAGCGGGGTGCGATGACCGGACTGGCTCTGGTGCTGGCAGAACTCGGCTTCGTCGCTGAGCTCCGGGGCGACGTCGAGTCCGCGCTGGCCCTGCACGGTGAGGGGCTGTCCGCCGCGCGCAGCACCGGAGATCCGCGCGCCGTGGCGCTCGCGCTGGAGGGGCTCGCGGGGGCGCACGCCCTCGCCGGCGGTGCGGAGCGCGCCGCGTGGCTGCTGGGGGCGGCAGACGCCATGCGCCGATCCGCGGGTGCTCCGCTGCCCCCCGCGGAGCGCGGCGATGTCGAGAGGATCACCGCTGCGATCGGCGCGAGATTGACGCCGCCTCGGCTCAGAGCCGCGTTCGCTGCGGGAGGGCTGGCCGGCGCCGGCGCCGGAGACGCCCCGGAGGCGGTCGCGATCCCGGCAGGCGGGCCGGAGCGCCGACGATGACCGTGTCTCCCGCCCGACGGTGCCGATGCGTCATCCGACCGTTCCCGCCGCGCAGCCGTTCCTCGTGTGGTGAGATGCCTTCATGGAACGAGATGCATATCTGGTCCTCGGCGGCACGGGAAAGACGGGACGCCACGTCGCTGCGATGCTGGCGGAGAGAGGCGCGCATTCCCGGCCTGCCTCCCGTTCGGGAGAGAACCGGTTCGATTGGTACGACGAAAGCACGTGGGAACCGGTCGTCTCGGGCGTACGTGCCGTTTACGTCGTCGATTCGCAGCGGGGGGATTCGGCCGAGAGGCTGCGGGCCTTAGAGGTTGTCTCACGTGGTGGTGTTGGGAGCTGCGGCATGATGTCTCTTCGTGAGTGTCGATCTGTCGCAGCGGCTGGTTCCTGACGGTCTGTGGGAACTGGTTGCCCCGTTGCTGCCGTCGTTCAACTCTCGTCCGCAGGGCGGTGGGACGGCGCCGCTGGACGAGCGCGCCGTGTTCGCGGCTGTGGTGTACGTGCTGACCAGTGGGTGTGCCTGGCGGTATCTGCCGGAGACGTTCGGGGTGTCGCCCGCTACGGCGCACCGGCGGTTCACCGCGTGGACCGAGGCGGGACTGTGGCGCCGGTTGCACCGGGCGGTCCTGGACGAACTTGGCGCCCGGGGTGAGATCGACTGGACCTCGGTGATCGTGGACGCCGCGTCGGTGCGGGCGAGAAGGGGGGCTCGCTGACCGGGCCGAACCCGGTCGATCGCGGCAAGAAGGGCAGCAAGCTGCACGTGTTGTCCGAGGCCCAGGGCCTTCCGCTCGCCGTGGCCGTGTCCGGCGCGAACATGCACGACAGCCTCGCCCTCAAGCCGCTGATCCGCGCGATACCCGCCATCCGCTCCAGGCGCGGACCTCGTCGGCGCCGCCCGGTCAAGCTCCGGGCCGACAAGGCGTACTTCTCTGCTGACCACCTCTCCTGGCTGCGTGAACGGGGACTTGTCCCGCGCATCGCCAGGCCGGGAATCGAGTCCGGCGAACGTCTCGGCCGGCACCGCTGGAAGATCGAGAGATCGATCGCCTGGCTCTTCGGCTACCGACGGCTCACCGTCCGATACGAGCGAAAGGGCTCCCACTCTCTCGCCTTCCTCGGCCTGGCCGCCACGCTGACCTGCTACAAGAAACTCACGAAACTCACCACGTGAGACAACCTCTTAGCACGTCAGGCAATGGGCGAGCGGCGTGTCAGGCAGACCTGCCTGACGAGGCAGCCCCGACGCTCCCTCGCTACGCGGCCGCCTCCGGCGCCGCTCCACACTCCAGGTAGGCAGTCGCCCCGTTGGCACGGACCTCAATGCCCGCAGTGATGCGGCGCACGAGGCGAGGGATCGTGAGGTCCGGCAGCTCTCGGGAGTCGTGGAAGGCGTAACCGCGAAGCTCGTCGGCCTGAAGCTCGATGTGCCGGCACTCGTCCGCGGTGAGGCGCCCCCCGTCGAAGAGGTAGAGCACCTTGTCGCCCTCCCCCGGGTTCGGCGCCCAGTCCACGACGAGCAGACGGCCGATCGCGGGCTTGATACCGAGCTCCTCCTGGACCTCACGCACGCAGGCTTGCAGGGGTGACTCCCCCGTCTCGACGTACCCGCCGGGGATATCCCGATAGTCCTTGTACGAGGGTTCGACGAGCAGGACCCGGTCGGCGTCGTCGAAGAAGAGCGCGCCGGCGGCCATGCGCGGGTGGGCCATCTTCGCTTCGTGCTCGTTCTCGGTCACGGAACGGACTCTAACCGCCGACCACGCCGAGCCGACGAGCCAGGTCGGCCACTGGTTGGGACGGGCGGCCTCGGGTGCCGCGGATCCAGCCGATGACCAGTTCGCGGCTCAGGTAATGGTGGCGCACCTGCTCGGGTGCGGCTCGCTCGGCGTCCAGCAGAGTGGCCAGGGCCTCGTCGGTCCGGTTCCAGGCACTGAGGGCTCGGGCGACTTCCAGGCTGTGCCTCACGCGCCGTTCGACAGGCAAGCCGCTGGTGTCGATGCGCTGCCCGAGATCGGCCGCGATCTGGCTGTCACCGAGTTCTCCGGCGGTGGCGACGCAGTGAATGGCCACGTTGGTCGGGCCGAAGGCCGTCCAGAGGTGGTTCGCGTCGGCACCCAGTCGCTGTGCGACCTCATCCGCTTCGCGGAAGAAGGCCTGGGTGGTCGTACGGTCCTCCGCTCGGGCGGCCGCCATGGCGCCGGCGAGGAAGAGCGTGCCGTAGACCGAGAGGTATTCGTCGTTCGCGGTGCCCAGGCCGGGCTGCATGACGGCCGCCGCATCGTTGACCAGCTGGATCGCCGCGGTGAAGCGGCCAGTGGCCATCAGGCAGTGCGTGACCGCCCGGAAGAGCGAGCCCGTCACCGTGCTCTGGCCGCTCCGTTGCGCTGCCGCCAGGCCCCGGTCGGCGGCGATCCACGCCAGTTCCGACTCCCCGACCTTGCCCAGCACCATGGCCGCACCGTGGTAGGCCAAGGCGAGTTCGGCATGGGCCTCCTCCCCTTCACGCCCTAAATACGAGCGGGAGGCCGCGAGGGCGTCGGCGAGGACGAGGGGGAGCCGTCGGGTCGCGAAGCCGTACTGAGACACCTGGTAGGCGTCGAGGACTTCCTTCACTGCGTCCCGCAAGCCTTCCAGGGTCGGCGGTTCGTCGTCGGGTGGGAGCCCCAGCAGGGGCGTGAGCTGCTTGTAGTCCATGAGCGCATCCCGCAGAGCGGGTACCGTACGGCGACCGCTGTCACTCGACCACTCCAGGAGCGTCGGCTCGGCGAGGAGATCCCCGAGCGAGACGTCGAGAGCCTCGGCGAGTGAAGTGATCACCGAGAGGCGGTCGAGCTCGATCCGGTTGTTCTCCGCTTTGCTCAGCCAGTCCGTGGTGCGGCCGACGAGGCCGGCCAGGACCTCTTGGGAAAGTCCACGTCGGCGCCGGTACCAGGCAACGCGTTCGCCGATGGTCAGGTTCTCTGTCATCCCTCGCATGTCCTGAGCATCACCTCGTGGCCGGAATCGACCCCGGAAGGTTTTTCCGGGGTGCTGCGGGGCGCCGCGCCTACTGTCGCAGCAGACCGAGAAAGCCGCAGGGCGATGGTGGTAACTCCCCTCATTCCAGCGGGCATTGGCGATCGGTTCTGCTTCTCGACCGGGACGGAGGTGTGTGGAGGATGCGCAGCACGAAGACGGCGGAGCCATGGGGCGGACAAGGGCTGGGGCCGTTCGGCGTGGCAGTCCGCAAGCCGTACTCCAGAACGCGGTTCGCCACGGACGGCAGTGCCGTACTGAAGGTCTACGTCGGCATCGACCCCGAGGGCCGACGTCGACGGGAGGCCGCCACGGTCCAGCGTGCTGCCCTGCGCGGCATCTCGGTTCCGACCGTTCAGGCGACGGGATGCGACGAGGCCGGGTCCTGGACAGTGTTCCGGGCGGTGCACGGGACGCCATGCTCGGTGGCCAGCCGCAAGGCGACGGAGGACTACATCGGTCACGTCGTGGCGGTGAGCGGCATGCTTCACCGGCCCACTGCCGGCGCCACTCCTGGCCCCGGCTGGGCGGCACGGGCCGGCAGCCCTGTTTCCGCGAGCCATTTCCTGCTGGATCAGTTCTCGGCCCGCTGCCGGTGGCTGCCCTGGTGGGCCGTGTTGCGGGAGGCCCTCCCAACGATCGACGCCCACCCAACCGTCCACCTACATGGCGATCTCAAGCCCGAGCACCTCCTCGTCGACGGAGAGCACCTGCACGTCGTCGACTGGGAAGCGAGCGCCTGCGGCCCGGCCGTTCTCGACTACACCGATGTCGTCTTCCACCTCGTACGGGACCTGCTGTACGAGGACGTAGTACCGGCCCACATTCCAGTCGAGCTCGCGGACCGCTTGCCGTTCTGCGGGCCGGTGCTCGCCTGGCGTCTGCTCCTCTGGCTCGATCGCCGCCGGACCCAGGACATCGACCTCGTCACGACCCACGACATCGTCCGCCTCACCGCTGAAGAACGAGCCGTTTCCGCGTACCAGTCGCTCGCAGCGATCGTGGCGCATCTCCGCGCTGCCGGAGTCCCTCGCTGAATCTCGACCGCACCGCTCGTCCAGGCGTGCTGACGCCTGCGCTCATCCCCTTCTTCCCATCCCTGAACGGGAGTTCGTGATGCCTCGTACGAGCACGATCATCGGCAACAGCCACCTCGTCATCGACACCGCCATGGCCACACCGGACGCGACGACCATCGTCGAGCGGAAGGGCCTCGGCCACCCGGACACCCTCGCCGATCACCTCGCCGAGCGGCTGTCCCGCGCCTACAGCCACCACACCGTCGCGCGCTTCGGTGCCGTACTGCACCACAACTTCGACAAGCTCGCTCTCCTCGGCGGCGCCAGTGAAGTCCGTTACGGGGCAGGCGAGATGACCGCCCCGGTCCGTGTCCTGGTCAACGGCCGCGCGGCGCCGATGTGCGGGGGCGAGACGATCCCGGCCGAGGAGATCGTCGAGGCCGAGGTGCGGGCGTTCTTCGCCGAGCGGCTTCCCGAGGTGTCGGACCACCTCGACATCGTCTTCAACATCACCAGCAACTCCAGCCCGGGGGCGGTCCTCACCGGCGACGGGACTCCCGACCGCACGCGCTGGTTCAACCCCCGCTCCGTCGACGACCTCCGTGAGCGCCGTGTGCGGCTCTCGAACGACACGTCGCTGGGGACCGGCTGGGCCCCCGAGAACGCCTTCGAGTCGTTCGTCCGCGACCTGGTGAACCACTTCTCCGGCGAGAGCGAGTTCACCCTCTCCCACGCCTGGTGCGGATCCGACGTCAAGCTCATGGGCTTCTGGGACAGCCACGAGGCCGACATCGTCCTGTGCGTGCCTCAGAAGTCGCGGCACGTGGCCAGCCGGGCGGAGTACATCCGCAACAAGGAGTCCGTCCTGGCCGAGTGCCACCGGCTGGCCGGCCTTCGGCTGCCGGGCGCCCAGGCGCGCTTCCGGCTCAACGCCCGCGACGTCCCGGAGAAGGACGAGCTGTACCTGACCTATACCGGTAGCTCGATCGAGTCGGGGGACGAGGGCGTCGTCGGGCGCGGCAACCGAGTCAACGGTCTGATCACGCCGCTACGTCCGATGAACTTGGAGGGCGCCAACGGCAAGAACCCTGTCTACCACGTCGGCAAGCTCTACAACATCGCCGCGCAGCGCCTGGCCCACCGCCTGCACGAGACCACCGACGGGCACGCGGAAGTGCATCTGGTCAGTACCACCGGCCAGCGTCTGGACGAACCCTGGCGCATCCTCGTCCGCCTCTCCGCCCCGGACGCCGAGATCGACAAAGTGCAGGCCCTCGTCGCCGAGGTCCTGGGCGAGTTCCCCGCCCTGACCGATGAGCTCGTCTCGGACGGGATCGAGCTGAGCTGATGACGAAGCGGACGCTCGGAGAGACCCCCGCGGGGTGCAGGCAACGGCTGCTCGCGCACTACGGGCCCGCGGTCAAGCCGTGGCTCGACGCCGTCCCGGGGCTGCTGGCACGTGCGGCAGGGAGGTGGAAGCTGGCGCTCGTGGCGTACCACGACGCCGGCCACGCCTCGGTGATCGCGACCGCGGCCCGTCCCGACGGGCGTCCGCTACTCCTCAAAGCATGGGTTGATCCATCTCGTTTTCGCCACGAGGTGGAAGCTTTACGGCTCTGGGCCCGTGGCCCGACGGCGGAGGTCATGGAGGCCGCGGACGACCTGGCCGTGGCCGCGCTCGAACTCATCGGCGGGCAACCCGGCGGCGCGGATCGGCCGCGACGGGAGTTGCAAATGGTGGCGGCGGCCGTCCACGGGCTCCACACCTTGGGGCGCCACAGACTCCGGTCAAAGCAGCTTCCACTCCTCACCGACCACCTCGCCCACGACGTCCGTCCGCAGATCGAGCGACGGATGCGCGAACTCGACCTTGGCGGCTGGCAGCCCCTCGTCGAAGCAGGGTTCGCTGCCGTCGCCGATCTGGAGGAGGGCTCCCGCCGAGCGACGGTGCTGCACACCGACCTGTACCGGGAGAACGTGCTGTTCGACTGGCGGGGGCACCCCCGGCTGATCGATCCGCTCCCCGTGCTGGGCGACCCCGCGTTTGACTGGGCGTTCTGGACCGTCTACTACGAGCTCGGACGCGGGACGACCGCACGGCTGGCCATCGCCTCACGTACGTCCCGGGTCCCCGTCCCCGTGCTCGCACCCTGGTGCCGACTCCTGGCGGTCCACGGCCTCCTCTTCTACGTGGAGTCCGGCGACCCACGCGCGACGCACATGGCCACCGTGCTCAGCGAGCTTCTGGCGACAGCGACAACCCCTCGGAGCGGATCGTGACGACGTACGTCCTTCGCCATGGCCAGACCGACTACAGCAAGCGGTACCTCGTCAACGGCGACCCGGCCAAGCAGATCCTCCTGACCGACGAAGGCCGACAGTCGCTCAGCCGTGCGTGGAACGTCCTCCCCCTCCATTCCGTAACCACCTGGCTGAACAGCGAATTTCCACGGGCTCGGCAGACCGCCTCGCTCCTCATGGGCGTCCCCTCGCCCGAGCTGGTTGTCGACGCCCGGCTGAACGAACTCGACTACGGGGAGTGTGAGGGCAAGCCCTTCCTCGACTACGCGGCCTGGCTCGACGAGCACGGTCCGCGTCGGCGCCCGCCGGGCGCCGCGGAGTCGCAGCACGGGCATCCGCAGGCTGCTCACCGGCGTGCTCGCCGCTCTGGAGCACCCAGGGCCCCGCGTCCTGGTCGGGCACGGCCTGCTGGTTTCCGTCCTCCACTGGCATGGAGATCGCGCGGCCGGCGAGTCCATGCCGCTGTTCTTCCCCGAGGCTCCCTACATCGAGCCGCTCGCCATCGGCGACGACGATCTTTCCCTCTTGGTCACGGAGCTCATGGATGATCTTGAATCGGCCACTCTGCGCGAGATCACCGCCGATGGTGACGCGTCGATATTGCGGATCGGTGAGGGGCCGGCGGTTGCTACCGTCGATGCGGTATCCCCATCCCACTCGCCGGATAAGAAGGATCTTCCTCATGCATGATGCCCGCGCCCTGATTGAAATGGGTGCCGAAGCGGTACGTCGGCTCGCTCGTCGCGGTTACTCCCTGGACCTGTCCCGGCTGGAAGACCTCCAGTCCCGGCGCAACCAGAGCATCCGCTCGGCCGACGAGCTGCGGGCGGAGTCCAAGCGAGTGGCGAGCGAGGTCCAGCAGACGGCCAAGCAGGGTGGGGACATCTCCAAGCTGAAGGAGCGCGCCCGCGAGCTGAAGGACCAGATCCGCGACATCGAGGCCGCGCAGGAGAAGGTCCAGGAAGAGCTCACCGAGCTCCTACTGACCATCCCGAACCTCCCCGACGACGAGGCCCCGGACGGCGACTCGGAAGAGTTCGCGGTCGAGATCCGGCGCGTCGGCAACCCACCGGCGTTCTCGTTCGAGCCGAAGGACCACGTCGACCTGGGCGAGGCCACCGGCATCCTCGACTTCGCCCGCGCCACCAAGCTGTCCGGTTCGCGCTTCGCTGTCTCCCGCGGCGCCGGCGCCGCCCTGGAGCGCGCTCTGGCCACGCTCTTCCTCGACATCCACACGCGCCGCCACGGCTACGTCGAGCACGGTGTCCCGTACCTGGTGACCCGCAAGACGATGACCGGCACCGGCCAGCTGCCGAAGTTCGAGGAGGACCTGTTCAAGACCGGCGCCGCCGATCGCGACCTGTTCCTCATCCCGACGGCCGAGGTCCCACTGACCAACCTCTACGCCGACGAGATCATCCCGCCCGCCGAGCTGCCCCTGGCCCTCACGGCCCACACCCCGTGCTTCCGCTCGGAGGCCGGCTCATACGGACGCGACACCCGCGGCCTGATCCGCCAGCACCAGTTCTCCAAGGTCGAGATGGTCAAGATCGTCGACCCGGAAACCGCGGACACCGAGCTGGAGACGATGGTCGGGCACGCCGAGGCGTGCCTGAAGGAGCTCGGCCTCGCCTACCGCGTCGTCAAGCTGGCCGCCGGCGACACCGGCTTCTCCGCCCAGCTCACGTACGACATCGAGGTCTGGATCCCGAGCCAGAACACCTACCGAGAGATCTCCTCGATCTCCAACTTCGGCACCTTCCAGGCCCGCCGAGCCAACATCCGCACCCGCGGCGAGGACGGCAAGCCCAAGCTCGTCGCCACCCTCAACGGCTCCGGCCTGCCCGTCGGCCGCACCCTGGCCGCGCTTCTCGAACAGTGCCAGCAGCAGGACGGCTCGCTCGTCCTCCCCGAATCTCTCTTCCCGTACCTCGGCTCCCGCCGGATCTCGGCGGACGGAACACCGGAGGCATAAGTGCTCGTCGGCGTCTGCGACTTCCCCGGTAGCTACGCCTTTCCACCCGCCGGATACGGCGGGATCGAACGATGGCTGTGGGCGGTCGCCGTAGGCGCCCGAACCGCAGGCGCCGACGTACACCTCCTCGGGCCGAGCTGGCTCACGGACCTGGAACACGACTGGGTCCGCAAGCCGGTCCGCCTGGAGGACCTCACTCCCGGATCGCTCGCCGAGCGCGAGCTCCGCAGCGCCGGATACGACCTCCTGGTCGTCGGGCACGAATACCCGTCGCTGCCGGCCTGGACGCGTACCTGGAACAAGCTGGACTGCGACATGGCCACGTTCCAGCATTCGCCCGTCTTCCAGCACACGGACACGGCCTTCGACGGCAAGCGGTCACGGCTCTACTGCTACTCGCCCGAGATGATCGAGCGGTACGCAGCCCACCAGCCGATCCCCGAACTCGCCGTCCACCTTGGCCTGGACGAGGAGGAGCCGCCGGCTGTCGCCGGTAGCGACCTCATATGGCTCGGCCGAATAGACGAGGAAAAGGCCCCGCACATCGCCGTCCGAGCCGCCCAGATCCTCGGACGCCGGATCCAGATCGTCGGACCCGTCTTCGACGACGCGTACGTACGACGCCACCAACGCCTCTTCAGCGCGGACCACGTGAAGTGGGTCGGTGAACTCGGCGGCACCGCCAAGACGGCTGTTATCCGCGACGCCTCCGTCTTCGTCTACACCTACGCCCGTGCATACGTGGAGGCCGGCGCCGCGGTCTTCGGCGAGTCTCTCCGCGCCGGCACCCCCGTGGCCGCGCTCACCTGGCGCGAGGGCACATGCGCCCAAGCCGCTCTGTGCGATCAGACCGGCGTGGTTGCGGTGGCCGACCCTGCCGTGGACGACGAGACGGCAGCGGAACTCCTCGCGCGGGCGATCGAAAGGGCTGAGGACCTGAAGTACGCGGTGGTCCAGGAGATCGGGATGAACCGCTTCGATCCGGCCCGCCACTTCAGGGCGATGGCGAGCCGGCCGTGATGTCGAGTCATCCCAGAGAACGCCCGTTCGTGCCATCACCTCCTTCAGGCGTCCTCATACCTGAGGTCCTTCAGCGCATCCTCGGGGCCCACTGGGAGTTCACCGTCTCCGACAGACAGGTCAAGATCGAGCACGCACACAGAGGCTCCCCATACCGTCCGCCTCGTCAGGCGCCGTCGTGGGAGGAACTACTGGCGGGGCTCACGACGGGTTTCGCGGCGCTAGGCGTCCCGCAGGACACCTGCCTGCCGCTTCAGTGGGGCCGCGAGACCGAGTTGACGATCTCAGCAGTCCAAGCCCTCGATCCCTATCTCAAGGACGGGCGTCCGGTGACCTACCGCAGCGGCTTCCTGCCTCAGCCTGTTGTCCGCTTCACCGGACAGCGCGACGCATCGGGTGATCTTCGGCCAGGGTTCCTGACCTCGTTCGTCAACGTCTCCCGTGTCCAGCCGATCCAGCACATGGACGAGTACGGAGGAATCTTGGACGGCTGGTTCAGCGTGCTGTCACGACTCGGTTTCCACGCGCGCCACATCAGCGTCCACGGCACACTGACCACTTGGAAGCGCCGCCAAGTCGAGGGCATCACACTTCGCTTCAAGCACTTGGACCTGCCTGTCGGTGACATCGTCCTCCTGTGGAACGCCGACAACCCTGCCCGTCTGGCCGTGGACCTCGGTACCGGTCTTGAGCGACTGGCCTGGGCACGGACTCGGTTGGGGTGGAGGGATCTCATATTCGGCAGGTTCGCATCCCTGGCCCCACCACCGACCCTGGATGCCGTCCGCACCGCCACTCTCCTCCTCGCGCACGGCATCCGTCCCGCCTCGCGAGGAGCAGGCGGAATCACTCGCCGAGTGATCGCAACGGTCGATCCTGGTGCGGCGAGGTTGGGCGTCAGTTCCCTGGTTCGCGCGTCGTACCGCTACTGGCGGCTGTTCGGCGAGCTGAAGGCACCTTGGCCAGCCGTGGCCATGGCAATGGAGGAGGAGCTGGGTGCCTGAAGGGCTGGCCGTTCGCGTCGCCGTCGGCCAGACCGACTGGGACTATCGGCGCCGTCCGAACTGTCGTTCGGCGGGTGCCGTGGGTGCCGCTGCAGGTTGTGGATTCAGGTGAGCCGACACCGAAGACGTCATGGTCGAGCGTCGGCGAGCAGCCTCTGCCCGGCGGTTGGGCACAGGGTTTCGGCTGGTGTGCTGGATGCGAGTGGTCAGGACGCGGGCGGGCTGACGGGCGGTGTCTAGTGCCGCATCAGGTAACGTTCGCCCTGTCGATGATCTCACGGAGGCGTTCGTCGGCGGCGTGACGGTTTCGCCAGATGATGTAGCGGCGGATCATGCTGCGCTGCTCTTTGTGGCTGGTGTGGTCGGTCCCGTCGAGGGTGAAGTAGCGCAGGGCGGTGAACTGGGCCTCTATTCGGTTCAGCCAGGAGCTGTTGGTCGGGGTGTAGGCGATCTCCACGTTGTTCGCTTCCGCCCACGCCCCCACTCGCCGGCACCGCTTCGTCGTCAGGTGCGGTGAGTAGTTGTCGCAGAGGATGGCGCGGCCACCCTCATGCTCGCCGCCGGGGTCGACGTGAAGATCGTCTCCGACACCCTCGGGCACAGCGACACCCGGATCACGCGCGACATCTACCAGAGTGTCCTGCCCGAGGTGGGCAGGAACGCCGCCGAGGCCACCGCCAAGCTGGTCCCTCTCCAGCGCAAGATTGAGGAAGAGAAGAAGGAGAAAGAGAAGGCCGCCCGCAAGGCCGCGAAGAAGACCGGCAAGGGCAAGGCGAAGCCCAAGTCCGGGAAGAAGGCCAGGCCGGAGAGCAAGACGAGGAAGCCTCGGAAGTAGGGCACTGGGCGCTCCCGCTCACGCATCGCTCACGCAAGCCATCTCGCGGCACCCCGGCTGTGTGACTCGTCATGCCCGAGCAATACAAAAGGCCAGGTCACGGGCTATGTGACCTGGCCTTTGCCGGAGCCGCCTAAGGGAATCGAACCCTTGACCTACGCATTACGAGTGCGTCGCTCTGGCCGACTGAGCTAAGGCGGCGTGTTCCGGGGCAAGTCTACACACGTCCCGGAGTGGTCCGTGCGGGCCTCCGGGGGCGGGGCGGGTGGCGTCCCGTGGCCGGTGGGAGCGAGGGGTGGAGTCCGTGGCGACAGGTGCAGCGGCGGGGTGGGACGGGGACCGGCTCTGGTACGCGGCGTACGGGTCGAACCTGCACGTCGAGCGCTTCGACCGCTATCGGCTGGGTGGGGAGCACCCGGGCGGGGCGCGGGTCTACCCCGGGTTCCGGGACGCGTCACCCCCGGCGGGGACCGTGCCGTTGACGCTGACCGGCGCGGTGTACTTCGCCACCGAGTCGCCGATCTGGCACGGCGGCCGTGCGTTCTACGACCCCGACGCCGAGCCCACCGGCGGCGGTGGGACGGCGGGTGTCGCGGCGCGGGGGTACCTGCTCACCCGCGAGCAGTTCCTCGACCTGCTCGCCCAGGAGATGTACCGCCTGCCCGGGGACGGCCCGGAGCCCGACCTGGCCGAGGCGGTCGCCACCGGCCGTACCCGAGCGGGGGACGGTCGGTACGAGACGGTGGTGCGCGGCGGGGAGGTGGAGGGCCTGCCGGTGCTGACGTTCACGGCGCCGTGGGGCGTGCGCGATGTGCCGGGGAACCCGCCGTCCGCCGCTTACCTGCGGCACCTGCTGGCCGGGCTGATCGCCGCCCACGGCTGGAGCGTGGCACGGGCTGCCGCGTACCTGGTGGCCTGCCCCGGCGCGGTCGGGCACTGGCGCACGGACGCGGTCGCCGCGCTGGCGGAGGGCAGCTGACCGGCGGGCCAGCGGGCCGGGGGACCGGGCGGCGGGCGGCGGGCGAGCGCGGGCGTCGGGCCCCGCCCGGGGTGGCATGGGCCCACCGGGCGGGAGCCGTGTGCTCGGGTCGCGGGCCCCGCTCAGGGCCTGCGCGCCGGTGGTTCCTCCGCGTGCAGGGCAATGCGGTCGAGTCGCAGGCCCCCGTCGAGGGTGAGCAGCACGTCGCGCCGGGCGTCGGCACTGCCGCCCGGTGCCGGCGCACCCGCCTGCGCGCCGGGCAGCCGCGCCGTCCGCTCGCGATAGACGTACCGGTCCGGGGAGGCGTCGTCGAAGACGATCCGCGCGGCTCCGGCGTCGGCGGGGGCCGAGAGCCCGCCGTCCCCGGCCGGCAGCAGCTGGACGGTGACGGTGCCCCGACCTGCGGCGCGGGCGGTGACGGCGGCCGCCGCGCCGATGTCGCAGTTCCGGAAGAGCAGCCGGCCCGGTGCGCCGGGGTCCGCCGGGGCGACCGCGTCGCCGTCGGTGCGGCTGAGGTCCACCAGCTCGGTGCCCCACTGCTCGTCGTAGTCGGCGGCGGCCAGGCCGCGCACGGCGGCCGGGTGCGGGATCGGCGCCTCGCCGGGCACGTCCAGGGTGGTGGTGGCGCGGATGTCATCGGAGGCGGCGCCGACGTCGATCGCGTAGCGTCCGGCGGTCACCGTCCAGCGGCGGCGCGCGGTGTCCCAGTGGCCCAGCTCGGCCAACTCCACGGTGGCGCTGACCCGCACCGTGGCACCGGCCTTGATGCGGACACGGCTGAAGTCGAGCAACTGGCGCTTGGGGCGCGGCACATGGGGGTCGTGGGCCCGGCCGTAGAACTGCACGACCTCGTCAGCCGTCCGGCCGCCGGTATTGGTGACCTCGCAGCTGATGTGCAGCTGCGCGCCGCCGGTCGGGTCGTCCGGGGCCGGGGCCGGGGCCGGAGCCGGGGCAGAGGGAGAACGCGAGGGGTCAGTGCCGGCGGGTGCCAGGGTGACGGTCGGGGTGCCGTAGCGGAAGGTGGTGTAGGAGAGCCCGTGGCCGAAGGCGTACAGCGGCGTCGCCTCGCTGTACAGGTAGGTCTGCCGCGAGCCGATGATGTCGTAGTCCAGCAGGTCGGGCAGGTCGGTGTCGCGGGCGTACCAGGTCTGGGGGAGCCGCCCGGCGGGGGAGACGTCGCCGGCGAGGACGCGCGCCAGCGCCGAGCCGGCCTCCTGTCCGCCGTGCGCGGTCCACAGCAGCGCGGGGAGCGCGGCGTCGGCCTCGGGCACGGCGTACGGGTAGGAGGAGCAGAGCACCAGCACGGTGCGGGAGTTGATGTCGTGCACGGCACGCCACAGCCGCTGCTGGTGCTCGGGCAGCCGCAGCGTGGTGCGGTCCTCGGTCTCGCGGCCGTTGACGTGCGGGTCGTTGCCGGTCACGACGACCACGGTGTCGGCGTTGCCGGCTTCGGTGGCAGCGGCGGCCACCCCGTCCAGCGTGGTCTCGACGGTGAGGACGGTGGCCTGCTCGACGCCGAGCGGCGTGCCGTCCGGGGTGGCGACGCGGCCGCCCTCGGGCGTGAGGCACAGGTGGCCGCCGCTGGCGAGGTGGTGGAGCAGCCGCTGCGGCTCGGCGGCCTCGTGTCCCGGCCGGACGGTCTCGCCCGGGACGGGCAGCAGCCGGAAGGTCTCGCGGACGATCCAGCCGCCCGGTTCGCGGGACGAGGCGCGCAACACGCCGTCCTCGCCGGCGGCGAGGTACGGTCCGCCGGGCAGCCGCAGGGTGAGGACGCCGTCGCCCCAGTCGTCGACGACGAGTTCGGTGGCCTCGTCGGCGGTGCCCTCGACGACGCGTTGCGGTTCGGCGGACGTCGTGCCGGCGGGCGGCAAATCGGCGGGCGTCGGATCGGCAGGTGTTGTCCCGGGGGTGGGTTCCGGCGGTGCGGCGGCGCTGCCGGGGGTGGCCGGTTCGGTGACGTCGGCCGGGTCGGGGACGTGGAGGCCGCCGGTGGTGGTCCGCAGCCGTATCCGGTCGTTGCCGTCGTGGTGCCGGACGGCGGCGGAGCCGTAGCGGGCGCGGATGCCGTCGAGCGGGCTGATCGCGTAGGGCGGGGTCCCGCTGTACCAGTCCAGCCGGCAGGAGTCGGCGAGCGGACCGACCACGGCGATCTGGCGGGCCTCGGTCAGCGGCAGCAGGCCGTCGTTGCGGAGCAGGACGACGGCCTTTTCCGCGGCTTCCCGGGCCAGCGCGCGGTGGGCCGGGCGGTCGACGGCGCCGCCCGCCGTCCAGGGGTCGTCCTCGGGGTCGAACTCACCGAGCAGGAAGCGCATGTGCAGCAGCCGCCGGACGGCGGTGTCGATGTCGCCGCGGTCGATGAGGCCGAGGTCGAGCGCCTGGTGCAGCCGGGCGGTCATGGTCGTCGGGTCGTCGCCGTGGTCGGTGAAGCTGTCGACGCCGGCCCGCAGCGCGGCGGCGGTGGCCTCGGCGTGGGTGGCGAGGTAGTGCTCGGAGTCGACGAGGTTGGAGGGCGCGCCGGCGTCGGAGCAGACGACCAGCGGCAGCTCGGTCCACCGCCGAAGCTCGCCTGCGAGCAGCGGCGAGAGGTGGTTGGGCCGGCCGTTGACCAGGTTGTAGGCGGGCATGACGCCGGCGACGGCTCCGGCCCGCACCGGCCGGCGGAACGCCCGCAGGTCGTACTCGTGCAGGACGCGGGGGCGCACGGAGGAGGAGGTGGTGTCGCGCCGGGTCTCGTTGTTGTGGGCGAGCCAGTGCTTGAGGACGGGGGCGGTGCGCCAGAACTCGGGGTGGTCGCCGCGCAGTCCGCGCGTGTAGGCGGTGGCCATGGCCGCGGTGTGTGCGGGGTCCTCGGAGTAGCCCTCCTCACCGCGGCCCCACAGCGGGTGGCGCAGCAGGTTGACGGTGGGGGACCACACGTTCAGTCCGACGGCGGTGTCATCGCGTCGCTTGGCACGGATCTCGGTGCCGACCATCTCCCCTGCGCGGTGCAGAAGTTCGGCGTCCCAGGTCGCGCCGAGCCCGACGGCCTGCGGCAGGACGGTGGCGGTGCCCGCCCAGGCGACGCCGTGGAGCGCCTCCTGCCCGGTGCGGAACGCGGCCAGTCCGACGCGCGCCACGGCGGGGGCGTACTGGTGCAGCAGGGCGACGCGCTCGTCGGTGGTGAGGCGGCCGAGCAGCTCCTCGACGCGCTCCGCGGTGGTGGGGCGTCGGGGGCCCGGGGGTCCCGCGCCGGGGTGTCCGGGCGCGAGCCCTCCGGGCTCGCCGGCGGGGCTGCCGGGCCCGGCGGGAACGAGCGGTGCGCCGTGCGCGCCGGGTGTGGCGTGTGCTCGGTGGTCGGTCACGGGCGGTCCTCACATGCGGCGGGTGCGTGGGAGTGCGGGGCCGGGCGTGACGCCCCGGTGGTGCGCGGTCGTCCGATCGTGCGGCCGGGACCGACTGTCCCCCGGGACCGGCCGTCCGCCGATCCCCCGGCCGTCGGCCCACCGACCGCGACCCGGTGGCCCACCGACCGCGCCTCGGTCGCCGGCCGGCCGCGTCGCGGCAGGCCTCCACCTCCCGCCCGGACAGCCTCCACCTCCCGCACAGCCCCCGCCGCCCGTGCCGGCCACGGGGGAGCGCGGTCGGCAGCGGCGCGGGGTGCGGTGGGACGGAGCCGCGCACGGCCGTGACGCTCACTGCCGCCGCGCCGCGGGCCCGAAGGGGCGCTCGGCACAACGGAGTCGAAGCGCTTCGATCGTGAGCCCGTCCTCACCCGCTGTCAAGGGGGCCGCGACGGGCAAGCCCGCACGAGTGCCAACACCGCTACCAGGGCGCGCAGTTGAAGGATCGGAATAACGCTGCACGGCTCTTGTGCGCCGCGGAGGGCTCAACCTAGCCTTCGTCGACATCGAAGCGCTTCGAGCGCGATCCGCATGGGATCGCTCCCATGGCGCGCCGTCAGCTGAACGTGCGGGGCTCGTCGCCTCCGCCGTCGAAACGCTTCAACGGCCTTCGTGCACCCCGGGCCGCAGCTCTCCTGTTCGAGCCGACACGCGCGCCCCGTCCCGATCCGGCGCGCCCCCGAAGGGTTGACGCCATGACGACGAAAGCCTCCGCTCCCAGCCGCCGGACCTTCCTGACCTCGACGGCGGTGGCGGCGCTGGCCGTCTCCGGCGCCGGGTCGGTGCTCACCGCGTGCGGCAGCGGCGGGGGCGGCGGGGCGTCCTCCCGCGAGGGCGCCACCGCGGGGAAGGCGCTGCGCGACCTGCTGCCGGAACACATCCCCTCCGACCTGGTGGAGCCGGACTTCGCCGGGGTGGACGGCTCCAGCCCGGGATTCACCCACCTGCCCGACCCGTTGGCGACCTCCGTGCCGGAACCCCGGGGCAGCGGCGCGACGTTTCGCGTCATGACGCCGCTGTGGGGCACCGTCCCGCGGCGGGAGAACGACTACTACACCGCGGTCAACGAGGCGTTGGGCTCGACGCTGACGTTCGACCCGCAGGACGGCAACACCTACCAGGAGAAGATCGGCGCGGTCCTCGCCGGCTCGGACATTCCGGACGCGGTGACCATCCCCGGGTGGAACATGCAGGGGCAGATCCGCAACGCGATCACCTCCCGGTTCGCCGACCTCGCGCCGTACCTCGCCGGCAGCAAGGTCCGCGACTACCCCAACCTCGCCAACATCCCCACCGCCGCCTGGCAGTACTGCGTCTTCGGCGGCGCGCTGCGGGGGTTGCCGATGCCGGCGCCGGTGCTGGGCGACGCGATCTTCTACCGCCGCGACATCGTCGGTACCGGTACGCCGCCGGGGAGCGCGGACGACCTGCTCGCGTTCGGCGCGGAGTACACCGACGCGCGGGCCGGCCGCTGGGCGTTCGACGACCTGTGGACCGGCATCCAGAAGATCTTCGGCGTGCTGCCGGACGCCCCCTCCTACTGGCGGGAGGAGGGCGGCCGGCTGGTGCACAAGATCGAGACCGAGGAGTACCGGGAGGCGCTGGCGTTCGCCCGCAAGCTGCACGACCAGAAGTACGTGCATCCGGACGCCGAGGCCAACAAGGACGCCGACGCCAAGATGCGGTTCACCGGCGGCCAGGTGCTGATGTACAACGACGGCACCGGCGGCTGGAAGGGCATGGTCAGCGAGCAGGGCGACGACTTCGACATGCAGCCCGTGGACTACTTCTTCCACGACGGCGGCGCGCCCCGGCTGTGGCAGGACCCGGCGGCGTCGATCTTCACCTTCCTCAACAAGGACCTGCCGGAGGAGAAGATCCGGGAGCTGCTGGCCGCCGCGGACTTCGCCGCCGCGCCGTACGGCACCCGGGAGTTCATGCTCACCTACTACGGCGTCGAGGGTGTCCACCACGAACTGTCGGACGGCGTGCCGGACTTCAGCGAGCAGGGGTTGCAGGAGGCGCAGCCGGCGACGCTGGTCTTCCTCGCCTCGCCGCCGCACACCGTCGCCTTCCCCGACGAGCCGCAGCTGGTGGAGGACTACGCGGGGTGGATGGCGCGGCAGGCGCCCCACGTCAGCCAGCCGTTGTTCTTCGGCATGCAGGTGGTGGAGCCGCAGCGGTACGCGACGCTCTACACGCCCTTCGACGACCTGCAGAAGGACATCCGCCGGGGCCGCAAGAAGGTGTCCGACCTCGAACAGGCCGTCTCCACCTGGCGGAACAGCGGCGGCGACGAGCTGCGCGACTGGTACCAGGAGCTGCTGGAGAGCAACGGCTCCGGAAACTGACCCGCGCCACGTCCGCACCGACCGGGAGGAGCTGAGGTTGAGCCCGAACCCCGCGACCGATGCCGCCGGCGACGGCCCGGAGCCGCCCAACGGCGGGCAGCCCGCGGGCCGGGCCGGGGACGCCGCACCGACGGCGCCGGTCACCGTGCCGGCGGCCGGCCCGACGGCCCCGGCC
>NZ_JAAVJD010000139.1 GCF_012033735.1 Streptomyces lonarensis | reverse complement strand
CGGGCGGGGCCGGGGGCGCCGGCGGTGGGTCAGCCCTTCCCGACGTGAGCGGGGGCGAGGCCCCGGAGGGCGGCGTAGGCGCGTTCAACGCGCGTAGCTGTGGGAACGCGCAGCAGCCCCAGCGGTCCTGCGGCCCGGGAGAGCGCTTCATGCATCTGCTGTGCACTGGCAGCGAGTTGGGCCTCCAACTGGTCGGGCGGAGCACTCCGGACGGCGTCGGCGTTGCGGACGGTGTCGGTGAGCACCGACTGGACGCGCTTGTACCGCAGGTAGCGGGCCAGGTCGATGTCCGCGCCCGCGGCGGCTCCGGGCAGGGCGCGTTCCACCGCCTCGGCCCACCGGTTCGTCACCGCGGCTTCCTGGGCGCGGGGGTAGCGCATGAGGTGCAGGTGGGTGGCGAGGTCGTAGAGCGGGTCACCCACCAGCGCCAACTCCCAGTCGATCGTCCACAGGGCCCCGTCGGACGCGGAGACGATCAGGTTGTCGCGGTGCAGGTCGCCGTGGAGCAGGCAGAACGGCCGGCGGGTGAGGTGGTGCGCGGAACGGCCGAGTGGGCCGTCGGGGGCGACGGCGTCGGGGCGGACGCCCAGTGCCGAGAAGAGCCCCGGGAGGAGCGGCGCGTAGCGCCGGTGGACCCGGACGCGGGTGAAGCGCAGCAGGGACTGGAGGAAGGTGGCGCTGTCGGTGGGTCTGGTGGCGGGCGGGCAGTTGTGGAGCGTGGCGAGATCGGCGGGCCCGAGGGCGGCGATATGGCCGAAGAGCTCCGTCACGTGGCCGACTTGGTTCGCTGTCAGCCAGGTACCCGGCGGGTGGGGAGCGGAGAGCGCGGTGCCCTCGATGTAGTCGTGCGTCTGCAGCCCGGAGGCCGTGTGGTGGGCCCGGGGGACGCGGGGGACGCCGCGGCGTTCGAGACGCCGCAGCAGCCCGTCCTCGTCGAGGATGCAGCGGGGGTCGAACCGGGGCACGTGGTGCCGGGGTTCGCCGGTCTTGAGCCGGGCTCCGGGCGGGGTGTCGCCGCCGGGCGGGGCTTGGTGAACCTGCCAACTGCGGTGGTGGCCGTCGAGTGTGACGGGCTCCGGCAGTCGAGGTGACGCGCTGGGCCCGCCGTGCGCCGGGGCATACGGCGGGGCCGATGAGGGGTAGGGCAGCGCACTGCTGATGAAAGTGGGTGCGCCGAGGTCGGTGAGCGGCTTGCGCATGGGGACACACTCCGGGACGGGGAGGTGCGCGGGCGGATGACGGCCCGGTGGACCGGCTCGAGGCGGTCCCACAGTGATTGTGGAGCCTTGGACACCGTCCGGGGCGTGGGGTGGCCCGTGACGAGGGGGCACGCGGCGGCGGCGGACCGGCGGGACGCCGGTGTGGGGCCGTCAGCCGGACGGTGGCCGGTCGGGCACGTTCACCCGAAGGAGTCATAGGACGGCAGAGAGTTCACCGTGCCCAGTACGTTCCCCAGTTGGGTGACGACATACTCGGCTCCTGCGGCGTGCAGTTGTTCGGCGCGCGGTCGGTCCGGGGCGAACCCCAGGAAGGCGACCCCAGCGGCGCGTGCGGCGGCGAGGTCGGTCGGGGTGTCCCCGATCATCAGGGCGCGCTCCGGGGGCGCTCCCGTCGAGCACAGGGCGCGCCGCAGCACGTCCGGGTGCGGCTTGAGCAGCGCGACGTCCCCGGTGCGGCCGTGGACGTGGTCGTGGAAGGCTCCGGCGAGGCCGCTGACGCCGAGGTAGGCGCTGACGGCGTGGGCGGAGTTGTTGCTCGCCACGGCGAGGCGGCGTCCTCGGCCGCCCAGGGCGTGGACGAGCGCGGCGGCGCCGGCGGTGGGCCGTGCGGTCGCCGCCGCGTGGACCTCCTCGCGGGTCAGTTCCGCCTCCAGGAGCTGGGAGGCGGTCGAGCCGGGGTGGGAGGCGGCGGCGGCACGCAGTACGGCGTGGGGGTCGTCTGTCGCGGGGACGGGCAGCTGGTGCGCGTCGGCGAACGCCCGGAGGCGTTCGGCCACCGATGAGGCCGTGCGGACCGCGAACAACGAGCAGAGCGGCCCGTCGAAGTCGAAGATCACGCACTCGGCATGAGCGAAGAGTTTCCTCATCTAACCGAGTGTGACGGGCTCCGCTATCGTTGACCAGAGGGACTCGAACCACAGGCGTGACTCGGCGACGAAGGCCGCGTCCTGCTCGTCGCGGCTGTCCTTGTCGCGGGAGGCGCGGAAGATCTTCGAGCTCAGCCCGAGCACGTCGTAGATCTCCAGTTCCTCGTTCTCGAACTCCACCGTGCGGGTCACGACCTGGTAGTAGCCGGTCAGGGCCTCCAGGTCGTTCAACAGGTAGAGCTTCTGCAGCGGGGTCACCTCGACGGTGCGGATCTCGACCTTGACCTGCTGCACCAGCCCCCGTTCGGCCAATGATCCGAGTTGGTGGCGCAAAGAGGCCGAAAAGGTACGGGTGATGCGCTGGAGGCGGGTGATCGGACGCGGGTCGGTCGGGTCGGAGACGAGCCGGGGAAAGGCCGGATGGATGCCCGGGCTGGGGAGCAGGACGCGCACGCTGATGGAGCGCGGACGCAGTTCGCCGGCGGAGACCGCGATCAGGGGTGCGGCGAGCGCGGAGTTGAGGGTCTCGGTCGTCAGGGAGAACGCGTCGATGGAGACGTGCTCGGCCTGGAAGGCCAGCGCGATGCGGTCCGCGAGCTCGACGTCGGCGGGGCGCGGGGCGTCGGGTGCGGGTGCTGTGACCTGCGCGGGAGCGCCACGGCCGCGTGCTCCCAGATAGCCCTCGCGCTCCAGTTGGGCCAGGGCGTGCCGTATCGCGGCGCGGGAGGCGCCGAACTGCTCCGCCAACTCCCGCTGGGTCGGTAGTCGGGAGGCCGGAGCGAACTCGCCCGACCGAATCCGGGCACGCAGTGCCTCGGCGATGTGGTCGGGGGACTGCGGGGCCGCCTGGCGGCCCGGTTCCTCGGCTGCCGGACGGCTCTCCTCGGTCACAGCGCTCACCATACAACTTTCGGACAGTTGTGGGGAGTTCGTGCGAAGACGTTCTTCTCCGGCAGGGTTGGGGCATGAGAAGGACATGGTTGGTCAACAACTTCGCCAACTCAGGGAAAGTTAGCCAGGGTTGGCTCCTCCACTGACACAGCGAGGAGTGGTCCCCATGATCGTCACATCGCTTCTGGTCGCCGCCCTGGCGGTGGCTGTCGAGCGCGTGGTCGAGGTCCAGCTCGGACTGCCCGGCATCGTCGGGATGTTACTGCTGCGCACCGGCATCACCACCAAGAGCGGCGCCTGCGTCATCGTCGGATCGGTGCTGCTGTTCGCCCTGGTGATCTGGGGCTGACCGCCCGGGCACCGCTCGGGCCCCGCACGGGGCACGGACGGCGTCGGGCGGTGCCCCTCACGGCCCGGGGCCGCGACGACGACGGCGGCGAGAGCTGCCGCCGCCGCCGTCGCGGCCGCGTACGGCGCGGGGGGCGGACGCCAGGAACAGCTGCCGACACGGCCGGCGGCTGGACGAGCACACGGCACGACGGACGAAGCACGAAGCACGAAGCACGACGGGCGAAGCAGGAAGCAGGAAGCAGGAAGCAGGAAGCACGGGCACGAGCGCGGCAGTGCGGGCGCGCAGCGCGACGGCCGCCCGCCCCGGTGGCGGCCGGTCGCCGGGAACGTGCGAGGAGGGACAGCGCGGACGACAGGGGCCGCGCCACCGTCAGCGGTGGCGCGGCCCCTTCGTGCGCCCGAGCCGTGCCGGGCGCCGCCGCCGTCAGAACACGTCCGGCGTCCACGCTCGGCGGTGCGTGCCGAGCAGCAGGTCCGCCCGGTGCGCCGCCCCCGGGGTCTCCTCCGCGAGGCGGCCCAGCGTCAGCAGCCGGCTCGCCGGCCGGTCGCCGAGGTAGAGGGTGCCGAGCGCCGAGGCGTCCAGGGTGAGGTCCGCGGCCCGGGTGGTGGTGGCGCAGTCGGCGCCGTCCGGACCGGCGGTGAGCAGGAAGCGCCCGGCGGCGAGGCCGAGGGGGTCGGTGACCTCCAGGACCAGTTCGCCCTCGACGGCGTAACCGCGGGAGCGCAGCATCGCGGGCACGTCCAGCGGGCGGAGCCAGAGGAAGTCGTTGGTCTCGGTGACGCGGGCGGCGCGGGGGTTGGGCAGCAGCTCCGGCAGGAGCGCGTCGGGCGGGAGCTGGTCGGCCTTGAGCCGCCGTACCCAGTCCATCGACAGCACCGAACGCCACAGCGCGCGCTCGGCGGTGGGGGTGGTGGCCACCAGCCAGTGCACGGTCGCCGTGCCGTCGGGAACGCCCCGGTCCCACTGCCGGTCGGTGGTGAACGAGGCCATCCCCTGGAGCGTCCCGTCGGCGTCGCGGTGCACCACGAACCAGGGCTCCCGCCAGGCGGGGTCGCGGGGCACCTCGCCGGTCGCGACGGACCACCAGCGCGCCGGCCGGTCCACCGCGCCCGGATGGAGCAGGCGGAACCGCTCGAAGAGTTCGGGGCCCTCGGTGCGGACCAGGGAGCCGTCCACGTAGAAGTCGAGGACGCCCTCCTCCGCCGGCAGCGTCCAGTTGGCCGCGAGCCCCGCCTCGGCGCGCTCCACCGTGTACGCGGCGGACGCGCCGGCCGGCCCGTAGCCGAACCGGCCGTAGATGCCGTGCTCGGCCGCGACGAGGGTGGAGAGCATCTCGCCGCCCTCCTTGGCCTCGGCGAGGTCGGCCGTCATCATCCGGGTCAGCAGTCCCCGGCGTCGATGGCCGGGCGACACCGTCACGCCGGTCACCGCGTGGGCGGGCACGTCGGTGCCGCCGGGCACGGTGAGCCGCTGGTCGAAGCTGCGGTAGGTCGCCACGCAGCGCCCGTCGGTGAACGCGCCGCGCAGCCGGCCCGGGTCGGAGCGCGTCAGCCATTCGGAGACCTCGGCGGCGGACATGCGCGGCGCGCGGAGGAACCCGCGCGTGACGCCGTGCAGCCACTCCTCGGTGTCGAAGCCGGCGTCGGTCGAAGTGCGGATCTGCAGGTCCATGCCGTGACCCTAGGGAGCGTCCGGCCTGCTCGCCACGTATTTCACCCGGGCGCCGCCACCCGTGGTCACTCCTGGCCGACGATCCGCACCCGGGAGCGCCCCTGCTGCTTCTCGCGCTGCCGCTCCCACTGCGCCCGCAGTTCGCGCACCCCGCCCGCGTAGCCGGCGGCCCGCGCGTGGGTGTCGAACCGGCGGCTCCAGAACAGCATGCGGGGGAGCGGCCCGAGGGTCAGGGAGGTCACGTGCAGCACGTCCCACCCGCCGTGCGCCGTCGGTTCCAGGTCCTCGCAGACCTCGACCCCGACGAAGCGCTGGACGCGTCCGGCGGCCCACAGCTCGCGCATCGCCGGGGCGGAGGCGGCGTACTGGCTGCGGTAGTACGCCGCGCGTGTCGCGGGACGGGAGGTCACGTACTCGTGGATGCCGAGGGAGGCGCGCGCCGGACCGTGCGGGCGCCACATGTCCAGCCCCGGCTGGACCCGTCCGACCGCGACCCGTACCGGGCGGAGCGCCGCGGCCCGCACGGCGGCGGCCACCTCGCCGACGTCGGCGTCCGCCACCGGCACACAGGCTGCCACGGACCAGGGGGCCCGGCGGTGGTGCAGCAGCAGTGCGCCGTGGGGGCGCGCGGTGGCGTCGACGGCGTCGGCGGTCACGACGACCACCGGCCGGTCCGGCGCCGCACCGCGCCCGTCCGGTGTGCCGGCTCCGTCCGGCTCGTCGCCGGTGGTCACGCGGTGCTCGCCGGGGTCGCCGCGGCGGCGGTGAGGAAGGCCAGTGCCGCGGCGACGGCCGCGGGGGTCGGGATGTGGCCCGGTGCCGCCACCTCGTGGAGGGTGGCGGCCGGGAGCCGGGAGGCGATGATCTCCGCGGTGGCGAACGGGACGTCGGTGTCGGTGCGGGAGTGCCAGAGGCCGACGGTCGCGGCCGCCTCCCCGAGGGCGAACCCCCAGTCGCACTGCTGGAGTCGGGCCTCCCGGCCCGGGCCTGCCGCCTCGTGGGCGAGGGAGTCCACCAGGGCGCGGCGCCACGGGTGGTCGGCGGGGAACTCGGCCAGACCGTCGGTCAGTTGCTCGGCCCAGTAACGCCGCGTCGCCTCCTCGTCCCCGCGGGCGAACTCCTCGAAGAGCTGCCGGGGCTCCGCCGGGTAACACCCGCGGGTGACCGCCTCGTCGACCAGCCCCAGCCCGGGGAGCACCGCCACCGAGGTCACCCGTTCCGGGGCCGCGGCGGCCAGGGCGTAGCCGTAGGGCGCGCCCGCCGATACTCCGAGTACTCCGCAGCGGTCGACGCCCAGGGCGTCCAGCAGCGGGGCGACCAGCCGCGGCCAGTCACCGATCGACCCCATCGCCGCCGGCGCGGAGCGGCCGTATCCCGGACGGGCGACGGCGACCAGCCCCACGCCCGCACCGCGCGCCAGGCGGTGCCACTCCTCCGGAACCCCGGCGGAGCCCAGCAGCCCGTGGTGCAGCAGCACCGGCAGGGCGCCCGGGTCACCGTGGCGCTCGTACTCCAGCACGCCGTCACCGCTCCCGAACACCGGCATGGCGAACCCCCTTCGGCGGCCGAACGGCCGACACCCCGCTCCGTAAGTCAGGTAACCCTGACTTACGCGGCGGGGGGTCGGTGTTCGTCGGGGCGTCAGAGCGCGGCGCGGACCTCGCCCACCGGGGTGCCGCCGCCGAGCAGCGGCGCCTCGCCGATCCGGGCCACCTCCGGGCCGTCCACGCCGAGCCGCCGCAGCAGCGCCGCCAGTACCGGGCCGCGCGCCCGGCCTGCGCCGTCCTCGATCTTGAACGCCAGCGCCCGGCCGTCGGCCAGGGCCACCGCCTGGACGCCCTCCGCGCCGGCCTTCGCCAGTGCGCCGGGGACGCCGCGCATCAGCCAGGTGTCGGTCAGCCGGGTGCCGGCCACGTACTCGGGGTGGGCGCGCATCGCGTCGGCGATGCGCCGCTCCACGCTGCCCTCCTCGGCGAGTACGTACGACCGGAAGGCGCGCGCCAGTCCCGTCAGGGAGAACGCCAGCAGCGGCGCGCCGCAGCCGTCGGTGCCGGTGTGCGCCACCGGCTCGCCCGTCGCCCGCACGACCTCCTCGCGGATGCGCTCCTGGAGGGGGTGGGCGGGGTCGAGGTAGTCGGTCAGCGACCAGTCGTTGCGGACGCACGCGGCGAGCATCGCGGTGTGCTTGCCGGAGCAGTTCATCGCGATGCGGGTCCGGCCGCGGCCCGCGGCGAGCTGCTCCTCCATCGCCGGGCGGTCCACCGGCAGGTCCGGCGGGCACAGCAGGTCGTCCTCGCTCAGTCCGTGCTCGGCGAGCATCGTCGCCACCAGTTCCTGGTGGAACGGTTCGCCGGCGTGGCTGGCCGCGGCCAGGGCCAGCCGCTCGTTGGAGAGGTCCAGCCCGGAGCGCAGCGCTGCCGCGGCCTGCATCGGCTTGTTGCTGGAGCGCGGGTAGCAGGCCGCCGTGACCTCGCCGAGGGAGAAGTCGATCGAGCCGTCGGCGGCGAGGACCACCACCGAACCGTGGTGCCTGCCCTCCACGAAGCCGGAGCGGACGACCTCGGCGAGGACGGGTGCTGTCTGGGACGTCATGGCGGCCTTCCGTACGGATGGGTCGGGTGCGTGCGGGCGCCGCCGGGGCGGGGTGCGCCACGCGGCGGCGGGGGCGGCCGCCGCGTTCGAACGGCCGCTCGGACAGTACCCGCCGGTCCGGGCCTTCGGCCATGCCGTGGCCGTCACCACCGGCGGCGGCCGCACTCAGCCCAGCAGGTCCTCCACCTGCGCCTCGCCCTCCCGGTACCGCCGGGTGACCTCGGCGCCGCAGGCGTCGGCGGTCCGCTGGAGCGCCTGCCGCCGCTCGGAGACCTCCGCCTCGTACCGCGCCAACCGGGCCAGCGCGTCCATGAGTTCGGCGTCGGTCCGCGACGTCGGGTCGGAGAGGCCGACCTCGGCGAGCATGCCTTCCACCAGCTGCCGGTACTGCGAACCGGCGGGGGTGGCGATGGTGACGTGCCGGGCGGAGGAGCGGTGCCCCGCCGGGGCGTCGGCCAGGATGCGGGTCAGCTGGTCGACGAGCGGGCCCTCCGGCTCGCAGCGGCGGCGGCGCTCGGCCTCCAGGATGTCGATGCGGCCCTGGAGCAGGCGGCGCACGTAGCTGAGGTCGGACTCCTCCTGCTGGGCGTCGCGGCGCAGCGCCCGCAGCCCGGCCAGCGAGTGGTCGCGCAGGTCGGCGACGGTCGCGGTGATCGCGCCGGCCGGTCGCTCGCCGGTGCCCGGCCCGGCCGTCCCCGGGCGGTGGCCCGCCGGAGCATCGGCCGACGAACACCCGGGACTTGGTGTGATCATCAGGTTGTGTCCCCTTATCCCCATCTGTGATGGCATGGCGCGGTACGTACCCCGTGGCACGCATCGTGTCACTGTGTACCCCAGGAACGGGGACGCCTCCACCCGTACGGCGGCATCCGATCTGCCGACCGGCCCCCGCTCCGCCCGGGCACGCGCGGCGAGAGCCGGAGCACGGGCGCGGCGGGGCGCGGACCCGGCGTGCGGCATCATGGGCGCCATGCGAGCGGTGGTGCAGCGCGTCGACGGGGCGAAGGTCGTCGTCGACGGCGAGACGGTGGGCGAGATTGAGGGCGAGGGACTGTGCGCCCTCGTCGGCGTGGGGCACGACGACACCCCCGAGCAGGCGGCGAAACTCGCCCGCAAGTTGTGGGGGCTGCGCATCCTCAGCGGCGAGCGCTCCTGCTCCGAGGCGGGCGCACCACTGCTGGTCGTCTCCCAGTTCACGCTGCTCGGCGACGCGCGGAAGGGCCGCCGCCCCACCTGGCAGGCAGCCGCGCCGGGCGAGGTCGCCGAACCGCTCGTCGACGAGGTCTGCGCCCGGCTCCGCGACCTCGGCGCGGAGGTCGCCACCGGACGGTTCGGCGCCGCGATGCGGGTGAGCCTGACCAACGACGGTCCGTTCACCGTCCTGCTCGACGTCTGACCCGCGCACGCCCGTGGCGCGCGCCCCGGCACCCGCGTGCACCGGCCGCACGCCCCCGACGCGAGCGAGCGCGGACGGCCGGGGCCGCCCGCTCCCGCGGTCCGCGACCCCCGGCGCGCACCGGCGCCGGGGGGCGCCCGGCTCAGGGCTCGACGACCGTCTCCTGGGCCGCCGCCGTGCCGCCGGCGGTCAACTGGGCGTCCACCGGGACGTTCCGCTTGACCAGCGCCAGCGCGATCGGCCCCAGCTCGTGGTGGCGGGCCGAGGTGGTGACGAAGCCGAGCTGCCGCCCCTCCGGGCCGTCCGAGGCGAGCCGTACCGGCGCACCGTGCTCCGGGACGACGACCTCGCTGCCGTCGAGGTGCAGGAAGACCAGCCGCCGGGGCGGCTTCCCCAGGTTGTGGACGCGCGCCACGGTCTCCTGGCCGCGGTAGCACCCCTTCTGCAGGTGCACCGCCTCGCCGATCCAGCCCAGCTCGTGCGGGATGGTGCGGTGGTCGGTCTCCAGGCCCAGCCGCGGCCGGTGGCCCTCCACCCGCAGCGCCTCGTGGGCCAGTACCCCGATCGCCGGGCCGTGGGCGGCGGCGAACTCCGCCAGCGACCCCCGCGGCAGGAACAGCTCGCGGCCGTGGGGGGTCTCGCGGACCACCGCCTCCGCGGGGGACTCGGTGATCGACCCCGCGGGCAGGTGCACCACCGCGAACTCCGCCGTGCGGTCGGCGATCTCCACCCGGTAGAAGAACACCATCGACTCCAGGTACGCGATGAGTTCCGCCGCGCGCCCGGGCTCGGTGTGCATCCAGGTCGTCGTGCCGTCGTCCACCAGGTACATCGCGTGCTCGATGTGCCCCTTGGCGGAGAGGATCAGCGCCTCCGTGGCCCGCCCCGGCGGCAGCTCCGACACGTGCTGGGTCAGCAGCAGGTGCAGCCAGCTCAACCGGTCGGAGCCGGTCACCGTCACCACCTCGCGGTGCGAGAGGTCGACGAGCCCCTCGCCACGGGCGAGGGCGCGCTGCTCGCGGAACAGGTCGCCGTAGTGCGCGGCGACCCCGGCGTCGGGCGCGTCGGCCGCCACGGCGCCGGGCAGGGACAGGAGCGGACTGGTGTAGGCCATGGGTCCCAGGTTATGCCCGAGCCGCGCGTACCCGGTGGGGTGGTTCGCCGGTACGCGGAGCGCGCCTCCCGCGCCGGCCGGGCCGGGGGCCTGCCGCCCGCGGCCACCGCGGCGTACGCTCCGGTCAGCGCCACCCGCGCCGGACGGAGCGAGTGGCGTACGGCATCCGCCGCCCACCGGTGCCGCGCCGCCGCGAGGTGTCGCGCCCGCCGGCGCGCGGGTAGGCGTGGACGGCCGGCGTAGCACCGCGGGTCTCCCGCGACGGGCCGCCTCTCCGGCGTCCCGCCCGCCGCGGCCACGCAGAACGCGGTGCGGCGGGGCACCACAGCGGCACCGAATCCGGCCGGGTCGCGGCCGGACGCCATCGACGGACGACGGACCCCGCGACGGGGTCGTACACGAAGGGGAGCCAAGCGCATGGACCTGGGACTGGCTGGACGTGTCCACGTGGTCACCGGCGGCAGTCGGGGGCTGGGATACGCCACCGCTGCGGCGCTGGTGGGCGACGGCGCCAAGGTGGTGATCTCCTCGCGCGACGCCGACTCGGTCGCCGCCGCCACCGACCGCCTCAACGAGCTGGGCGCGGCCACCGGTGGTGCCGCCACCGGCGTCGTCGCCGACCTGGGGAGCGCGGACACCGCGCTGCGGCTGGCCGACGCGGCGGTGGAGAACTACGGGCGGCTGGACGGCGCCCTGGTGTCGGTCGGCGGCCCGCCGCCCGGCACCGCGGCCTCCGCCACCGACGAGCAGTGGCGCGGCGCCTTCGAGACCGTCTTCCTCGGCGCGGTCCGCGCCGTACGGGAGCTGGGCGGACGCCTCGCGGCCGGGGACGGCGGCGCCATCGGGCTGGTGCTGTCCTCCTCGGCCCGCTCGCCCATCACCGGACTGGGCATCTCCAACGGGCTGCGGCCCGGTCTGGCGATGGTCGCCAAGGACATGGCGGACGAGTTCGGGCCGCGCGGTGTGCGTGTGATGGGGCTGCTCCCGGGCCGCATCCTCACCGACCGCATGCGGGAGCTGGACGCGAGCAACCCGGCCGCCCGGGAGGGCGCCCTCGCCGGCATCCCGCTGGGGCGCTACGGCGAGCCCGAGGAGTTCGGGCGCACCGCGGCGTTCGTGCTGTCGCCGGCCGCCGGGTACCTGACCGGTTCGCTCGTCGCGGTCGACGGCGGGGCATTGCGCGCGCTCTGATCCGCGCCCCTGCGTGCACCCGCACGCTCCCGCCGCCGGTTCCGGGCGGGTACGGCCAACGGCCGCCGGTGACGGTTTCCTCGGCAGAGCCGGCCCGGTGCCGCGCCGCCCCGTCGTGGGCCGACTGCCCGCTGCCGTGCGTCAGGCGCGCCCGCGCGTCACTTGAAGAACGCGATGCCGTCGTCCGGGAGGTCCTTGACGTCCTTGGCCCACTCCCGCGGGTCCACGACCTTCTTGAGCTGCGCGGACATGTACGGCCGCAGCGGCTTGTCCGGGGTCGAGATCTCGCCGACCCACATCAGGTCGCCCTTGACGTAGCCGTACAGCCGCTTGCCGCCGGCGTACTCCGGAGAGGCGCCGGTGCGGGCCAGGGCGTCGGTCGCCAGCTCGATCTGCGGCCGCCCGTCCGCGAGTTCGCCGTACCAGACCTCCACGATGCCCTTGTCGCGCACCGTGACCAGGTCGATCTTCCGGTCCTTGACCCGCCAGTAGCCGTGCTCCGACTCCAGCGGGCTGACCTTGCGGCCCTCCGAGTCCAGTCGCCAGGTGTGCGAGCTGAACTCCAGGAAGTCGCGGCCGTCATGGGTGAAGACGACCTCCTGCCCGAAGTTGCACTGCTCCTCGCCGGGAGGGTCCGCGACGCCCGCTCCCTGCCAGTTGCCGAGCAGGAACGCCAGGGGCACGAGGTCGGGGTGCAGGTCGGACGGGATCTCGATCATGGGAACTCAGAATGTCCTTGCGGAGGGGGAAGGGTTCAGCGCTGGCCCTGGTAGAGCTTCTTGACGACGAGGCCGGTGAACGCGGCGGTGCCGACGGCGACCAGCACCATCAGGGTAATGAAGAAGGCCTCAAGCACGGGGGCTCCTAGTACGGCGAACAATGATCACGAACCGACCCCGATTCTATCGGTCCCGGATCGTGACGGCTGTGTGAGGTACGCCGTCCGGTCCTGGGTAGGTGGCGCATGCCAGGTAATCAACTCGTGATCAGTGTGAATGAACGCAACCGAGGGTTCTTGCGTCTAAGGCGGTTGGAAGGGGTGTGATCATGGCTTGTCCAGACTGCGGTGCGACCATGCACCAGGGGCCCGGCGGTGACTGGCTCTGCGCCAATTGCGGAGCCAGTCGCTGAACCGATCCGCAAGTTCCCACTCTCGCCCCCCGGCCCGGCCGCTGCGCCGTTCACCTCGGGGCGACCGTCGGCGGCACCGGAGGATCGCCTGAGCCGTGGGCGCCGCCGAGCGCCGCGTACCACTCGCACCGCCCGCACGCACCCGTGCGGGCGGTGCCGCATTCTCCGGGCACCGCACCGCACCGCCCCGGCGCCGGCGCTGCACGGCACCGACAGCGGCGGGCTGTGAGCCGGGACACCGCCGCCCGGCGGCGGGTTCGGTACCGTTCCGCCATGGCGAAGCGGCTGGTGATCAAGGTGACAGCGGGGGCGGACGCCCCCGAGCGGTGCTCGCAGGCGTTCACGGTGGCGGCGGTGGCCGTGGCCAGCGGCGTCGAGGTGTCGTTGTGGCTGACGGGGGAGTCGGCGTGGTTCGCGCTCCCCGGCCGTGCGGCCGAGTTCGAACTGCCGCACGCGGCGCCCCTTCCCGACCTGTTGGAGACCATCGCGTCCGGCGGCCGGCTGACGCTCTGCACGCAGTGCGCCGCGCGGCGCGACATCGGTGAGGGCGATGTGATCGAGGGGGTCCGCATCGCCGGTGCCCAGGTGTTCGTGAGCGAGATCGTCGGGGACGACGTCCAGGCGCTGGTCTACTGACGGTTCACGGCGGGCCGCGGCGGTCGACGCGCACGGCTGAGGGCCGCGCCCCGGGTGTCCAACCCGTTCGGGGCGCGGCCCTCCTGCCGTGCGGAGCGCCGGTCGGGCGGTGGTGGCCGGCCCGGTGCGTCCGGCGTTCCGCTCGACGCCTCAGACGGCGATGGCGACCTCGGTCAGACCACCCTGCTCGGCGACCACGGTGCGGTCGGCGGTGCCGCCCGGCACCAGGGCGCGGACCGTCCAGGTGCCCTCGGCGGCGTAGAACCGGAACTGGCCGGTGGCCGACGTCGGTACCTCGGCGGTGAACTCGCCGGTGGAGTCGAGCAGTCGGACGTAGCCGGTGACCGGCTCGCCGGCGCGGGTGACCGATCCCTGGATGGTGGTCTCACCGGGCTTGATCGACGCGGCGTCGGGGCCGCCTGCCTGTGCTCCGCACATGGGGTTCCGTCCTTCGAACTGTGGTGGTCGCGGGGGTGCGGCCCCCCGCACGGGGCCGCCGGGCGTCACCGCCCCGGGGTGCTACTTGGCGGGGCCGGTCTCCACGGGCACGCCCACCAGGGAGCCGTACTCGGTCCAGGAGCCGTCGTAGTTCTTCACGTTGGCCTGCCCGAGCAGCTCGTGCAGCACGAACCAGCTGTGGGCGGAGCGCTCACCGATGCGGCAGTAGGCGATGGTGTCCTTCGACAGGTCCACGCCCTCGCCCTCGTACAGCTCCTTCAGCTCCTCGTCGGAGCGGAACGTGCCGTCGTCGTTGGCCGACTTGGACCACGGGATGTTGCGGGCGGAGGGCACGTGGCCGGCGACCTGGGACTGCTCCTGCGGCAGGTGGGCCGGGGCGAGCAGCTTGCCGCTGAACTCGTCGGGGGAGCGGACGTCGACCAGGTTCTGGGTGCCGATGGCCTCGACGACCTCGTCGCGGAAGGCGCGGATGGAGAGGTCCTGCGGCTTCGCGCGGTACTCGGTGGCGGCCCGCTCCGGCACCTCGGCCACCAGGTCGCGGGAGTCCAGCTCCCACTTCTTGCGGCCGCCGTCGAGGAGCTTGACGTCCTCGTGGCCGTAGAGCTTGAAGTACCAGTAGGCGTAGGCGGCGAACCAGTTGTTGTTGCCGCCGTAGAGCACCACGGTGTCGTCGTTGGCGATGCCCCGGGCGGAGAGCAGCTTCTCGAAGCCCTCCTGGTCCACGAAGTCGCGGCGCACCGGGTCCTGGAGGTCCTTCTTCCAGTCGATGCGGACGGCGTTGCGGATGTGGTTCTTCTCGTAGGCCGAGGTGTCCTCGTCCACCTCGACGATGACCACCTTGGGCTCGTCGATGCGGGCCTGCACCCAGTCGGCGTCCACGAGGACGTCACTGCGGCTCATGTTGTTCTCCTTCTGCGGGGCGGGTTCTGCGAGGCGATGCGGGGCGCGGCGGGCGGGCGGGCCACCGGGCGCGCCGAGGTGCGCGCCGCGCGGCGCGAGGGGATGCGAGGGGAGGGAGCCGTCAGGCGACGGGACGACAGAGCATGGCGGCGACGCGGCAGAGGTCGACCGCCCGTCGCTTGGTGAGATCCGCCTGTCGTGTCATGCGAGAGATCGTACGGACGGAGGGTCGCCGCTGTCACCGTTGGTCCGTATGGCGAGACGCATGCGTCCGTCATGCGGGATTCGCAGGTGGGGAGGGGTGTGAACCCCGGGCGAGGGGGCCCGGGAGTGGGGGCCGCCGGCTGCACCGGGGCGGCTCTGACCTGCGGAGAGGTTCGGAGGGTGCCTTCCGCCCGGCCCGGCGGTTCGGTGCGGGCGGCTCACCGTCGCCGGGTTGACGGCCCCGGCCGGCCCGGTGGGCCGGCCGTCCCGCCATGTGGACGCACGCGATCGGCCCCGGCCGACGGCCGCCCGGTCTCGGCCCGGCGGCGCGCGGCGCGGCAACGGCGGAGGGGCCGCACCCCCGCGACCACCACAGTTCGAA
>NZ_JAAVJD010000138.1 GCF_012033735.1 Streptomyces lonarensis | reverse complement strand
GGTGAGAACCGTCCTACCAGGGGCTTCACGTCTGCCCACACCCGGGCCACCACTGTCCACCCCAGCCCGCAGGGACCAGATCAACTCGATTCGCGAAGATCAGCTCGCTGAGAAAACCTCACTGAGGGCATGTCAAAAGCAGAACGCCACAGCAAGCGACTTGGAGGGTGACGTTGGCACGGGCATCTCGACTGGGGCGAGCAGCCACCGCCGGGGCACTAATGGCAATACTCGGCGCGGCAACAACCGCATGCAGCAGTAAGAGCTTCGAACCCCCTGAAGCATTCTGTGGAAAAGCGGTCGGCGACCTGCACCACGGACTGTTCTCCGGGAAGCAGGAGGCCGGCGAAGTACTGCGGTACGTCGGCGAGGAAACAATTCGACGATGCCGGATTTCGGAGGGGGGTGAACGGACCGTGACAGCCGGGATCTCCCTGCTCCAATCGGAGAATGAACTCTACACCGCTCTCTCAGCTTTCACTGCGGACGGCGAACTCCCGCCGGGCCAGCCCGAAGAGATCACCGTCAAGGGTGCGCACACGTTCCAGGTGTGGCCTCATCTCGCCTACGGCCTCATGGAATGCACCAACGACAGCACCCGAAGCATGGTCGTCGCCATCGGAGCCAAGTACCCGACCGACGCGCAGGAATCCGAAAGGGTCCTCTCCGAACTCCTGCCGGAGTACGCGCGCGCGATGGCGAAGGAGTGGCAGGGGCCCTGCTTCGACGAAGTGCCGGACATCTGAGCCAGCGCTGAGCACCCGTACCGAACGCGACAGGAAAGAGAAGACCACATGCACTGGGATCTGAACACGGACGGCGTCGGCGGGGTGCTCGCCCGGGTGGACGAGCAGGCCGACGGGCTCTCGCAGCGGGCCCGCACCACCCTCGACCACCTGGACACGGCGCACGGCGCCGCGCGCGGGTTGATCGTCGGCGGCATCGCCGAACGGAGCCCGCTGCGGGAGGCACTGGCAGTGTTCGGTGTCCGCGCGGCGGACGTGTCCGAGGCGCTCCGTCTCCAGGTGGACGCCTGCGCGGACGGCGCGGCCCGTGCCACTGCCGCCTACGCGGTGGGGGACGTGATCATGGAGCAGTGGGCCGAGCGCGCGGGCCGGCTGGCCTCGGACACGGCGATCCCCTTCGTCCTCAACCCCGGCCGGTGAGCTCCGGCATTGCTTCATGACGGTATTGAAGTTCCACGATGAGGAAACTAATCTCCGATACCGGATGACCGCGTCCGTACCGTTGACGCGGTCGCCGCAGCAGCCGCGCCGCGACGAAGGAGTGCCCCCATGCCCGAAGCCGCGTCCACCGCAGCCGTCATCGCCCCCCACGCACCTGCCGTACCGCGACAGGGCGAGGTCCTGACGGCGGAAGCTCTGCTGTTCCTCGCCGAGTTGCACCGACGCTTCACCCCGCGCCGGGACGAGCTGCTCGCTGCCCGCGCGGCGCGGCGCCAGGAGATCGCCGCCACCGGGAAGCTGGACTTCCTGCCGGAGACCGCGCACGTCCGGGAGGGCGAGTGGCAGGTGGCACCCGCGCCGGCCGCGCTGAGCGACCGACGGGTGGAGATCACCGGCCCGACCGATCGCAAGATGGCGGTCAACGCCCTCAACTCGGGCGCCAAGGTCTGGCTGGCCGACTTCGAGGACGCCTCCTCCCCGACCTGGGAGAACGTCGTGGGCGGGGTGATCTCCATGGGCGACGCCTTCCGGCGCCGCATCGACTTCACCGACGACCGCGGCAAGAGCTACACGCTGCGTCCGGACGAGGAGCTGGCCGTCGCGGTGATGCGTCCCCGCGGGTGGCACCTGGACGACTCGCACGTGACCGTCGACGGTGCCCCGGTCCCCGGCGGGCTGGTGGACTTCGGACTGTACTTCTTCCACAACGCGGCCCTTCTCGCCGAACAGCGCAGGGGGCCCTACTTCTACCTTCCCAAGCTGGAGAGCCATCTGGAGGCCCGCCTCTGGAACGACGTGTTCGTCTTCGCCCAGCAGTACGTCGGCATCCCGCACGGCACGGTCCGCGCCACGGTCCTGATCGAGACGATCACCGCGGCCTTCGAGATGGAGGAGATCCTTCACGAACTCCGCGACCACGCGGCCGGGCTGAACGCCGGACGCTGGGACTACCTCTTCTCCCTCATCAAGAACTTCCGTGACGCCGGCCCGGAGTTCGTGCTCCCCGATCGCAACGCGGTCACCATGACGGCACCGTTCATGCGCGCCTACACGGAACTACTGGTCCGCACCTGCCACAAGCGCGGCGCCCACGCCATCGGGGGCATGGCGGCGTTCATCCCGTCCCGGGACGAGGAGGCCAACGCCGTCGCCTTCGCCAAGGTACGGGCGGACAAGGACCGGGAGGCCGCGGACGGCTTCGACGGCTCATGGGTGGCGCATCCGGGCCTGGTCCCCGTGGCCCGGGAGTCGTTCGACGCGGTGCTGGGCGAACGCCCCCATCAGAAGGACCGGCTGCGGGCGGACGTCGCCGTCGGGGCTGCCGACCTCCTGGCGGTCGACTCGTTGTCGGCGAAGCCGAGCTACGAGGGGCTGCGCAACGCGGTCGCCGTCGGCGTGCGCTACCTGCAGGCGTGGCTGCACGGTCGGGGCGCCGTGGCGGTGTTCGGTCTGATGGAGGACGTCGCGACCGCCGAGATCTCGCGCTCGCAGATCTGGCAGTGGGTCAACGCCGGTGTCCAGCTGGAGGGGGCGCCCGCCGGGCGCGAACAGGTCACCGCCGAGCTGGTTCGCACCCTCGCCGCGGAGGAACTGGCCGCCCTGGCAGCGGAGCTGGGCGCCGAGGCGGTGGAGTCGGCAGGTTGGCGGCAGGCACACGACGTGCTGCTGCGCGTCGCCCTCGACGAGGAGTACGTGGACTTCCTGACGCTCGTCGCCTACGCGTTGCTGCCCTGACGCAGCGCCGTGCGGCCCCGTCGTCCGACGGAGCCGCACGGGGCGGGCGTCGTCCTCCTATTGGCGCCCTGCCCGCGCCCGTCACGGAACCGACCGACCGCACCGCTCACAGGCGGAACCGGCCGAACGCCGATCACCGCGGCGAGTCAGCGGCGCGGCGCGTCAGCACCGCAGCGGGACGACACGACAAGGCTCGGCGGCGCGGTTCAGCGACGCGGCGGCGGTATCACCGTCACCGAGGTGACGCCGGGGCCGAACCTGCCCACCGCGGCACGGAGTTCGGCGAGCGCGGGGCTCAGCACCCGGACCGAGCCGACGGCCGAGGCGACCAGCAGCAGCCGGCCGCTGAGAGCGGCGGGGTCGGCGGCGCCACCGGCCGCCATGCGGTGCAGTGCGGTGAGCTCCTGCTCGGCGATGCCGCGGTCGATCAGCGGCGCCCGGTAGTCGTCGAGCGCGGTGCGCAGCCGCGCGCTGGCGGCGACGAGCGCCTCCCACCGGTCGTCCCGCGTCTGGGGCACCGTGTCGAGAACGGCGCCGGAGCCCGTGTCGGCGTCGGCGCACGGCGGCTGCGGATCGGTCGTCAGCGCCGCCTCGCGAGGGGCGCCCGGCGTTTCTGCGGTCCCAGCGGTCACTCGGCCCTCCCCTGGCCCTGCTGCCGGTTCTGCGATCAAGGACAGTAAATATCACTGTCCGCGTAGTACGCCATACGCAGTGCGAAGTTCCGCGTCACATTCCGGTGAACGCGCCTACCTTCGCGCCCCTTGGCGCACCCCGTGCGCCCCGGGCGCACGACGCCTCGGGCCGTCCGGGACGGCCGGCCCGCGGGGGCCACGTCACAACGTCGCCCACCACGCGGTCGCGACACTTCGCCGGGGGGAGGCGCAGGGTGGCGCAGGGGAGCGATCGGGCCGAGAAGCTGCGCGTCCGGGAGGCGGTCGGTGAGACTGGAGGCGGGTGCCACCGCCGCCCTCCCCCACATCCTCCGCCGCCCACCCCGCCTGGAGCAGTCGATGGCCCACAGCATGTCGGTGCGCTGTCCCGCGTGCCGCCGTGAGCACGCCTACAGCCCGCCCGAATACCCCTGCTCCTGCGGAGCTCCGGTCACGGTGCCCCTGTCGGCGGGGGCGACCGCCGTGCTGGTGCGGCACCGGTCCTGGTCCGACGCGTGGACGGAGGTGCCCTGCGGCTCCTGCGGGGAGGCCGGGCACTGGCCGCAGCCGGAGTTCGGCTGCCCCTGCGGCGCGACGGTACGCCTCGCGCCGCAGGCACCGGCGGAGAACACGGCCGGGTTGGGCGGCCCGACGCGCCGCGCACCGTTCCGCCCGGTGACCATCCGCACCGGCGACGACGCGGTCTCCTGCGCGGCGCACTTCCTGCGCTGGCTCGGGTTCCGGGACGTGGAGACGGCGGTGCCGCGCCCCGCGTCGGGGCTGGACCTCCGCGGGCCGGAGGTGGTCGGGGTGGTGGACGCCAGCACCGTACCGACCGGTGGCGCGTCGGTCGAAACCCTCTGGCTCTACGCAATGACGGAGCAGCAGACCCCGGTGGCGTTCTCGCTGGCGGGCTTCGAACGCGGCGCGCGGAACCGTGCGGACGAGCTGCGGCTGCCGCTGTTCGTCCTCGACCTCACCGGTACCCCGCAGCCGGTGAACGACGCCGCCGACGCCCTGCTGAACCGGGGCGCCGGGGGCTGACGGGCCCCGGCGCCGGTGAGCCGGCGGGCCGGAACCGGCCTGCCGTGACGCGCGGGCAGGTCGCACGGGCAGGTCGCACGGGCGGGTCGCAGCCGCTGTCGCCGGGCACCGCGGGAAGGTGCGGGCCCGTCACCGCCGACCGGCCGCGGCGCCGCGGAACCGTGCCGCGAGCACGGTGAGCACGGCGCCCGCCACGGTCCAGGCTGCGAGGACGAGCAGCGGGCCGGTCACGGCGTGCCCGTCGAAGTACGCGACGGACCGGACCAGCCAGGTGCCCGCACCGGGGATGAGCGCCGGACCGATCTCCCGCCAGAAGTCGGGAAGCAGCGGCCCGGGGTAGGCGCCGCCCGCGCTGGGGTTGCCGAGCACCACCACCAGCAGGATCGCGACCCCGATCCCGGCGACGCCGAGCAGTCCCTGCAGCGCCAGGGTGGTAGCCCCGGTGGCGAGGACGACCAGCGCGCCGACGAGGGCGGTCGCCACGATCCCGCCGGGCAGCGCGTCCAGCACGGGTCCGGTGATCAGCGCACCGCCGAGCCCGGCGGCGAGTGCGTAGACGAGCAGGACCAGCAGCCGGATGACGGCCCGCGCGGTGGTGGCGGGGCGTGCGCCCCGACTGATCGCGAGGACCGCGGCGCACAGGTACCCGCCGACACACCAGCCGACCACCAGGTAGAAGGCGGTCAGGCCCCGGCTGTCGCCGGACGCGGCGGGCGCGACGTCCTCCACCGCGAGTTCCCGGTCCTGGTCGGCGGCGACGGCGCGCAGCACCTCGGTGACGGCCTGCGCCAGCGAGGAGCCGGCGCCGGTGGCGACCAGCAGGGTGTCGGTGGTGCCGTCCGGGTCGACGAGCAGGGCTGCGTCGATCCCGCGGCGGAGCAGCTCCTGCCGCGCCGCCTGTTCGTCCGCGGCGCGGTGCCCGGTGTCGAGCGGGTGACCGGGCAGCGCGTCCAGCCGGTCCGTGAGCTGGCTCCGCACGGGTTCGGGGGCGACGACCGCGATCGGCACGTCCCGCGGTTCGGGCTGGTGGAAGGCACCGACATAGGAGAGGACGAAGCCGAGCTGGAGCGCGAGCACCCCGAGGACCAGCAGCGCCGCCCGCGGCGTGACGGCCTGCGCGAGCTCCGCCAGGAAGCCCCTGGGCTGCTCCTCGCGGCCGCCGCCCCCTCCCCCGCCGCCACCGCCGCCATGTGCTGAGTACATCCGCGCGCCTCCTCGGTCCGCCGTGCCGCGCCCCGGGTGCGGGGCCGGGCGCACCGCTCCGGGGCCGCCCGACACGGTGACAGCCGGTCACCGGGTTGACGCCGGGCGGTCCGCGGTCGCGGGTCTCCCCAGGGAAGCGGCCCCCGGGCCGACGCGCATGCGGGGGTGGGCCGTTGGGGTGGGCCTCCTGGCCCTGCCGGAGTTTGTGAACTGGTTCACTCGCGCCTCTTGGCCCGGCCCCCGTGTTCATGCTGAGATGCAACCGCAACACCCTGTGACCGCACGACCATCGGCTCGACGAAGCGCCTGGGGAGGGCACTGTGGCGGATCCCGCCGTTCTGCGTACGGTCCGGTCCGAGGGGGACGACCCCTTGACCCGGGCGGTCTGGCGCCTCCGTTCGCGCGGGTGCTGGGAGGAGGCGGCCGGGTTGCTGACGCCGTTCGTCCCGCACCACCACGGCGCCGCGCTGCGGCAGGTCGAGCTCTACGTGGAGCGGTGCGTCCACACCTCGGAGGGCTGGGACAAGGCGGAGGAGGCGCTGCGGGCGGCGGAGTCGCTGCCGCTCACCGACGCCGAGCGCGGCGTCGCCGCCTGCGAGCGCGGTTACCTGGCGTACGCGTCGACCCACCTGGGGGTGCGCGACCGCACCGACGAGGCGCGCTCGGCGCTGGGCCGGGCGGCGGCGCTGCTGGACCCGGCCGGGCCGAGCAGACCGCTGCTGGACTTCCGGCGGGGGCTCATGACACAGCACCTCAGTGACAGTCCGCAGGGCGCCGAGGCGTCGTTCCGTCGGGCGCACGCCGAGGCGACCGCGCGGGGCGACCTGCCGCTGCGGGCAGCCGTCGCGCGCCAGTTGGGCTGGTGGGCGATCGAGGCGGGCGAACCGGCCGTGGCGCGCGAGCACTTCGCCGAGTCGCTGCGGCTGTGCGAGGAGACCGGGCATCTGGTGGGGGCGGCGCCGGCGCTCGCCGCGCTCGCGGAGGTCGCCCCCGAACCGGAGGCGGCCCGGCTGCGCGAGGAGGCGGCGCGGCTGGTGCGGCTCCTGGGGGACGTGCCGCGCTGGCTCGTCCCCCGCCTGGTGCCCGCGCAGGCGGTACCGACGGACGGCGCGGCGGCGCCCGCCCCGGTGGAGGCAGCCGAGACGGGCTGATCGTGCCGCCGGCCGGCTGTCAGGTGCGCAGGTGGGAGGCGCCGTTGAGGTCGAGCACCGTGCCCGAGGCCCATCGGGCCTCGGACGACGCCAGGTAGAGGACGGCGGCGGCCACCTCCTGCGGGGTGCCGACCCGCCCGAACGGGCTCTGGGCGCGCAGCGCGTCGCCCTCCGCCCCGGCGATGCGGTCCGCCTGCCGCTCGGTGGCGACGAATCCGGGCGCGACCGAGGAGACGGCGATGTCGTGCGGGGCGAGAGCGAGCGCCATCGACTGCCCGAAGGCGTGGAGGGCGGCCTTGGCCGCGCCGTAGGCGGGGTGGTCCGGTTCGCCGCGGAACGCGCCGCGCGAGCCGATGTTCACCACCGCCCCGCCGGAACCGCGCTCGATGAGGCGGCGGGCGACATGGAAGGTGAGGTCGGCGGGCCCGAGCAGGTTGACGTCGGTCATGGTGCGCCACGCCCGCTGCCAGGCGTCGAACCCGTCCTCGGCCACGGCGTGGCGGTTTCCCGGCCCGGGGGCCAGAGCGGCGTTGTTGACGAGCACGTCGATCCCGCCGAGTCGTTCGTCCGCCTCCGAGACGACGGTGAGGGCCGCGCCGGGCTCGCCGAGGTCGCCCGCCACGAGGACATGGCCCGTACCGGGCAGTGCCGCCAGTGTCGCGCGTGCCTCCTGCTCGCGGGTCGCGAAGTGGACGGCCACCCGGTCCCCGCGTTCGGCGAAGGCGGTGGCGACCGCCCGCCCGATGCCGCGGGAGGCGCCGGTGACCAGCACGCCCCTCATCGGGTGAACACCGCGGCCGGGTCGGTGAACGCCTTGAACTCCAGGGCGTTGCCTGCCGGATCGAACAGGAACATGGTCCACTGCTCGGCCGGTTCGCCCGTGAAGCGCAGCGTCGGTTCGACGACGAACTCCGTGCTCGCGTCGCGGAGCCGCTTCGCCAGCCGGTGGAACGCGTCGGGGTCCAGCAGCAGCCCGAAGTGCGGCACCGGCACGGCACGGCCGTCCACGGTGGACGTCCCGGCGGCGCCCCCGCCGCCGGGCGCGAGGTGGGTGACGAACTGGTGGCCCAGGAGGTCCCAGTCGACCCAGTGCTCGGTCGAGCGCCCCTCGGCGAGCCCGAGGACGCCGCCGTAGAAGCGGCGGGCGGCTGCCAGGTCGTCGACGGGGACGGCGAGATGGAAGGCGGGGAGGGCGGTCACGGTGCTCCTCGGGGGCGGGTGCTGTTCCCGGCCACTGTGGCACGCCGCGCGGCGGCCGCGCCGGGCGGTGGTGCGGACGGCCGGTGGAAGAAGTGGGGAACGGGGCGGAGCGGCGACTCAGACGCGGGTGAGGTGGTCGCGCAGCAGCCGCTCGGCGAGGGTGGCCTCGCCTTCGGCCAGCGCGTCCAGCAGCGCGACGTGCTGGAGGGCGGTGGCGCGCAGCGCGGACGGCGGAGAGGCCGGCCGGCCCGCCACGGGGGCCTGACTGCGCCGCAGCATCTCCACCGCCACCTCGGTGAGCTGGCGGTTGCCCGCGAGGTCCAGCAGACCCCGGTGGAAGGCGAGGTCCGCCTCGGCGTAGGCGTGCCGGTCGGCCCGGCCCGCGGCGGCGACCGAGGCGTCCGCCACCGCGCGAAGCGCGGCCCAGCCGGGGGCGCCGGTGAGGCAGCGTCCGGTGCCGTCCGCCGGACGGCCCTCCGCCTCCGGGCGGCCGCCGCGCGGGGCACCGGAGGCGGCGCGCTGCCCGGGGCGCGCGCGCCGGAGGAGGCCGAGGACCGCGGGGACCTCCAGCGCGGCCCTCACCTCTGCGAGTTCCGCGAGGTCGCGGTCGCTGAGCCCGGCGACGCGGAAACCGCGGTTGGGCACCACCTCGACGGCTCCCTCACTCGCCAGGCGCTGCATGGCCTCCCGTACGGGGGTGGCAGAGACCCCGTAGCGCTCGGCGAGCGAGCGGGCGGAGTAGACCTGCCCGGCCAGCAGGCCGCCGGCGGCGAGAGCGGCCCGCAGTTCGGCCAGTACCTGGTCACGGACGGAGTGCCGCGCGGGCATCTGCGGGCGGTCCTGGACCACGCCGGCCGCGGGCGGGGAGAGAGGCGCGACGACGGGGTGGCGCGCCGGGCCGGGGGCCGGGTCCGGCCGGGTCTGATCCATCCGCTTCCGCCGTCCCGTCTGCGCCGCGTCCCGCTCTGCTCCGACCACCAGCACTCTAGGCGGCTTACCTGGTCAGCGCAGCCCCCGACAGGAAGGTAAGGTAAGGCTTACCTGGAAACGATCACGATGCGGTGGCACCATGACGCTCCTCCCGGCCGCTCCCGCCGGCCTCGCACAGCAGCACACCTCCCTCGGCACGGCGGCGCCCACGCCGTTGTGGCCCGCCTATGAGGCGGTCAACCGGGTCCTCGGGCACCTGCGGATCGAGGAGAGTCCGCGACCGGGCGCGGGCGGTCCGGCCGCCGGCTGGCTGCGCGGTTCCGACCTGGTTGAGGACCCGGCGGTGCTGGACGAGTTCGTCGGCTGGAGCGAGCGGGAGAGCACCGCGGCCTACGGGGTCCCGGTCCGGCCGGACGTCGCGGCCGGCTTCGCGCTGCACCGCTACGCCTGGCCCGCCACCGCGCTGTTCTCGCTCCCCTACTTCCTGGTGCGGCGCGTCCCCCGACTCGCTCCGGCGGATGTCGCCCTCCACGGGGACGAGGGCCGGGTGGCGGTGCGTGTCGCCGAGTTCGCCTGCCTCCCGGACGACCCGGCGGTGGGGACCCCGGGGGCGCGGCCCGTCGCCTCCGAAGAGGCGCTGCGGGCGGAGCTGCGCGGCGCGCTCTCGGACCACATGGCACCGGTGCTGGACGTCTTCGCGCCGCGCATGCGGCGCCGGGCGCGTGCCATGTGGGGCACGGCGACCGACGAACTCGTCGAAGGGCTCTGGTACGTCGGCAAGTTGCTCGGCGAGGAGGTGCGGGCCCGGACGGAGGCGGCGCTGATCCTGCCGGGCAGCACCGCGCCGTACTCCGGCGGCGCGGCGTTCCGGGAGATCACCAAGGACTGCGGCGACCGGCTGCCGACCCGTGACCGGGTGACCTGCTGCTTCTTCTACACGCTCCGCCCCGAGGCCACCTGCGTGACCTGCCCCCGGACCTCCGACGCCGACCGCGTCGCCCGCGAGGGGCTGGCCCGACCGGTCGAACAGGATGCCGACGCACCGGTGTGAATTCGGAACAAACGCCCTACCGCCCCCGCGTACACCACTCGTTCGCGGGGGCTTTTCGCTGAGCGGGGCGGTTGCCTTCCCGCGTCCGCGAGGATTCTCGCGGATCGAGGACGCCCGCGGACGCACCGGCGGCGGGTGCGAGGACGACGGGTCGAACGAGGGGCAGCCGTATGACGCTGACCGATGTGGATGTCAACTGGGTGCTCGCAGCGGCGATTCTGCTGGTCGGCACCCTGGTGGCGGTGGTGGTGCTGGCCCGGGGCCGGCAGCGCGCCGCAGCAGCCGGCGACGGCGCGGCGGAGGACTCCTGGGAGCGGATGGAGGAGCGTCGGCGGCGCAAGGAGCGCATGTACGCGACCGCCTCCTACACGCTGCTCTTCTGCTGCGCCGGGGTGGCGGCGGCGCTGTCCTTCCACGGTCTCGTCGGCTTCGGGCGGGAGAACCTGAACCTCACCGGCGGCTGGGAGTACCTCGTCCCCTTCGGCCTCGACGGCGCGGCGATGTTCTGTGCCGTGATCGCGGTCCGGGAGGCCAGCCACGGGGACGCCTCGGTCGCCTCCCGCATGCTGGTCTGGCTGTTCGCGGGGGCCGCGGCCTGGTTCAACTGGGTGCACGCGCCCCGCGGGGAGATGCACGCCGGCGCGCCCCACTTCTTCGCGGGCATGTCGCTGTCGGCCGCCATCCTCTTCGACCGGGCGCTGAAGCAGACCCGCCGGGCGGCCCTGCGGGAGCAGGGGCTGGTCCCGCGGCCCCTGCCGCAGATCCGTTTCGTGCGCTGGATGCGGGCGCCGCGCGAGACGTTCGGCGCGTGGTCCCTGATGCTGCTGGAGGGGGTGCGGACGCTAGACGAGGCGGTGGACGAGGTCCGTGACGAGCGCCGTGAACGGGAGACCAAGAAGCGCCGCGAGAGGGAGCAGCGGCGCCTGGAGCGCTCCCGCAACCGGGCGCTGCGTCGTCAGCACCGGATGTTCGGCCGGGGCCGCGCGCCGCGGATGGAGGTCGCCGTCGGGTCCGGCGCGGCGGCGGTCGGCACGGCCGACGCCGCGGCCCGCGAGCCGGGGCAGCTGCCCGCCGCCCGGCAGGCACCCGGGTTGTCGACCGCCGCGACGGGCGTCTCCTCCGGCGCTGCCGCTCCCGCCGAGTCGAAGACCCGCGCGTCGGTCAGCGGCAGCGGCAGGGCGCCGTTGGACACGCTGGAGGCCAAGCTCGCGCAGATCGAGAAGCAGTTCGACTGAGCCGGGCGCACCGCACGAGGGCGGGCCGGCGCCACCGCGCCGGCCCGCCCTCGTGTGCTCCTCGCCCGCAGAGTCGGCGTCGGGTGTCCCGCGCCCGGGCGGCGGGAGTGCTCGGCGCACGCGCTCGGCGGTGCCCGGTCGCGTGCCGCGTCCGTCCGTCGGACCATGGGCCGAGGAGGTGCCCATGAGCGACCACGTCGACCGCCACGACTCGGCCGTGGTGACCCTGCCGTCGGATCGCGGCATCCGCATCGTCCGCCGTTTCGACGCGTCCGCCGCCGATCTCTACCGTGCCTGGACCACCCCGGGGCTGGTGCGGCAGTGGTGGGGCTTCGCCACGTCGTCCTGGCGGGTGTGCGAGATCGACCCCCGCCCGGGCGGCACCTGGCGGTACGTGGTCCACGAGCCCGGCGGCGACGGCGGTGACGGCGGTGACGACGTGGCCTTCCACGGCGAGTTCCGTGAGCTGCGGCCGCCGCACCTGCTGGTCACGACCGAGGTCTACGAGGGGATGCCGGAGGCGGCGGCGCTCGACACGGTGCAGTTCGACGAGGACGAGCACGGCGTCACCACCCTCACCCTGGATGTGCTCCACGAGCGGTCCGCGCACCGCGACGCGCAGCTCGGCACGGGGATGGAGGCCGGTGTGCAGGTCTCCATGAACCGGTTGGAGGAGCTGGTGTCGGGAGGCCCGGACCGGCCGCACCGACCGCCGCCCGCCTCGCCCCCCGCCTGAGCGCGGGGGCGGGACGAGGCGGCGGTCCGACGCCCGCTCAGATCAGCAGCCCCTGCGGCAGGACGCCTTCCAGGGAGAGCAGGTGGCGTTTGCGGTCCACGCCCCCCGCGTACCCGGTGAGCGTTCCGTTGGCCCCGACGATCCGGTGGCAGGGGCGCACGACGCTGATCGGGTTGCGGCCGACGGCGCCGCCCACGGCCCGGACGGCGTTGACCGGCAGTCCCGCCGCGACGGCGAGGGCGCCGTAGGTGACGGTGGTGCCGTACGGCACCGCGTCGAGGGCGCTCCAGACCCGCCGCCGGAACTCGCTGCCCTCCACCTCGACGTCGAGGTCGAACTCCTTGAGCTCCCCGGCGAAGTACGCGGCGAGCTGGCGGGTGGACTCGGGGAAGGCGGTGTCGTCCCGCTGCCATTCCCCGGCGATCTCCGGTTCGTACTTCTGCCCGGCGAAGGTGAGGTGGGCCAGGACGTCCGGGCGCGGCCCGGCGAGGGTCATCTCGCCGAGGGGGCCGGGGAGGACGGTGTAGAGCATGATGTGATGTCCGATCGGGTCAGGGCTTGGCGATGACGGGAGAGCCGGTCCGGTCCGGTGACGGCGGCCCGGTCGCCGGTCGGGCGGCGGGGCGCGGCAGCGTCCGGGGGCGCGGGCGACGGGCGCGGGGTGGAGGCGCCGGGCTGCTGCTCGCCCCGGCCGCGGCGAGCCACAGGTGGTGCAGCGCGTAGCTCCGCCAGGGCCGCCACCGAACCGCGTCGTCCTGGGCGCAGCCCAGCAGCCGCACGCCCTGGCGGACGCCGGTGTCGCCGGTGAGCATGACGTCGGGGTCGCCCAGGGCACGCATCCGCACGTACCCGGCGGTCCACGGGCCGATGCCGCGGAGGGCGAGCAGCCGGTGCTCCGCCTCCTCGCGGTCGGCTCCGGGGTCCAGGACGAGTCCGCCGTCGGCGAGCGCGGCGGTCAGCGCCCGGAGGGCGGCGCGGCGGCTCTCCGGCATCCGCAGCTCCCGGAGCGGTGCGTCGGCGAGGTCGGCCGCGCGGGGGAAGAGACGGGTCAGGCCGCCGTCGGGGGCGGGAAGCGGCTCGCCGCGGTCGGCGACCAGGTCGGCGGCGAGCTTCCGCGCCGCGGTCACGGTGACCTGCTGGCCGAGCACGGCCCGGACGGCCAGCTCGTCGGGGTCGGTGGTGCCGGGGGACCGCACCCCGGGGCGCGCCGCGGCGGCCGCGCCGAGGGCCGGGTCGCCCGCGAGCCGCTCACTGACGGCGTACGGGTCGGCGTCCAGGTCGAACAGCCGGCGTACCCGCTGCACGGCGGCGGTGAGGTCGCGGGGGTCGCTCAGGGCCAGCCGGGCGGGCAGCCATCCCGCGCCGCCCGCCTCCCCCACCTCCGCGACGCCGTGGCCGTGCGGCAGGCGGAGCGTGCGGCGGTAGGCGCGGGAGCCGGGCTCACCGACGACCTCCTCGATCCCGGGCACGGCCCGGCGTGCGAGGAAGCCGAAGACCTGGTCGGTGTCGAGGGTCCCGCGATGGGCGAGGCGGAGGGCGATCCCCCCGTCGCCCGCGCCCGGGGCGGGCCCGGGGCCGGCGGCCCGCAGCTGGCCCGGGGTGCGGTCGTAGACCTGCCGGACCGTCTCGTTGAACTGCCGGATGCTGGAGAACCCGGCGGCGAAGGCGACCGCGGCGATGTCGATGCCGGTCGTCTGCAGCAGCGTCCGGGCGGCGTGCGCCCGTTGCGCGCGGGCGAGTGCCACCGGCCCCGCGCCCACTTCGCCGATGAGCTGCCGGCGGAGCTGCCGCTCGCTGTAGCCGAGTCGGGCCGCCAGCCCCGGGACGCCCTCGCGGTCGACCACACCGTCGGCGATCATCAGCATGGCGCGGCCGACCGAGTCGGCCCGCGCGTTCCACTCGGCCGAGCCGGGGACGGCGTCGGGACGGCAGCGTCGGCAGGCGCGGAAACCGTCGGCCTGGGCGGCGGCGGCCGAGCGGTGGAACCGGACGTTGGCGCGCTTCGGGGTGGTGGCCGGGCAGCTGGGGCGGCAGTAGATCCCGGTACTCGTGACGCAGGTGAAGAACACCCCGTCGAAGCGGGCGTCGCGGGCGCGCACCGCCTCGTACCGGGCCTCGTCGTCGTTCATACCGTCCAGTGTGACGCCCCGGGCCACCGCGGTCCGGCGGAAAACGGACACGGCCGTCGGGGGGTGGGACCGGCCGTCGACGCGCCCGAGGCCCGGCCCGGCCGGCGGGGGCCGGCGAGGACCGCGACCGCGTCGACCACGGGTGCGTCAGGCGTCGGGCGCCAGGTGGGCGGGGAAGCCTCCGGTCGCGACCGGCCCCCAGCGCTCGGGGGTCACCCGGATCAGCGACTTGCCCTGCCGGACCATGGCCTGCCGGTACTCGTCCCAGTCGGAGTGCTCGCCGGCGATGTTGCGGAAGTACTCGACCAGTCCGTCCACCGCCTCCGGTACGTCGAGCACCTCGGCGGTGCCGTCGACCTGGACCCACGGCCCGTCCCACTCGTCGGAGAGGACGACGACGCTGACCCGGGGGTCGCGGCGGGCGTTGCGGGTCTTGGCCCGCTCGGGATAGGTGGCCATGACGAGGCGACCGGAGTCGTCGACACCGCAGGTGAGCGGGGAGCCCTGCGGGCTGCCGTCACCGCGCCGGGTCAGCAGCACGGCCCGGTGGCGGGGTCGCAGGAACTCCAGCAGCTCCGGGAGGTCGACGCGGGTGTTGGTGGCGATGGATGGGGTCATGTGCCGACCCTAGACCGCGGCGGCCGGCGCGCCGCGGCGGCAGGGCCCGGTGCGAGCGAGTCGGCACGCCCGAGCGCCCCGACCCCAGGACGCGGCAGCGCCCCGCCGCCCGACCGGCGACCGGGCCGCCGTCACCGGACCGGACCGGCTCTCCCGTCATCGCCAAGCCCTGACCCGATCGGACATCA
>NZ_JAAVJD010000137.1 GCF_012033735.1 Streptomyces lonarensis | reverse complement strand
CCGCCCGCCGGCGGCCGCGGGGTGTCAGCCCCGGGTCCGGGAGAGCCGCGGCGCGATCCGCCGCGCCCGTCCGGCGGCCTCCGCCCGCACGGCCCGCGCGCGCTGCGAGGCGGCCCGCGTCACTCGAACGGCGGAAGCGGGGAAGAGCGCCACGCGCGTCCGGGCCGCCGGGGATTCGGGCACGGTGCGCATCGCTGCGACAGCGGTCCGCACATCCTCGGCGACCGCCGCGCCCCCTGCCGACCCCGCCGCGGCGGGCCGGGGCGCGTACAGCTCCCGCTCCACCGCGTCGGCGACCCGGTGGACGGCGGCGGAGGGGGCCTCCGCCAGCTGTCCGGCGCGGACCACGCGTTGCGCACCCTGTCGGGGCGTCTCCGCCGGCACCGGCGGAGACCCGATGTCCCAGGCGCTGTCCAGCAGTTCCTCCCAGGCGGCCATCACGCCGGCCCCCGGCGCCAGCCGGCGGCCGCGCTCCCGGCGGCGCCAGAACCACGGGGTCAGCGCCAACGCCGCCGGCACCGCTGCGCCCAGCGCGCCCCAGATCCACGGCCACACGGCGAACGCCGTGTCCGAACCGGAGGCCTCGGCCGTCACCGGCACCTCGCACGCCTCCGGCTCCAGCATCGGGTCGCAGCGCTGCGGCTCCTCCGGCGCGGGCGCGGGCTCCTCCTCCTCGGTCTCCGGCGTGGTGGTCCCGGTCTCCGGCTCCTCGGTCTCGCTCTCCGGGCGGTCGGCGCTCTCCGCCTCCGGCCGCGTCCACGCCGGCGCGCTGCCCTGGCCCGGCGTCGGCTCGAACCTCGTCCACCCGACGCCCTCGAAGTACAGCTCGGGCCAGGCGTGGGCGTTGTGCAGCCCGACCGCGTAGCTGCCGTCCGCCTGGCGGGCGCCGGGGGTGAACCCGACGGAGACCTGGGCGGGGATGTCGAGGGTGCGGGCCATCGCCGCCATCGCGAAGGCGAAGTGGATGCAGAACCCCTCGCGGGCCTGGAGGAAGTTGGCCACCGCCTCCGTCCCGGTGCCGGAGGCCACGTCGGTGTTGTAGGTGAAGTCGCCCTCGGAGGTGAACCACCGCTGCAGGGCGACCGCCCGCTCGTAGTTGCTGGTCGCCTCGGCGGTGACCTCGGCCGCCGTCTGTGCGACCAGCGGCGGGAGGTCGGCCGGCACCCGGGTGAAATCGTCGGTGATCACGGTGCTGACAGGTTCCGGAGCCTGGGCCAGCTGGGCGGCGGTGGGCTCGATCAGCAGGTGGCGCACCTCGTACTCCAGCCCGGCGGAGCTTTCGCCCCGCCCGGCCACCAGCGTGCGCGAGTACGCGTCGTAGGCCCAGCTGCCGTCGGCGGTGATCTCCTGGGCGGGGACCGGCACCGGCAGTGAGCGCTGCGCGTACTCGGGTTCCGCGGTGATCGTGGTGACCGCCTCGGCCTGCTCCACCTCGTCGCCCAGCCCGGCGACCGGCCACGGGGTGTCCGGGATCGGGTCGAGAATGTTCTCGCTGGAGAACCAGCGGCGGCCGTCGAACCGGTCCAGCGACACCAGCCGCAGGTAGAGGTCGCCGGGGCGGTCGCTGTCCGTCTCGTAGGTGAGGACGGTCCGGTCGGACGGCTGGTTCAGCTGGTCCTGCAGCGCCACCACGGGGTTGACGGCGATGGTGCCGATGTCGGAGTCGCCCGACCCGCTGCCACCGCGCGTCGGGGGCGAGACCAGGCCCTCTCCCAGCGCGGGCAGCATCAGCGGTGCCGCCACCGCGACACCCAGCGCGGCGGCGCCGATGCGGTGCCCGGTCCGCAGCCTCGGCACGCGCTGCCGCGCGGCCCCCGGCTCGCCGCCGCCCTGCCCCAGCGGGCCGGGGAAGAACCGGCCCCAGGCCGACACCCGGGTGGCGCTCTCGGTGAGCAGCAGCACCAGGAAGCCGCCGGCCGCGACCACGAAGTAGATCCAGGCGGTGCCCTCCTGGGCGATGCCGGTCGCCGCCGAGTACATCGCGAGCAGCGGCAGCCCGGCCGCCGCCGCGCTGCGCAGCGTCACCGCCAACAGGTCGACGATCACGCCGACGGCCAGCACACCGGTCAGCAGCATCAGGCGTATGCCCTCGGTCACCGGCGCGGGGGAGGCGTAGCTCCCCACGTCCTGCGCGCCGAGCGAGTACAGCACGCCCAGCTCACCGATGGCCTCCGGCCCCGGTACCAGCCCCAGCAGCGCGTACTCGGGGACGGTGGTGAGCGTCAGGAGCAGGACCGCGGTGAGCAGTTGCGCTGCGGTGGTCAGCGCGGCGTTGACCTCGCCCCAGCGGGCGAGCGCGCCGACCCCGCTGACCAGCGCCAGCAGCAGCCCCGCCTGGAGGAACCACCCCCGGTCCTCGACCAGCGGCAGCAGCGCGAACGCGGTGGCCATCGTCGCAGCCCAGGCCACCGCCGTGATCCGGCCTCGTCCGCCCATGATCCCTCTCCTCGACCCACTGTCGGTCGCGCCGCCGAGCCTCACGGACCGCGGCGGTCCACCCCGTCGACGGTCAGCGCCCGAGCGTCGCGCGCGACGCCGTCCGCCACAACTCTGCCAGGGAGGAGTCGCGATGGTGCGCCAGCACCGTCCACCCGCCCTCCTCCAGCCGCTCCATACGCCGCTGCTCCAGGCGGGCGTCCAGCTGGCCCGCCGCGACGAACGCGACCGCCGGCGCCCCGCCGCGCCGGAGCGCGGCCAGTTCGGCCGCAGGTTCCTTCGCCACCGTTCCCACGAAGGCCAGCAGCAGACCGGGGTCGCGCCGCAGCAGCGCCTCCCGGGCGCCCTCGAACCCCATGCCGTCGGAGTGCTCCACCGAGGCCAGCCCGTCCATGACGAGCGCGCCGATCTCGGCCGGGTCCGGCTGCTCGCCGTCCTCCCCGGGCAGCACCGCGCCGGTGTCGGTCACCAGCCGCACCGCGTAGCCGCGCTCCACGAGGTGCGCGACGGCCGAGGCGGCACCCGAGACGGCCCGTTCGAAGGCCGGGTCCGCGCCGTCCTGCTCGTAGCCGCGCCGCCGCGTGTCCAGCAGCACCGTGCAGCGGTCCTGGCGGGGCTGCTCCTCGCGCCGCACCATCAGCGAGCCGCGGCGGGCCGTGGACCGCCAGTGGACCCGCCGCACGTCGTCGCCGTGCCGGTAGTCGCGCGGGATGACGTCGTCCTCACCGGTGATCGCCGGCGACCGGCGCCCGCCCTCACCGAAGCCGGCGGCGTCCCCGCCGAGCGCGGTGGCCGGCAGCGGCTCGATCTTCGGCAGCACCGTCATCACGTCGAACGCGGTGAACGAACGGTTCAGTTCGACGAGGCCGAACGGGTCCGTCAGCCGGAGCTGGAGAGGCCCCAGCGGGTAGCGCCCCCGCAGGTCGGAGCGGACCCGGTAGGTGACCTCGCGCCGGCCGCCGGACTCGATGCGGTCCACGACGAACCGCGGGCGTGGCCCCAGCACGTACGGCACCCGGTCCTGCAGCATCAGCAGCCCCGTCGGCACGCCGCGGGCGGTGTTCTCCAGCCGCAGCCGCACCCGGGACTCCGATCCCGCCGCGACACGGGCGGGGGCCAGCTGCCGGGCCGCGGTCACCCGGCTGCGGGTGCGGTGCAGCACCACGACGCACAGCAGCGGCAGGAGCGCGAGCAGCGCCCCGATGCGCAGCAGGTCCTCCTGACCCAGCAGGTAGGCGCAGACGGCGGCGGCGGCACCCGCCGCCAGGAAGGAGCGGCCGCGGGTGGTCAGTCCACTGAACGCGGCGCGCAGCGGTCCCCGGTCCGGGTCGCCGGCCTCCGGCATCAGAATCCCCGGCGCTGCGCGTACGCGTCGGGCATCGGGGTGTGCGCCAGGATCTCCTGGACGAAGTCCTCCGTGGTGTGGCGGTTGAGTTGCGCCTGCGCCGTGGGCAGCAGGCGGTGCGCCAGCACCGGCACCGCGAGCGACTGCACGTCGTCCGGCAGCACGTACTCGCGGCCGCCGAGCGCCGCCGCGGCCTTGGCGGCGCGCAGCAGCTGCAGACCGGCGCGCGGCGAGGCGCCGAGACGGATCTCGGGGTGGCTGCGGGTGGCGTCCAGCAGTCCGAGAGCGTAGTGGCGGACCGGGGCCGAGACGTGGACGCCGCGCACCGCCTCCATCAGCTTGACCAGCTGGTGCGCCTGGACGACGGGCCGCAGCCCGTCCAACGGCGAGGCCTCGCCGTGGCTCTCCATCATCCGCAGCTCGGCGTCGAAGGAGGGGTAGCCCATCGAGACCCGGGCCATGAAGCGGTCCCGCTGCGCCTCCGGCAGCGGGTAGGTGCCCTCCATCTCGACCGGGTTCTGCGTCGCGACCACCATGAACGGCTCCGGCAGCCGGTAGGTCTCGCCGTCGGCGGTGACCTGCCGCTCCTCCATCGCCTCCAGCAGCGCCGACTGCGTCTTGGGGGAGGCGCGGTTGATCTCGTCGCCGATGACGATCTGCGAGAAGACCGCCCCCGGCTTGAACTCGAACTCCCGGCGCTCCTGGTCGTAGATGCTGACGCCGGTGATGTCCGAGGGGAGCAGGTCGGGCGTGAACTGGATGCGGCGCACCGAGCAGTCGACCGAGCGGGCCAGCGCCTTGGCGAGCATCGTCTTGCCGACGCCCGGTACGTCCTCCAGCAGCAGGTGCCCGCCGGCGAGCAGCACGGTCAGGGAGACGCGCACGACTTCCGGTTTGCCCTCGATGACGCTCTCCATGGCGCGCCGCACCGCGTCCGCGGTCGCGCCCAGCTCACCGAGTGTGCTCTGGCCCTCGTAGGTCGTCACCGGTTCTCCTCGGCCCCTCTCGCCGCTCCGCCGCACCCCGGGGGTGGGCCGTCGTTGGTCGGTGTGCGCCACCCTGCCGGGGGCGCACACCGCGCGAGAGCATTCTTCACACAATCGCGTCCGGCGTCACCGGCAGGGCGACGGGCTGACCGCGGGGACCTCCCGGAGCAGGCCGGTCGTCACGTCGAACACGAACCCGCGGACGTCATCAGTGTGCAGGAGGAACGGCGAGCGCCGCACCCGGTTCATGGACTGCCGCACGTCCTGGTCGAGGTCGGTGAAGGACTCCACCGCCCAGCTGGGCTTCTGGCCGACCTCCAGCTCAAGTTCGGTGCGGAAGTCCTCCGTCAGCTTCTCCAGGCCGCAGCCGGTGTGGTGTATCAGCACGACCGAGGTGGTGCCCAGCGCCCGCTGGCTGATGGTGAGCGAACGGATGATGTCGTCGGTGACGACCCCGCCCGCGTTGCGGATGGTGTGGCAGTCGCCCAGGTCCAGGCCGAGGGCGGAGTGCAGGTCGAGGCGGGCGTCCATGCAGGCGACGATCGCCACCTTGCGGGTCGGACGGGCGTCCATGCCCGGGTCCGTGAACCCCGAGGCGTACTGCCTGTTGGCATCTACCAGCTGATCGGTGACCGATGAAGACATGCCGCAGACGTTAGTACGGAACACCGGTTTCACGCCCCCTCGTCACCCGCCGCCCGTGCGTGCGGCGCCACGGCGGTCTGCTGCGTCCGGGTACGACCGGTCCCGCGGCGCGCCGGGGTGACCGGGATCACCCCGCCGCGCGCGGCCCGCGCGGGCGTTGGGCGGCGGGCTGCCGAGGAGCCCGCGCGGGGCCCGCCACACGGGTCCGGCGCAGTGATTGACCCCGGAATCAGGTGGACTAGGGTTGCGCACACCCGTCGTCCGTGTCGCTTTTCTCCCCTTCGCCGACCCCGGCGGTCACCTTTTCGGAAGGCCCATGTCCACCACCAACGACCGGCCGGCAGCAGACCGGCACCGCCCCGTCTTCCTCCGGCGCTGCCTGGAGCTGCTGGGGCCCGCACTGGAAGAGCCCGGCGCCACCGTGGTGGACTGCACGCTGGGGCTCGGCGGTCACAGCGAGGCCCTGCTCGAAGCCCATCCCCAGGCCCGGCTGATCGGTCTGGACCGCGACCCCTCGGCGCTCCGGCTCGCGGGCGAGCGGCTGGAACGGTTCGGGGACCGCGTCACGCTGGTCCACGCCGTCTACGACGAACTCCCCGACGTCCTGGAACGCCTGGGGACCGGGCCGGTGCGGGGCGTGCTGTTCGACCTCGGCGTCTCCTCCATGCAACTCGACGAGGCCGAGCGGGGGTTCGCCTACGCGCAGGACGCCCCGCTGGACATGCGCATGGACCAGACCACCGGACTCAGCGCGGCCGAGGTGCTCAACACCTACCCGCCGGGCGACCTGGTGCGCATCCTGCGCGCCTACGGCGAGGAGAAGTTCGCTCGGAAGATCGTCGAAGCGGTCGTCCGCCGCCGGGAGACCACGCCCCTGCGCGGCAGCGCCGAACTGGTCGCGCTCATCCGGGAGGCGCTGCCGCAGGCGGCGATGCGCACCGGGGGCAACCCCGCGAAGCGCACATTCCAGGCGCTGCGGATCGAGGTCAACGGCGAGCTGTCGGTGCTGGAACGCGCGGTGCCGGCGGCGGTGGACACGCTGGCGGTCGGCGGCCGCGTGGTCGTGCTGTCCTACCACTCGCTGGAGGACCGCCTGGTCAAGAAGGTGCTGGCGGCCGGAGCGGCCTCCACCGCGCCCCCCGGACTGCCGGTCGTCCCCGAGGAGTACCAGCCCCGGCTGCGGTTGCTGACTCGCGGCGCCGAGCTGCCCGACGAGGCGGAGGTCGCGGAGAACCGCCGCGCGGCGCCGGCCCGGCTGCGCGCCGCCGAACGCGTGCGCGAGGCACGGGCGTGAGCCCGTCCGGCAAGGGGCCGGCCACCGGGGCGCAGGCGCGGCTCGCCCGGTTGACGGGGCTCGGCCCCGGCTCCTCGTCGGGCAACGCCGCCGCACGCACGCCGTTCGTGCTGCTGATCGTGGTGCTGCTCGGCGCGGGCATGCTGTCGCTGCTCCTGCTGAACGCCGCGCTCAACCAGGGCTCGTTCGAGCTGAGCGAACTGCGCCGCCAGGCGCAGGACGCGCGGGACGAGCAGCAGTCGCTCCAGGCCGAGGTCGACGGCTTCTCCGCGCCGGACGCCCTGGCCGAGCGGGCCCGGGAGCTCGGCCTGGTCCCCGGCGGCCCGCCGGTCTTCCTCGCCCCGGACGGTTCCTTCCTCGGCGACCCGGTGCCCGCGCCGCCGCCGGAGGAGCAGGAGGAGGAGCCGGTGGTGGACCCGGCGCCCGAGGCGGAGCCGGGGCCCGAGCAGACCGCCGACCCGGACGAGCCCGAAGAGACCGACGACCCGGACGACTCCGCGGCGGCACCGGACGACGAGGACCCGGAGGCCGACGCGGACGCCGAGGACCCGGAGAACACGGATGACGCCGACAACGCGGACGGCGCGGCCGGCCCCGACGCCGAGTCCCCGGACGACGCTGCCGACGCGGCCGGCACCGACGCCGACCCGGTGACGGACACCGCCGCCCCGTCCGCCGACGCGGAGCCCGGCGGCCGAGCCGCCGGCGCCCCCGCCGGCGCCGGCCCGGCACCGCAGGGCCCGCCGCGCCCCAACGAGCCCCTGGAGGTCGCCCCGTGAGCGCAGAACGCCCGCCCCGGCCCCGCCCGGCCCCCCGGAACGAACCGCTGCGCCTGGGCAGCCCCCGGCCGCGGCTGCGGCTCATCGGTCTCGGCCTCACGCTGGTGATGCTGGTCTTCACCGTGCGGCTGGTGCAGGTCCAGGCGGTGGACGCCACCGCCTACGCCGACAAGGCGCAGGTCAACCGGTTCGTGACCGTCCCGATCTCCGCGGAGCGCGGCGACATCACCGACCGCCACGGCACCGCCCTGGCCACCACCGTCGACGCCTACGACATCATCGCCGACCCCTCGCTCTTCACCGAGGAGCACACCGACACCGACGACGGGCCCGCCCAGGCCGCGGCGCTGCTCGCCCCCATCCTCGACCAGGAGGAGGAGCGTCTCACGCAGCTGCTGGACAACCCCGGGTCCCAGTACGCCGTCCTCGCCCGGCAGCAGACCCCGCAGGCCTGGGCGCAGATCCAGGACCTGCGCCGCACCCTGGCCGAGCGGGTGCGGGAGGGTTCCGGGCACCAGGTGCTGACGGGGATCTTCCGCGAGAAGAACCCCAAGCGCGTCTACCCGGCGGGGGAACTCGCCGCCGGCGTCATGGGCTTCGTCAACAGCGAGGGCGTCGGCGGCGGCGGCATCGAGGCCCAGCTCGACCCGCAGCTGGCGGGCGAGGACGGCACCATGCGCTACGCGCAGTCCGGCGGCCGCCGCGTCCCGACGGCCGGCTCCACCGAGCAGCCCGCCGTCCCCGGCACCGACATAGAGCTCACCATCGACCGCGACATCCAGTGGGCGGCGCAGTCCGCCATCGCCGCGCAGGTCGACGCCTCCGCCGCCGACGGCGGGTACGTCGTCGTCCAGGACGTCGCCTCCGGCGAGATCCTCGCGATGGCCTCCGCCCCCGGCTACGACCCGAACAACTACGGCCGCGCCGAGCCGGGCACGCTGGGCAACCCCGCCCTCTCCGACGCGTTCGAACCCGGCTCCACCAGCAAGCTCATCTCCATGGCCGCCGTCCTGGAGGAGGGCAGCGCCGCCCCCGACACCCACGTCACCGTGCCCAACCGGCTGCCGCGCGCCGACCGCGCCTTCGCCGACGACCACGACCACGACACGTACTACCTGACGCTGGCCGGGGTGCTGGCGAAGTCCAGCAACATCGGCACCATCCTGGCCACCGAGACCCTCTCCGACGAGCAGCCCGAGGCCAACGAGATCCTCCACCGCTACCTGGCCGACTTCGGGTTCGGCCGGCCCACCGGGCTGGCGTTCCCCGGCGAGACGGCGGGCATCCTCGCGCCGCCGCAGGACTGGAACGCCTCGCAGCAGTACACCGTCTCCTTCGGGCAGGGACTCTCCGTCAACGCCGTGCAGGCGGCCTCGGTCTACTCCACCGTCGCCGGCGGCGGGGAGCGCGTCGCGCCCCGCCTCGTCCGCGGCACCACCGGCCCGGACGGCCAGTACCAGGAGTCGGCCGAGCCCGACCGGGAGCGCGTCATCAGCGAGGAGACCGCCCGGCAGCTCACCGCGATGCTGGAGACGGTCGTCCACGACGAGGAGTGGGGGACCGGCGGCGCCGCGCGCATCCCCGGCTACCGCGTCGCCGGCAAGACCGGCACCTCCAACCGGGTGGACCCGGAGACCGGACGCTACGACGGCTACACCGCCTCCTTCGCCGGCTTCGCCCCGGCGGACGACCCGCAGGTCACCGTCTACTGCGCGGTGCAGAACCCCACCGAGGGCGGCTACTACGGCAGCCAGGTGTGCGGCCCGGTCTTCCGCCAGGTCATGGAGTTCTCCCTCAAGGCGCTCCATGTCGCGCCCAGCGGGGAGGACGCCGTCACCCTGCCGACCACCTTCGACCCCGACGAATGACGAGAACGAGCGGAGCCCACGTGAAGATCATCACCGGTGAGGACCGGAAGGGCCCCTCCGGGGCAGCGACCCCGGGCGGGCCGGAGGGCTCACGTCGCGACACCCCCGCCGAGCCCGGTACGCTCACCGCCGTGCGACACGGTGACAAGACCCAGCCCGCGCTGCCCAGGCCACAGCACGTCCGACCGGTTCCGCTGGCCGAGCTGGCCCGCGCCGCGGACGCTGACCTGACAGCGGCAGCCTCCCCCCGGACGACCGACGGGCCCGGGGGCCCGTCCGAGGAGGGCGGCGAGGCGGGCGGCCCGGCGGCCACCGGCATCACCCACGACTCCCGCGCGGTGCGCCCCGGCGACATCTACGCCGCGCTCCCGGGCGCCCGGTTCCACGGCGCCGACTTCGTCGCCCAGGCCGCGTTCCTCGGCGCCGCGGCGGTCCTGACCGACCCCGCCGGCACCGAGCGCGCCGCCGCCACCGGTCTTCCCGTCCTCACCGTGCCCGACCCGCGGGCCGTGATGGGACAGCTCGCGGTCACCGTCTACGGCGACCCGGGCGCCGCGATGCTGCGCATCGGCATCACCGGCACCTCCGGCAAGACCACCACCGCCTACCTGGTGGACGGCGCGCTGCGCGCCGCGGCCCCGGACGGCGGTCAGACGGGGCTGATCGGCACCGTCGAGACCCGCATCGGGGACGAGCGGATCAAATCGGAGCGGACCACCCCGGAGGCCACCGACCTCCAGGCGCTGTTCGCCGTCATGCGGGAGCACAAGGTCACCTCGCTGGCCATGGAGGTCTCCAGCCACGCGCTGGTGCTGGGCCGGGTGGACGGCTGCGTCTTCGACATCGCCGTGTACACCAACCTCAGCCCCGAGCACCTGGACTTCCACCCGGACATGGAGGACTACTTCCGGGCGAAGGCGCAGCTGTTCACCCCGGCGCGCTCCCGCACCGGCGTCGTCAACATCGACGACCAGTGGGGGCAGCGGCTGGTCCGCGAGGCGCAGGTGCCGCTCACCACCTACTCGGCGGAGGGTCACCCCGACGCCGACTGGCGGGCGAGCGGGGTGGAGGCGGGCCCGATGGGGTCGACCTTCACCGCGCACGGCCCGGACGGGGTCGTGGTCCGCGCACAGGCGCCGCTGCCCGGCGAGTTCAACGTCGCCAACACGCTCGCCGCCATCGCCGCGCTCGCCACCGCCGGCGCCGACCCGCAGCAGGCCGCCGACGGCATCGCCCGGGTGCCGGGCGTCCCCGGCCGGCTGGAGCGGGTCGACGCCGGCCAGCCCTACCTCGCGGTCGTGGACTACGCCCACAAACCCGACGCGGTGGAGTCGGTGCTGCACGCCGTGCGGAAGATCACCGACGGCCGGGTGCACGCCGTCCTCGGCTGCGGCGGCGACCGCGACCCGCACAAGCGCACCGCGATGGGCGCCGCCCTCGCCCGCCTCTCCGACACCGCCGTCCTCACCTCCGACAACCCCCGCTCGGAGGACCCGCTGGCGATCCTCGCCGCCATGCTCACCGGCGCCTCCCAGGTGCCCAGCCACGACCGCGGCACCGTGCTGGTGGAGGAGGACCGCGCCGCGGCCATCGCCGCCGCCGTCGCCCGCGCCGAGCCCGGCGACACCGTGGTGGTCGCCGGCAAGGGCCACGAGCAGGGCCAGGACATCGCCGGTGTCATCCGCAACTTCGACGACCGGACCGAGCTGCGTGCCGCCATCGAGCGCGCCGGCCACGCCTCCGCCACACCCAGCCCAGGGACGGACCAGGACACCGCATGATCCCCCTCTCCATCGCCGAACTCGCCGCCGTCGTCGACGGGAAGCCGCACGGGCTGCCCGTCGCCCCGGACACGGACCCCGGGGCCGACCCGCTGAACGCGACGGTCACCGGCCCCGCCGTCATCGACTCCCGCGAGGCCGCTCCCGGGGTGCTGTTCGCCGCCTTCGAGGGCGAGCGGGTCGACGGGCACGACTACGCCGCCGCGGCCGTCGGGGCCGGCGCCGCCGCCGTGCTGGCCACCCGGCCGGTCGGTGTCCCCGCCGTGCTGGTGGACGACGTCACGGCGGCGCTCGGCGCACTCGCCCGGCACACCGTGCGGGAGCTGGGCGCGACCCTTGTCGCGCTGACCGGCTCCTCGGGCAAGACCTCCACCAAGGACCTGATCGCGCAGCTGCTGCGCGAGCTGGGCCCCACGGTGTGGACGCCGGGTTCGCTCAACAACGAGATCGGCCTGCCGCTGACCGCGCTGCGCGCCGACGCCGGGACGCGGCACCTGGTCCTGGAGATGGGGGCACGTGGCGTCGGACACATCCGGTACCTGGCCGAATTGACCCCGCCGCGCATCGGTGTGGTGCTGAACGTCGGGACCGCGCACGTGGGCGAGTTCGGCGGTCAGGACCGCATCGCGCAGGCCAAGGGCGAGCTGGTCGAAGCGCTGCCCGCCGCAGATGAGGGCGGTGTCGCGGTGCTCAACGCCGACGATCCGCTGGTGCGCGCGATGGCCGCCCGGACCCGCGCCCGGGTGGTGTTCTTCGGCGAGTCGGGCGAGGCCGACATCCGGGCGGAAGAGGCGCGTCTCGGCTCCGACGGACGGCCTTCGTTCACCCTGTGCACCCCCACCGGGCGCAGCGGTGTGACCATGCGCCTGTACGGTGAGCACCACGTGTCGAACGCGCTGGCGGCAGCCGCGGTCGCCCATGAACTGGGCATGCCCGCAACGCAGATCGCCGAAGCGCTGTCGTCCGCGGGCCCGCTCTCCAGATGGCGGATGGAGGTCACCGAGCGCGCGGACGGTGTGACGATCGTCAACGACGCCTACAACGCCAATCCGGACTCCATGCGCGCGGCGCTCAAGACGCTCGCCACCATGGGGCACGGAGGACGCACCTGGGCGGTGCTCGGCCAGATGGCCGAGCTGGGGGACGATTCGCAGGCCGAGCACGACGCCATCGGACGGCTCGCCGTCCGGCTCAACGTCAGCAAACTCGTGTCGGTCGGCGGCCTGGAGGCCGCGTGGCTGGACATGGGTGCCAAGAACGAGGGTTCGTGGGGTGAGGAGTCGGTGCACGTGTCCGACGCTCAGGCAGCGCTGGAGCTGCTGCGGGACGAGCTGCGGTCGGGAGATGTGGTGCTGGTGAAGGCATCGCGAGCCGTGGGTCTGGAGAGGGTCGCCATCGACCTGCTCGGTGATACCGAAGGCGGGGTCGCCGCCCGATGAGGCAGATCCTCTTCTCCGGGGTCATCGGGCTCTTCCTGACCCTGATCGGCACCCCGCTGCTGATCAAGCTGCTCGCCCGCAAGGGCTACGGCCAGTTCATCCGGGACGACGGCCCCCGGGACCACCACAGCAAGCGCGGCACCCCGACCATGGGTGGCATCGCGTTCATCCTGGCCACGCTGATCGCGTACTTCGTGACGAAGGCGGTCACCGGCGCCATGCCGACCGTCTCCGGTCTGCTGGTGCTGTTCCTCTTCGCCGGTATGGGCCTGGTCGGCTTCCTCGACGACTACATCAAGATCGTCAAGCAGCGGAGCCTCGGCCTGCGGGCCAAGGCGAAGATGCTGGGCCAGCTCATCGTCGGTGTGGCCTTCGCGGTCCTGGCGCTGAACTTCGCGGACTCCCGCGGACTGACCCCGGCCTCGACCCACCTGTCGTTCGTCCAGGACTTCGGCTGGTCCATCGGCCCGGTGCTGTTCGTCGTCTGGGCCCTGTTCATGATCCTGGCCATGTCCAACGGTGTGAACCTGACGGACGGTCTGGACGGCCTGGCCACCGGCGCCTCGGTGATGGTCTTCGGCGCCTACGTCTTCATCGGCGTCTGGCAGTACGGCCAGACCTGCGCCAACGAGCTGACCGCCGGGCCCGGTTGCTACGAGGTCCGCGACCCGCTCGACCTCGCCGTGGTCGCCGCCGCGCTGATGGGAGCGCTCTTCGGCTTCCTGTGGTGGAACACCTCGCCCGCGAAGATCTTCATGGGCGACACCGGGTCGCTCGCCCTCGGCGGTGCCCTCGCCGGCCTGGCGATCGTCTCCCGCACCGAGCTGCTCGTCGCCGTCCTGGGCGGTCTGTTCGTCCTGATCACCATGTCGGTGGTCATCCAGGTCGGTTCGTTCCGGCTCACCGGCAAGCGCGTCTTCAAGATGGCGCCGCTCCAGCACCACTTCGAGCTGAAGGGGTGGAGCGAGGTCCTGGTGGTGGTCCGGTTCTGGATCATTCAGGGGATCTGCGTCATCGTCGGACTCGGCATCTTCTACGGCACCTGGGCGACCAGCCGATGACGGGCGCGGAGTTCACCGACCGCCACGTCACCGTGGCCGGACTCGGTGTCAGCGGGGCCAGTGCGGCACGCGCGCTGGCCGCCGCGGGCGCCCGCGTCACCGTCGTCGACGGCGGCGACGGGCCCCGCCCGCGCGCCGCCGCCGACCGCCTCACCGGCCCCGTCTCCGACGGCGGGGCCGGCCCCGCCGTCGAGGTCCGCCTCGGCGACGGCGCCACCCTGCCGGAGGGCACCGACCTGGTCGTGACCTCGCCGGGCTGGAAGCCCGACAGCCCGCTCTTCGCCGCCGCGGCGGCCGCGGGCGTCGAGGTGATCGGCGATGTCGAGCTGGCCTGGCGGCTGCGCCGCCCGGCCGCGGACGGCACGCCGCCCGCCGACTGGCTGGTCGTCACCGGGACCAACGGCAAGACCACCACCGTTCAGATGCTCGCCTCGATCCTCGCCGCCTCCGGTGCCCGCACCGCGGCGGTCGGCAACATCGGGACGCCCATCGTCGACGTGGTGCTCTCCGGCGAGCCCTACGACGTCCTCGCCGTCGAACTCTCCAGCTACCAGCTGCACTGGGCGCCGAGCGTGCGGGCACACTCCGCCGCCGTCCTCAACCTCGCCCCCGACCACCTCGACTGGCACGGCTCCATGGCGGCCTACGCCGCGGACAAGGGCCGGGCCTACGAGGGCAACCGCGTCGCATGCGTGTACAACGCCGCCGACCCGGCGACCGAGGCGCTGGTGCGCGAGGCCGACGTCGTCGAGGGCTGCCGTGCCATCGGCTTCACCCTCGGCACCCCCGGCCCCTCGCAGGTCGGCGTGGTCGAGGACCTGCTGGTCGACCGCGCGTTCGTCACCGACCGGCAGCGCGCAGCGGCCGAGCTGGCCGCCGTCGCGGACGTCCGGCCCGCCGCCCCGCACAACATCGCCAACGCCCTGGCCGCCGCGGCACTGGCCCGCGCCTGGGGCGTGGAACCGGTCGCCGTCCGCGACGGGCTGCGGGCCTTCCGGCCCGACGCCCACCGCATCGCCCACGTCGCCGACATCGGTGACGTGGCCTGGGTCGACGACTCCAAGGCGACCAACACCCACGCCGCCCAGGCGTCGCTGGCCGCCTACCCGTCGATCGTCTGGATCGCCGGCGGCCTCGCCAAGGGCGCCACCTTCGACGAGCTGACCGCCGGTGCGGCCGAACGGCTCCGCGGCGTCGTGCTGCTGGGCGCCGACCGGGCCCTCATCGCGGAAGCACTGGCGCGACACGCCCCGGATGTGCCGGTGTCCGACATCGACCGGACCGACACTGGAGCGATGGCGGCCGCCGTCCGCGAGGCGTCGCGGCTGGCCCGCCCCGGTGACACCGTCCTGCTGGCACCCGCCTGCGCCTCCATGGACATGTTCACCAACTACAACGAGCGGGGCGACGCCTTCGCCGCCGCCGTACACGACCTCGTGGACGCCCCGGACGCGGACCGGAACTGAGCCGGCCCGCCCCGGGCGGGCGAGCGCCCCGCACCGGCGGGACACCCGGAGGGGACGACGATGCACCAAGACCGTTCGGCCGCCCCACCCGGCCGGGGCGGGGCCGGCCGGCCC
>NZ_JAAVJD010000136.1 GCF_012033735.1 Streptomyces lonarensis | reverse complement strand
GGAACGACACCGGCAGCAGGACGACGAACCAGCGGTCCTCCTGCGCGGCGACGATCCCCGAGGTGGACATCGACCCGGAGTAGAGGAAGACGGCCGCGAGCAGGCCGCCGAGGAACGCGGTGGCCACGACGAGTCGGCGGGTGCGCCGCGGCCCGGCCGGCCGGCTGCTCGGCCCGGGGGTGGCCGGTGGCGCCGGGGCGCCGTCCGGGTTCGGGGACGGGGCGGCGGATGCACGGGCGGTCCGGTTCCTCCGCATGCGCCCACTCACCTCCCGGCCCCGTCCGCTGCGTTCGTTTCGCGCGGTATCGGCCGCGTCCGGGCGTGCGCCTGCCCCGTTGCACCGCACAGCTAACGTCCGGCGCGAGGCGGATGTGGGGGTGAGGCACGGGCGGAATCCCCGTGCCCGGAGCGGCGCGCGGGGCGGAGGCGACCGGTGGGGCGAACCGGTCGACCGACCTGGTCGGCCGACCCTCACCCGGCCCGGCCCGCCCCCTACGGGACGTCCGACCAGGGGACGACGGCGGGCCGGTGGTGACGAGACCTTCGGCGGACGCCCGGCGCGCGGCGGGCCGGTAGCGTCATCCGGGTGACTGTGATCGTGACGGAGGGGCTCAGCAAGCGGTACCCAGGGGTTACCGCGCTGGACCGGCTCACCGTGTCGATCGGACCGGGTGTCACCGGTCTGGTCGGCGCCAACGGAGCCGGTAAGTCGACCCTCATCAAACTCCTGCTCGGCCTCGCACCGGCCAGCGAAGGCACCTCGCGCGTACTCGGCAAGGACTCGGCGACCGAGGGCGCGGCCATCCGCGAACAGGTCGGCTACATGCCGGAGCACGACTGCCTGCCGCCCGACGTGCCCGCCACCGAGTTCGTCGTCCACATGGCCCGCATGTCGGGGCTGCCGCGCGCCGCCGCACGGGAGCGTACGGCGGACACGCTGCGCCATGTCGGCCTGTACGAGGAGCGCTACCGCCCGATGGGCGGCTACTCGACCGGCATGAAGCAGCGGGTGAAGCTGGCGCAGGCGCTGGTGCACGACCCGCGGCTGGTGCTGCTGGACGAGCCGACCAACGGGCTCGACCCGGCCGGGCGGGACGAGATGCTGGCGCTGATCCGCCGCGTCCACACGGACTTCGGCATCTCCGTCCTCACCACCTCCCACCTGCTGGGCGAGTTGGAGCGGGTCTCCGACCACGTCGTCGTCATCGACGGCGGCCGGCTGCTGCGCTCGGAGCCGATCGGCGGGTTCACCTCCTCCACCACCACCCTGGCGGTCGAGGTCACCGACAGCGACACGCACCCCAGCGGCGCCACCGCGCTCCACGACGCGCTGGTCACCGCCGGCGTCACCGTGCGCCGCGAGGGCGGTCAGCTGGTCATGGTCGACATCCCGCCCGGCGAGGCCGGCGACCGCGGTTACGACACGGTGCGCGACACCATCACCGACCTGGGCCTCGGCCTGGTCCGGATGGAGCAGCGCCGCCGCCGTATCGCCGAGGTGTTCTCCACCCGGGCGGACGGCGCGACCGCCGACCCGTCCCACCCCGCGACCCCGGCCCCGGCCGCCCCCGCCCCGGCCGCACAGGAAGGAGCGGACCGCCGTGCCGAATGACCACGCCGCCGACCCGGCCACCACCGGCGGGACCCCCGCCGGGCACGCCGCCGGGAACGCCACCGCCCGCGGCGACGCCCGCATCCACAACATCGGCTACCGCGGCTACGACGGCCCCCGGCTGGGACGCTCGCACGCCCGGCGCGCACTGGTGGAGCAGTCGGTGCGCGGCGCCTTCGGCATCGGCCGCTCGGCGAAGTCGAAGATCCTGCCGATGCTGCTGCTCGCGATCATGGTCTTTCCCGCCGTGATCATGGTCGCCGTCTCGCTGGTGACCAACACCGACGAACTGCCGCTGGAGTACACCCGGTACGCGGTGATGCTCCAGCCGGTCCTCGGTCTGTACATCGCGTTGGCCGCCCCGCAGATGGTCTCGCTGGACCTGCGGTACCGCACCATCCCGCTCTACTTCTCCCGGCCGCTGGAGCGGGCCGACTACGTCGCGTCCAAGCTGACGGCGCTGAGCATCGCGATCTTCCTCTTCACCGCGCTGCCGCTGCTGGTGCTCTACGTCGGGGCGCTGCTGGCCGAGTTGGACGCCGGCGACCAGACCGTGGGCTTCCTCCAGGGGATCGCCGGCGCCGTCGTCTTCGCGCTGCTCCACGCGGCGATCGCGCTGCTCGTCGCCTCCCTGACCCCGCGCCGGGGCTTCGGCGTCGCCGCGGTCATCGCGGTGCTGACGGTGCCGTTCTTCGCCGCCACCTCGCTGCAGTGGATTCTCCACGACCTCGGCAACGACACGGCGGCGGGCTGGGTCGGCCTGCTCTCGCCCGGCACCCTCATGGACGGCATCCAGGGCGCCTACCTGGGTGGCGCCACCGACTTCCCGCCGGGGGCGGACCCGTCCGCGGGCGGCATGGGGCTGGCGTACCTGCTGGTCACCGTCGGCCTCACCGCGCTCTGCGCGTTCCTGCTGCTCCGCCGCTACCGGAAGGAGGGGATCTGATCATGGCCGTGGTACGCATCGAGAAGGCGTCCCGCTGGTTCGGGAACGTCGTCGCCGTCAACGACGTGTCGATCGACATCACGCCGGGGATCACCGGCCTGCTGGGGCCCAACGGCGCCGGCAAGTCGACGCTGATCCACATGATGAGCGGCTTCCTGCCGCCCTCCGACGGTTCGGTCACCCTCGACGGCGAGGTCATCTGGCGCAACTCCGGCGCCTACCGCCGCATCGGGCTGGTCCCGGAGACCGAGTCCACCTACGAGTTCCTCGACGGCCGCGAGTTCGTGCGCGCCAACGCCGAGCTCCAGGGGCTGCCGGACCCGGGTGCCGCCACCGAACGCGCCCTGGAGACGGTCGAGATGACCGCCGCCGCGGACCGTCCGGTCGGCACCTACAGCAAGGGCATGCGGCAGCGGGTCAAGATGGCGTCCGCGCTGGTGCACGACCCGGCGGTGCTGCTGCTGGACGAGCCGTTCAACGGCATGGACCCGCGCCAGCGGATGCACCTCATGGAGCTGCTGCGGCGCATGGGCGAGGAGGGGCGCACCGTCCTGTTCTCCTCGCACATCCTGGAGGAGGTCGAGCAGCTCGCCACACACATCGAGGTGATCGTGGCGGGGCGGCACGCCGCCTCCGGTGACTTCCGCCGCATCCGGCGGTTGATGACCAACCGGCCCCACCAGTACCTGATCCGCTCCAGCGACGACCGTGCGCTGGCTGCGGCGCTGATCGCCGACCCCTGCACCCAGGGCCTCGAACTCGACCCGGTGGAGCAGGCGTTGAAGGTGGAGGCGGTCGACTTCCACCGCTTCGCCGAACGCCTCCCGCTGCTGGCGCGGGAACGCGGCATCCGCCTGCTGACGGTCTCACCCTCCGACGAGTCGCTGGAAAGCGTCTTCTCCTACCTGGTCAGTGCGTAAGGAGACCGTGCAACCATGACCGCCATCTACCACCCCACGGTCGCCCGGCTGACGTTCCGCGCGCTGCTGGGCCGCAAACGGGCCCTGATCATGGGCGTGCTGCCCGCGCTGCTGCTCGTCATCGCCGTCGCGGTGCGGATGCTCAGCGGCGCCGACGACCGCGCCACGGTCTCCGTCCTCGGCGGGTTCGCCCTCGCCGCGGTCGTGCCGCTGGTCTGCGTCATCGCCGGCACCGGCTCGATCGCCCCGGAGATCGACGACGGCTCGGTGGTGTACCTGCTGTCGAAGCCGGTGAGCCGCCAGACCATCATCACCACCAAGTTCATCGTCGCCGTCGCGGTGACCGGCATGTTCACCGTGGTCCCGGTCTACGTCGCCGGGCTGATCCTCAACGGCAACAGCCAGTACATCGCCTTCGCCTACACGGCGGCGACCGCCGCCGCGGTGATCGCCTACAGCGCCATCTTCCTGCTGCTGGGCGTCGTCTCGCGGAACGCCGTGGTGATCGGCCTCATCTACGCGCTGATCTGGGAGGCGCTGTTCGGCCGGCTGATGCCGGGCGTCGGCAACCTGTCGGTGCAGCAGTGGTCGCTCACCCTCGCCGAGCAGATCGCGGCGACGGGCGCCAACGTCAGCTCCACGGTCTCGCTGCCCGCCGGTGTGATCCTGCTGGTCCTCGCCACCGTCGGCGGCGTCTGGTACGCCGGCCGCCGCCTGGCCTCGTTCACCTTCGCTGGGGAGCACTGACCCGGCGGCACCGGGCACCGGGTACCGGCCGAGGGCCGGCACCCCCGCCACCCGCGTCCCGCAGTGGCGCCGGAGCACCACCCGCCCACGGGCGGCCCGACCGGGTATACCACCCGATGGGGCCGCCCGTGGGCTCTTTGTCGCTTTCCGCCTGGAGCGCCCCGGACCGTGCTACCGCTGGAACCGTCGAGCCGCCTGCCCGCCCGGGGCCCGCGGCGGCGGGAGGTACCACGCGTGACCCACACCGGCAGCAGCCCCCTGGCCCACCGGACCGTGCTCGCGGTCCCCGACGCCCACGCGCCGATCGACACCGTGCGACGGGTCGGCGCCGGCTGGCTCACGGAGAGGTTCGGGCGGGCGCCCACCCACTCCGGCCACCACCGCCTCGGCGAGGCGGCGGTGCTCACCAACCAGGCCGCGTACCGCCCCGACGGCAGCGAACACGCGGTCCGCCTCCAACTGCGCGAGGACGGCACCGACGCCACCTGGCGGACCACCGTCACCTGCGTCACCGCCCCCGAGGGCGGCGCCCTCGTCGCGGTCACGCTGGAGGGGTTCGCACGCGAGGGGACCGCACCGGAGGGCTCCACGCGGGAGGGGACCGCACGGGAGCCGGCCGCCGACCACGGCGCACCACCACCCCCGCAACGGCCACCCCTGGTACGCGAACTCGTCCGCGAACTCCGCCCGTTGGACGGACTGGCGCCGCTGACCCTCGACGCCCGGCCGATCGGACCGGAGGAGGTCGACGAGCTGATCGACATCCTCTGCGACCCCGGGCGCCGACTGCCCGCCATCGTGGCCGCCGCACCGCTGCAGCCCGAGCCCCTGTGGTGGGAGCGGCTGGCCGCGGTGGTCGACCGGTGCGCCGGCGCCGCCTCGGTGCACCTGCTCCGGGACACCGCGGCCGTCGACGCGTTCCGCGCCGCCGTGGGGGAGCACCACCGCGTCGCACCCGGCGCGGTCCGCACCTTCCGCACCGACGCCGACCCCGGCTGGCCGGCCGACGGCGCCCGGCACCGTTACCTCACCGTCACCCGGCTGACCGGCGCCGGCGACCGCGCCTGGCTCACCATCGCCCCCACGGTGCAGCGCATCGCCAGCCGCGCGCCGGTCCCCGAGCCGCTGCGGGCGGTCCGCTTCACCGAGGAGACCCGCCGCCGCGACGAGCAGCGCCGGGCGGCCCTCACCGCCGGCGGCTCCCACGCGCTCGACGCGCTGCGACGGGAGAACGCGGAGCTGAAGCAGCTGCTGGCACTCGCCGACGCCGACCTGCGGGAGAGCCGGACCGAGACCGACCTGGCCAACCGCAGCGCCGATGCCCGGGAGGCCGAGCTGCGCGCCCTCCAACAGCTCTACGACGAGGACTTCGAGGACGCGCTGCGCATGCTCCAGGAGTTGGACAGCGCCCGAGTCCAACTCCGTGACCTGCGCCAGCGGTTGCGAGAACGCGGGCGGGCCGGGGTCCCCGGGGCCCGGCAGCGGCCGGCGAGCAGCCGCCCACCGGAGCGGCAGGACGTGCCGAGCACCTTCGAGGAGCTGCTGCAACGCTGCGCGGCCGCCTTCCCCAGTCTGACGGTCACCGCCGACCCCGGCCCGGCGCTGCGGCTCGACGAGTGCGACGGCGCGCGCCGCTGGGCGCGGAAGGCGTGGCAGGCGCTGGGCGCCCTGGACTCCTACGCCGACGGTGTCCGGGGCGGGTTCCGCGGCGGGTTCTCCCAGCACTGCCAGGAGGGCCGGGCCGGCTCCGTCACCTGGCCCCGGAACCAGCTGGCAACCAACGAATCGCCGACCACCATGGCGAAGTGGGGTGCGCAGCGGGTCTTCGAGGTCCCGTCGGCGATCGACCCCAGCGGCCGCGCGGTGATGGAGGCCCACCTCAAGCTGGGTTCCAAGGGCAGCAGCTCTCCGCGGATCTACTACCTCGACGACACCCGCGGCAAGGGGCGGACCAGGTCGGTGATCGTGGGGTACATCGGCCCCCACCTCACCAACACCCGCAGCTGACCGTGCCGGCCCTCCCCCGGACCGGACGGACGGCGCGGCCGGACGGAGGGAGGGCCGCGGGGCCGGGAGGGGGCTACGCCGGTCGTGGGCAGCACGGAGTCGGCCTACCCGCCGGCCACCCGCGGCGCCCCGCCGGTCGCGGCGGAGGCGAACCCCGACGCGGGGCGCACGACCGTGCGGGCGATCTCCTCGGGCTCGATCAGCCGCCACAGCAGCGGCTGCGGGCGGTCGGTGGTCCTCCGCCGGCCGCCGGGCGTCGACGGGCGGTGCGCAGGGGGCCGCCAACGGCAGCAGCGGCCGGCGGCCGAAGGGTGCCGCGCGGCTGCGGCACGGAACCGGAACGGCGCCACCCCGCAGCCGGGGGCGTACGCCTCGAAGAAAGTTCTCGGCAGCTCAACTGGCATATGACGGCCGTGAGTTGCTGAAACCACCGCATCGTCGGGGACGGGATCTGCGGGCTAAACACACAACCGGTTGCAGTTCCGGAAGCGCGCCGTCCGGGGTCGCGAGAGCGCTTACTACCAAGTGGTGTCGCTTGTATTGACAGGCCCTAACCGTGAGGCAACTCTGTTACGACCATGTAACTGCAAGGGGTTGCACAACCTCGTCAGCGGCTCCGTTCTGGAGATCCGCATCTGCTCCATGCCTTGATCAGCACGCCTTTCCCTCGGAGAGAGGTAGCCATGTCACGCATACATTCCCGTCGTCGGCAGCGCCGTTGGTACGCGACCGTCGCCGTTTCCCTCGCCGGCACCATGGCGGTCTGGCTGCTCGGCGCGGCCGGGCCCGCCAGCGCGGCGACCGTGTTGTCGGAGAACTTCGAGAACGGCGCGCCCAGCGGTTGGGCCAAGTCCGGGGGCGACTGGTTCGTCGCCCCCGACAGCGGCTCCCAGGTCTTCAAGCAATCCAAGTCCGACAGTGAGCTGGCCCGGCAGCTGGCGGGCGACACCTCCTGGCGGAACTACACCGTGCAGGCGCGGGTCAAGCCGGACAGCTTCGCGGGGGCGACCTCCTTCGCCGGGCTGGGGTCCCGTGCGAGCAGCGCCACCCGGATGTACCGGGTCGCCCTCTTCGCGGACCGCGCCGAGCTGCAGTCCGTCAACGGCGGCCAGATCAGCGTCCTGGGCAGCCGCAACCTTTCGCGTACCGCCGGCACCTGGCACACGCTCGCCCTCTCGACCGAGGGCTCCACGGTGAGCGCCACCGTCAACGGCCAGACGATCGCCTCCGTCAGCAACAGCGCCTGGAGCGCGGGGCGGATCGGCCTGGTCACCGGCTACGCCGCCGCCTCCTTCGACGACGTGGTGGTCAACGACAGCAGCCCGGGCAACCCCGACCCGACCAACCCGGACCCGACCAACCCCGACCCGACCAACCCCGATCCCACCAACCCGGACCCGACCAACCCGGACCCCACCAACCCGGGCACGCCGCCGCCGGCGACCGGGCCGGTGCTCTACGCGGCGCCCAACGGCCGTGACAACGCGGCGGGCACGCAGGCCGACCCGACCACCGTTCCCTCCGCGATCAACCGCGTCGCCTCCGGCGGCACGATCTACCTGCGCGGCGGGCGCTACAACTACGCGCAGCCGATCGTGATCCAGCCGGGCAACAACGGCACCGCCTCGGCCCGGACCAAGCTGACCGCCCTCCCGGGCGAGACGCCGGTGCTGAACTTCTCCGCCATGGCCGAGGACCCCGCCAACCGCGGTCTCTCCGTCAACGGCAACTACTGGCACCTCTACGGCCTCACCGTCGAGCACGCCGGCGACAACGGCATCTTCATCGGCGGCAACCACAACATCGTGGAGCGGGCGGTCACCCGCTTCAACCACGACACCGGTCTGCAGATCTCGCGGATCGCGTCGAACACGCCGAACAACCAGTGGCCCTCGCACAACCTGATCCTCAGCTCCGTGTCGCACGACAACGCCGACACCGACGGCGAGGACGCCGACGGCTTCGCGGCGAAGCTGACCTCCGGCCCGGGCAACGTCTTCCGCCACACCGTCGCGCACAACAACATCGACGACGGCTGGGACCTCTACACCAAGCGGGACACCGGACCGATCGGCGCGGTGACCATCGAGAACTCGCTGGCATACCACAACGGGACGCTGAGCAACGGCACCCAGAACCCGAGCGGTGACCGCAACGGCTTCAAGCTGGGCGGCGAGGACATCTCGGTGAACCACACCATCCACCGCAACATCGCCTACGACAACGGCAAGCACGGCTTCACCTACAACCGCAACCTCGGCACCATGTCGGTGCGGGGCAACGTGAGCATCGACTCCACGCAGCGCAACTTCCAGTTCGACGGCGGCACCTCCGTCTTCCGCGACAACGTCTCCTGCCACAACGCCCGGGGCTCGAACGACCGGACGATCGGCAACGTCGACAGCTCCAACCAGTTCTGGTCGGGCTCCAACGGCGCGAAGTGCGCCAACTACACCGGTGCGCTGGCCTGGTCCTTCAACGCGGACGGCAGCCTCCGCGTGACCTTCGGCGGCCGGCAGGTCCTGCCCTGACCCACCCCGCTCCACGGGCCCGCCGTCCCGGCACCACCGGGGCGGCGGGCCCAGCCGCGCGGTGCGCCCGGGTGTCGGCGGCGCGGCGGTGGGGTGCGGAGCCTAGGCTCCGGTAGCGGGAGCGGGACGCTCCCCGACCGTGCGACCTGCCCCGAGCCGGGCAGGAACCGCCCGGTGGGGGCGGCCCCCCCCCCCGGCGCCGCTGCGGTCCCGCCCCGGGTCCGTGCGGCGCGCCCCACCCGACCCGACCCCGAGGACTCCCCTTGATCTTCATCACCGTCAAGTTCACCGTCCGCCCCGAGCACGCCGAGGGCTGGCTGGACCTGGTGGACGACTTCACCAAGGCCACGCGCGCCGAGCCGGGCAACCTGTTCTTCGAGTGGTCCCGCAGTGTGGACGACCCGACCGTCTTCTACCTGGTCGAGGGCTTCCGCGACGGGGAGGCCGGCAAGGCCCACGTCGAGGCCGACCACTTCAAGGCCGGCACCGAGACCATGTCCGGCGCGGTCGCCACCCGCCCGAGCATCGTCTCCACCGAGATCCCCGGCATGGACGGCTGGGGCGAGATGGGCGAGGTCTCCCCCCGCGAGGACGGCTGAACGGCGGGGTCGGGCGGCCACCCGCCGCCCGACCCACCGGGGCCCGCCGCGAGCGGGCCGGCCCGTCCACCCGGGCGGCCGCCACCCGCGGCACGCCGGGGACAGCCCCGACGGCGCCTGGGGTGGCCGCGCTTCTTCTCGAAGAGCGCCACCGGTACCGCGGCCGTGGCACCGCCGCACACGGTGGCGCGTGAGAACGGCCCGAGCCGGCCGCGGACACGAGCGGTCGGTGAACCCGGGCACGGCACGGGCCGCGGACCCGCACAGGCGCGCGGTGTACCGCGCCGGCGGCACGTCAGGTGCGTGCGTCGCGGGCGAACCGCAGCGGCTGCCACACCGCCGGGGAGAGCAGCGCGTGTGCGGCCAGCAGCGCCAGCGCGGCGGCGCCTTCCATCCCGAACAGCAGCTCGGCCGTCGCGGCGGGCAGCTCGGAGAGAGCCGCGCCGCCGACGGCGAGGGCGACCAGGAGGGTGAGCACCGCGAGGGCCACCAGGGTCACCACGACATGGACGGCGAGCAGTCGGCAGCGGTGCGCCACACCGCGCGGGCGGGCGTCGGCCCCGCGCGGCACCAGCGCCGAGGCCGGCCCTGACGCCACCAGTGGCAGCACCACCAGGGAGACACCGACCGCGGCGAGCCGCACCCCGTCGGTGTGGGAGCCGACCTGGTCGGCGACGGTGCGGCCCTCGACGACGGCCTGCGCCGCGAAGGTGATCAGCGCGAGCCACAGCAGCAGGAGGAAGAGCGCGGCGCGCCCCGCGGGGCGCGGTCCGCGTCCGGGCTCCCGGCCCACCGGCTCCCGCCGTGTCGCGTTCTCGGCCACGCCGCCCCCTCGCCTCGGGCTCGTCTCGGGCTCATCTCGCGGAGCCGACCACTCGGCCCGGCCCGCCCGGCTGCGCGGCACCGCCGCCCGGAGCCGCCCCACCCGCAGCCGTGCGGCCCGGGGGTGGGCCGCTCAGCCGGTGGCCAGCAGCTTCTCCAGCACCAGCGCAATGCCGTCCTCCTCGTTGCCGGCGGTCACCTCGTCGGCGATCTCCACCACCGCTGGGTGGGCGCCGGCCATGGCGACGCCGTACGCCGCCCAGCGGAACATCGGGATGTCGTTGGGCATGTCGCCGAAGGCGATGGTCTCGGCGCCCCGGACGCCGAGGCGGCGGCCGGCGATCGACAGCCCACTGGCCTTGCTGAGCCCCAGCGGGAGGAGTTCGACGGTGCCGGGCCCGGCCATGACCACGCCGACGGTGTTGTTGACCAGCCGGGCGGCGGCCTCCGTCAGCTCGTCGTCGTCCAGCTCGGGGTGGCGCAGGTAGAGCTTCATCAGCGGCTCCGCCCACAGCTCGGCCCGGTCCTCGTAGGGGACGGCGGCCAGCGGCTCGCCCTCGACCCGTTCGGGGACGAGGCCGGGGAACCCGGCGGGGTCGAAGAGCACGATGCCGTCGGCGCCGTCGCGGGTCGCCGCGACCCACAGCGGGCCGAGCTCCGCCTCCAGCGCGTCGACCGCGTGGCGCGCGGCGCGGCGGTCGAGGGTCACCGAGGTCAGCAGCCGGTGCTCGCCCGCGTGGTAGACCTGCGCGCCCTGGCCGCAGACTGCGAGCCCGTCGTAGCCGAGGTCGTCCAGGACGTGGCGGGTCCAGCCGACGTTGCGGCCGGTGACGACGATGTGGGCGGCGCCCGCCCGGGAGGCGGCCGCCAGCGCCTCCCGGGTGCGCGGCGACACGGTGCCGTCGCCGCGCAGCAGGGTGCCGTCGAGGTCGGTGGCGACCAGCCGGTACGGGAAGCCGGTCACGAGTCGGAGGACGCGGTCGCGGCGCCCAGCGGCTCCAGCACCTCGCGCCCCCCGAGGTACGGACGCAGCAGCTGCGGGACGTGCACCGAACCGTCGGGGCGCTGGTGGTTCTCCAGCAGCGCCACGATGGTGCGGGGGACGGCGCAGAGCGTGCCGTTGAGGGTGGCGACGGGGCGGGTGCGGCCGCCGGCCTCGCGGGTGCGGACCGACAGGCGGCGCGCCTGGAAGGAGTCGCAGTTGGAGGCCGAGGTCAGCTCGCGGTACTTGCCCTGCGTCGGAATCCACGCCTCGCAGTCGAACTTGCGGGAGGCCGAGGAGCCGAGGTCACCGGAGGCGACGTCGATCACCTGGAACGGCAGCTCCAGCGCGGTCAGCCACTGCTTCTCCCACTCCAGCAGGCGGCGGTGCTCGGCCTCCGACTCCTCGGGCTCGACGAAGCAGAACATCTCGACCTTGTCGAACTGGTGCACGCGGAAGATGCCGCGGGTGTCCTTGCCGTAGGTGCCGGCCTCGCGACGGAAGCAGGGGGAGAACCCGGCGTACCGCAGCGGCAGCTTCTCGCTGGGGACGATCTCGTCCATGTGGTACGCGGCGAGCGGGACCTCGGAGGTGCCGACGAGGTAGTAGTCGTCGCGCTCCAGGTGGTAGACGTTCTCGGCCGCCTGGCCCAGGAAGCCCGTGCCCTCCATGGCGCGCGGCCGGACCAGCGCGGGGGTGAGCATCGGGACGAAGCCGGCCTCGGTGGCCTGGGCGATCGCCGCGTTGACCAGGGCGAGTTCGAGCAGCGCGCCGACGCCGGTGAGGTAGTAGAAGCGGGAACCGGAGACCTTGGCGCCGCGCTCCACGTCGATGGCGCCGAGCAGCTCGCCCAGCTCCAGGTGGTCCTTGGGCTCGAAGCCCTCGGCTGCGAAGTCGCGGACCGTGCCGTGGGTCTCCAGGACGGCGAAGTCCTCCTCGCCGCCGACCGGGACCTCGGGGTGGACGACGTTGCTCAGCTGGAGCAGCAGGCGCTGGGCCTCCTCGTCGGCCTCGCCCTGCGCAGCGTCGGCCGCCTTGACGGCGGCGGACAGCTCCCCGGCCTTCTTGAGCAGTTCGGTCTTCTCGTCGCCCTGGGCGCGCGGGATGAGCTTGCCGAGCTGCTTCTGCTCGGCGCGCAGTTCGTCGAACCGACTGCCGGACGACCGGCGCCGCTCGTCGGCGGAGAGCACGGCGTCGACGAGGTCGACGTCCTCTCCACGGGCGCGCTGCGAAGCGCGGACACGGTCGGGGTCGTCTCTCAGCTGCCGAAGGTCGATCACGGCACCAGGCTACCGGGCGGCGGGCGGCCGTCACCACCTGCCGAGCACTCCGCGAGATGCACTGTTTGGGCGGTTCGCCCGTTGTGCGGGACGAGACGCCACCCCGGAAATCCACAGCTCAGGAGCGTTTTCCCAAAGTTATCCACAGCCCACCACCCCCGGCTGTGGACGACGGCACCTACCACGACCGCCGGGCGGGAGGGCCCGGATGCCGGGTGGGCAACCCGAGCTATGGGCGTTTTTCAGCTGAATTGACCGTCATGAATCGGGACATGTCACAGGAGTGGGCGACTCGGAGTGACCGCACCCCTCTTCAATGACTTCGAGATGGTCATGGCGGCATGTCGACAATGACCGTTTCGCGTATCGACTTATGCACAGGCGATCCACCCAGCCTGTGGATAACTCGAACCGCGACGTTGCGTGCCGTGCACAGCCGTGCGCGCAGCCGTCACAGCACCGGCACACCGCGGACGAGAGCGGGGGCGGCGCCACCGGCACCACCCCCGCCCGCACCGCACACCCGCCTCCCGTCAGGGCACCTCGCCCGGTAGCTCACCCCGCCCGTCGAAACAGCGGTTCAGCCAGTCGTTGGCCGCCAGGAACGCCTCGTCCGACGTCCCGACGCGCAGCTGCGGCCGGCCACCGTCCGCACGCGGGTACGACCCCAGGTACCGCACCCCGGCGCAGAGCCGCCGCAACCCCATCAGCGCCTCCCCGACCCTGCGGTCCGAGAGGTGTCCCTCGCAGTCCACCTGGAAGCAGTACTGGCCGATCCCGCCCCCGGTGGGGCGGGACTCGATCCGCATCAGGTTGACGCCGCGTGCCGCGAACTCCTGGAGCAGTTCCAGCAGCGCCCCCGGATGGTCGTCGCGCAGCCACAGCACCACCGAGCTCTTGTCGGAACCGGTCGGTGACGACGGCCGTGCCGGCCGCCCCACCAGCACGAACCGGGTCGCGGCGTTCTCCGCGTCGTGGATGTCGGTGACCAGCGGGTGCAGACCGTAGGTGGCAGCCGCGAACTCCCCCGCGAACGCGGCGTCGTACCGGCCCTCCTGCACCAGCCGCGCCCCGTCCGCGTTCGAGGCCGCCGACTCCCACTGGGCCTGCGGCAGATGCCGCTCCAGCCAGCGCCGGACCTGCGGCTGCGCCACTGGGTGCCCGGTGACGGTCTTGACCTCGGAGAGCTCGGTCCCCGGCCGCACCAGCAGCGCGAACGCGATGGGGAGCAGCACCTCGCGGTAGATCATCAGCGGACGGCCCGAGGCCAGCTCGTCGATGGTCGCCGTGACACCGCCCTCGACCGAGTTCTCGATCGGCACCAGTGCGCCGCCCGCCTCACGGTTCCGCACGGCGTCCAGCGCCGCCGGGACGGAGACCATCGGGACCAGCTCCCGGGTGGCGGCCTCGGGCAGCGTGCGCAGTGCGGCCTCGGTGAAGGTGCCCTCGGGCCCGAGGTAGGTGTAGCGGCTCGACGTCATGGACCAACGGTAGTCCCGCGCGGCGGCCCGCAGCGCCACGATCCCGCTCCCCCCCGGCGGCCGACGCGTCCCCCCGCGGCCGGCGCCGATCACCCCTCCAGCAGCCGCTGACCGACGTACTCCCCCTTGGCCGCGCCCGGCGGCACCGCGAAGAGCGCCGAGGCCTCGTGCCGCAGGAACGGCGAGAGCGCGTCACCGCGGTCCAGCTTCCGCTGCACCGGCACGAACGCCCGGTAGGGATCGGCCTGCCAGCACAGGAACAGCAGCCCGGCGTCGGGTGCGCCGTCGTCGCGGAAGCCGTCGTGGTAGGAGAACGGCCGACGCAGCATGGTCGCCCCGTCGTTGCTCTCCGGCGCGGAGACCCGTACGTGCGCGTTGGCGGCGATCACCGGCGCGCCCTCCTCGGTACGCGCGTCGAAGTCGACCGGCGTGGTCTCCCCGCCGCCGGTGAGCGGGGCCCCGTCCGCCTTCCGGCGGCCGATCACCGCCTCCTGCTCCGTCAGCGGCTCCTGCTCCCACCGGTCCAGCAGCATCCGGATGCGCCGCATCACCACGTAGGAGCCGCCCGCCATCCACGCCTCCTCGGCGCGGGCCGTCGACCGCTCCGCCCCCGGCCCGTCCGGGTCGGGGACGAAGACGTGGCGGGCGAACTCCTCGTCGCCCTCGCGCGGGTTGTTGGTGCCGTCCACCTGGCCCATGAGGTTGCGTGCCGTCATCGGGGAGGCGGTGGCGCCGCGCGCCCGGTTGAAGCCGCTGTGCTGCCAGCGCAGCCGCGCGGCGCCCGACTCGTCCGCCGCCCGCTGCACGGCGCGCAGCGCGTGGAAGGCGACCAGGGCGTCGTCCGCCCCGACCGCCACCCAGAGGTCGCCGTCGGACCGCTCACCGTCCAGTTCGTCCGCCGAGAAGTTCGGCAGCGGGCGGAGCGCCCGTGGGCGGCGCTCCACCAGGTCGGTGGCGTCGAAGAAGGAGTGGCCGAAGCCGATGGTGACCGTCAGCGAGGAGGGCCCGGCGTCCAGCGCCACGCCGGTGTCCCGGTCCCCGGGCTCGCCCGCCATCAGCGCCGCCGACAGCTCCGTCCACCGGCGCAGCAGCGCCGCGACGGAGCGGCGGGCGTCGGCGGGGGCCGCCGCGACCAGGTCGAACCCGAGCAGGTGGCCGTGGGCCTGCGCGGGGGTGGTGATGCCCGGCTGGTGGCCGTCGCGGTCGGTGAGTCCGCTGCCGGGCAGCAGCAGTGCCGCCCGCAGCCGCTTCCCCGGACGGTGCTCGGGCACGTGCAGGGTGCCGTACACGGT
>NZ_JAAVJD010000135.1 GCF_012033735.1 Streptomyces lonarensis | reverse complement strand
GGACCCGGCCCCCGCCGCCCTCGGCGCCACCCGCGGCGCCGGGCTGGGCGGCGCCGCCGGGCACCACCAGCAGCCCCAGCGAGGCGTCCGCCAGCGAGCGCGCCCGCTCCAGCACCAGTTCCAGGACGCGCGCGTGCGGCGCGCCCGAGAGGAGGCTGCTGGTGACCTCGGCGCTGGCCGCCAACCACCGCTCGCGGCGCTGCGCCTCGTCGTAGAGCCGGGCCTTCTCGATGGCGACGCCGGCCGCCATCGCGAGCGTCGCGAGCACCGTCTCGTCCTCGGTGTCGAAGGCGGCGGCGTTGCGCTTCTCGGTGAGGTAGAGGTTGCCGAACACGGTGTCGCCGACCCGTATGGGCACGCCGAGGAAGGAGCGCATCGGCGGGTGCCCGGGCGGGAACCCCGAGGAGGAGGGGTGGTCGGCGAGGTCGGCGATCCGCAGCGGGGTCGGGTTGCGGATGAGCTCCCCGAGGATGCCGTCGCCGCTGGGGAGGTCCCCTATCTCGGCGCTCTGCTCGGCTGTCACCCCCACGTGCAGGAACTGCGCGAGGCGCTCGTGCTCGCCGATGACGCCGAGGGCGCCGTACTCGGCGTCCACCAGCGCCACGGCCGCCTCCACGATGCGGCGCAGCACCTGGGGCAGATCCAGCTCCCGGCCGACGGAGAGAACCGCCTCCAGCAGGTCGTGCACCCGGTCCCGGGTGCCGCGCACCGCCTCGATGCGCGACTCCAGCTCCGACAGGAGCTCGTCGAGCCGCAGTCTGGGAACCTCACCGTCCGTCATGTGCCGTGCCTGGCCCATCGGTCCCTCCCCGGTCACCGGCTTTCCGCTCTCCCCCGCCGCGGTCACACCCTAGGCCCGGGACCGTTCCGTGGCGCCCCCGCCCCCGCCTCGTGCGGGCGCGGCGCGGCGGAGTCGGTGCGGCGCGCGGGCGTCACCGCGGGGCAGCTCATCCCAGGGCCGTGGCCGCCGACCACCATGTCGAAGGTCAGCGACCGGCCCGTGTGGTTCTTGACGACGGTCGACCCGCCCGCGCGGCGGAGCCGGGCCGGTGCGCGGGTGTCGTCGGCAGGCAGGCGGGGGAGTCTGGAGTGGGCGGAGCCGGGCGGACACGGTGCCGCGCTCCGGGCCGTGGGGACGGCGCCGCGTTGACCTGCAGCGACCCGGCGCCAGGGCTACGCTGTGAGTCACTTCGGGAGGTACCGATGAAAATGCTGATCAACGCACCGGAACGGGTCGTGGCGGACGCGCTGCGCGGCATGGCCGCGGCCCACCCGGAGCTGGTGGTGGACGTCGAGAACCGGATGGTGGTCCGCCGGGACGCGCCCGTGTCGGGCAAGGTGGCGTTGGTGTCGGGCGGCGGGTCGGGGCACGAGCCGCTGCACGCCGGCTTCGTGGGACACGGGATGCTGGACGCGGCTTGCCCGGGCGAGGTGTTCACCTCCCCCGTCCCGGACCAGGCGTTCCGCGCGGCGACCGCGACGGACAGCGGTGCCGGGGTGCTCTTCGTCGTCAAGAACTACACCGGCGACGTCCTGAACTTCGACATGGCGATGGAGCTGGCGGAGGACGAGGGGGTGCGCGCGGCCCGGGTGCTGGTGGAGGACGACGTCGCGGTGACCGACAGCCTGTTCACCGCCGGGCGCCGGGGCACCGGCGGCACGCTGTTCGTGGAGAAGCTCGCGGGCGCGGCGGCCGAGCAGGGCGCGCCGCTGGAGACGGTGGAGGCGCTGGCCCGCCGTGTCGCGGAGGCCTGCCGCAGCTACGGCGTCGCGCTGGGCCCGTGCTCCACGCCGGCCAAGGGCGGGCCGACCTTCGACCTGCCGACCGGGGAGCTCGAACTCGGCATCGGCATCCACGGCGAACCCGGCAGGGAGCGCCGGGCGATGATGACCGCCGCCGAGATCGCGGAGGTGACGGTCGACGCCCTGCTGGAGGACCTCGGCGGGCCGCCGACCGGCCGGCCGTTCCTGGCGCTGGTCAACGGCATGGGCGCCACCCCGCTGCTGGAGCTGTACGGCTTCAACGCCGAGGTGCAGCGGGTGCTCGCCGAGCGGGGCGCGGTGGTCGCCCGTACGCTCGTCGGGAACTACGTGACGTCGTTGGACATGGCCGGCTGCTCGGTGACGCTGTGCGAGGCGGACGAGGAGCTGCTGCGGCTCTGGGACGCGCCGGTGAGCACAGCGGCGCTGCGCTGGGGCCGTTGAGCCGCACCGCACCGCCCGCGCAGCGGGGCGGAGCGGCCGGACCGGGCCGGTCACGGCGGGGCAGTCAGTACATCAGGGTCGACGGTGGTGGACGGGAGCGGACGAGTGGCGGAACTGGACACCGGCTTCTTCGTGCGGTGGTTGACGGAGACCGCGGCGGCGGTGGACCGGGAGGCGGACCGGCTGACGGAGCTGGACTCCGCCATCGGCGACGCGGACCACGGCAGCAACCTGCGGCGCGGCTTCACCGCGGTGACCGCGGCGCTGGCGGAGAAGCCGCCACCGTCGCCGGGCGCGGCGCTCGGGCTGGCGGGCCGCACCCTGGTCTCCAAGGTGGGCGGTGCGTCCGGCCCGCTGTACGGGACGCTGCTGCGGCGCACCGGCAAGGAGCTGGGGGACGCCGCGACGGTCTCCCGCGACGACCTGGCCCGTGCGATGGCGGCGGGTGTGGAGGCGGTGACCGCCCTCGGCGGTGCCGCGGAGGGCGACAAGACGATGCTGGACGCGCTGCTGCCGGCCGTGCGGGCGCTGCCGGAGTCGTTCACCGCAGCGCGGCGGGCTGCCGCCGAGGGTGCGGTGGGGACGGTGCCGCTGCGGGCCCGGCGCGGGCGGGCGAGCTACCTGGGCGACCGCAGCATCGGCCACGAGGACCCGGGGGCGGCCTCCTCGCTGCTGCTGGTCTCGGCGCTGGAGCGGACCTGGGAGGCGGCCGATGAGTGAGCCCACCGGCAGCGGTCCGGTCGGCGTCGTCCTCGTGTCCCACAGCCGCGACGTGGCGGACGCCGTGGCCCGGCTGGCGGTGGCCCTCGGCGGCGGTACCGGCGGGCGGCTGGTCGCGGCCGCCGGCGGGGCGGGCGACGGCGGGATCGGAACCAGCTCGGAGCTGATCGTCGAGGCGGCCCGCCGGGTCGACCGGGGCTCCGGGGTGGTGGTGGTCGCGGACCTGGGCAGCGCCGTGCTGACCGTGCGGGCGCTGGTCGCCGACGAGGCGGACGACCCCGCGGGCGGGGACGACGGTCGGACCGGGTCCAACGGCGATTCCACGCTCCCGCCCGGGGCGCGGCTGGTGGACGCGCCGTTCCTGGAGGGTGCCGTGGCCGCGGTGGTCTCGGCCGGTGCGGGCGCCCCGCTGGCGGACGTCGTGCGGGCGGCCGAGGACGCCTACACCTACCGCAAGCTGTAGCGCGGCCCCGGGCCGACCGGGAGCGCCGCCTGACCCCTCCCGCGGCCCGGGGCCGGGGGTCAGGCGCCGACGGGCGCGTCCGCCGACGGGTCGGCGGGGCCCTCTCCCGTGGCGGCCGCGAGCGCGGCGGCGTCCTCGTCGTGGGGGCGGAACCACGCCGGACCGCCGCCGGCCGCCAGCGAGATGCGGCGCAGCGCGTGCCCCGGCAGGCCCGGCGGGAGCGCGTCGAGCGCGAACCAGCCCACCTCCAGCGACTCGTCGTCGTTGACGCGGGCCTCGCCGCCGGTGGCCCGGCACCGCAGCGTCACATCGACGAACTGGCAGCGGTCGCCGTTGGGGTACCGCACCGGGTCGAGCGTCTCGACCAGCACCACGTGCTCGGGCTCGCAGTGCACGGCGGTCTCCTCCAGCACCTCGCGGACCGCCGTCTCGGCCGGCTGCTCACCGGGTTCCGGGATGCCGGCGATCACCGACCACCGGCCGTTGTCGGCCCGGCGGCCGAGGAGCACGCGCCCGTCCCCGTCGAAGACGACGGCGCTGACGCCGGGCAGGAACAGCAGCTCGTGTCCGATGCTGCGGCGCAGGTCGCGGATGAAGCGGGGGGTCGGCATCTCGCTCCTCGGAGATCGGGCGCGGGCTGTCAGGCGACGGGGTCGGGGCGGACCAGGCCGCGCCCCTCCCGGTAGCCGAGGAGGGCTGCGGGCGGCGGCGCGGGGTGTCCCGAGGCGAGGAAGACGGGGTCGGGGCCGGGCTCGGCCTCCGGGGCGGGGTCGACGCCCAGTCGCCGCAGCACCTGGTGGGCGACGGCCGAGGCCGAGCCGTGCAGGCGCACCGCGGGGGCCCCGCCCTGGACGGCGAGCTCCTCGCGGATGCGTTCGCCGACCAGCTCGTAGTGGGTGCAGCCGAGGACCACGTCGGTGACGTCGGTGGGGGTCAGCGCCGCGGCGGCCTTGACCGCGCGGGCGACGGCCCCGGGGTCGGCCTGTTCGACGGCGTCGGCGAGGCCGTGGCAGGGCACCTCGGTGGTGTCGACCCCCGCGGCGAACCGGTCGATCAGGCGCCGCTGGTACCCGCTGCCGGTGGTGGCGGGCGTGGCCCACACCGCCACGGGGCCGCCACCGGCGGCCGCCGGCTTGACGGCCGGCACGGTGCCGACGACCGGCACCCCGGGTTCGAGTTCGGCGCGCAGCGCCTCCAGCGCGTGGACGGAGGCGGTGTTGCAGGCGACGACCAGCGCGTCGGGGCCGGTCCGGGCGGCTGCGCGGGCGCAGGCGAGCGCCCGGCGGGTGATGTCCTCCGGGGTGCGCGGCCCCCAGGGCATCCCCTCGGGGTCGGCCGACAGGACGAGCGAGGCGTCGGGACGCAGCCGCCGCAGCGCGGCGGCGGCGGGGAGCTGACCGAGACCCGAGTCGATGAGCGCGATTCTCACCTGCTCAGGGTACGGGGCCCGTCGGGGCGGACGCCGAGCGGTGGCACCGTGCAGTCGGGGCTCCGTGCTCCCCCGTCCGGGGCGCGGCGGCGCCGCGCGGGACGGGCGGGCGGGGTCGCGGGCGGAGCGTCGAAGGCGCGCCAGTTTGGCTGAAAGCGCATGACGCAACCGGACAGAACGGGGTGATACGCCTCACCGGAAACGCCGGTGATCTGACGTCAATCTTGCTGAAACGGGGCGGCAGTTCGGGCATACCGGGAGATGTGCCGCACGCCTCGCGGTGGGTGAGCGCGACCACCGGAAATGACCATCGGCTCGCACTCCCCATCGGGTGCATCGTGGGCTTACCTTATGTCACATGACCTCCCCGCGCTCGTCCTACGGCGGCTCCTACTCGTCACCCTTCCAGGACACCCCGATCTACGACAGCCTGGTGGCCGAGCGGGGGACCCCGCAGATAGCCCCGATCCGGGTCCCGTCCGCGTACGAACCCGGTCCGCAGGCGCTGCCCGCGCCCTCGGCGTTCCCCTCTCCGCATCCCCAGCCGATGCCGGCACAGGCCGCGCTGCCCGCGGCGCTGCCCGCCCTCCCGTCCGGCTCCTCCGGGGGCCAGCAGTACCCGGGCCACGCGATGCGGCCCGCCGCGCAGGTCTCCTACCCGGCGCCGGCGCCCTCCCGTCAGCAGTTCTCCCCCGCGCCCCAGGCCTTCTCCCCCGCACCGCAGGCGTTCACACCTGCCCCGCAGGCCTTCTCGCCGGCGCCGCAGGCGTTCACCCCGCCCGCCGCCCCGCAGCAGCCGCAGCAGCCGTCCTACGGTGGCGCCCCGCAGCAGCCGCGTCCCGCCTACGGGCAGCAGCAGGCCGGGCAGCAGCACGGCTACCCGGCGGCCCAGCAGCAGCGCCAGCCGGCGCCGTCGTCGTACCCGGCGCCGCAGCAGCAGCACGGGCACCACCAGAGCGGCGGCCAGCAGGGGCAGATGCCCCGGCCGACCGCCTACCCCGATCCCTACACACCCCAGCAGCCCTACCAGTACCCCGGCTCGAACTACTGAGGCGGCGCTCCGGCGCGGGCCGGAGCGGGGTCAGACCTCCACGTCCTCCAGCACGCCCAGAGCGTCGGGAACGAGAACGGCCGCGGAGAAGTAGAGGCTGACCAGGTACGACATCACGGCCTGGTCGTTGATGCCCATGAACCGCACGTTGAGGCTCGGCTCGATCTCCTCGGGGATGCCGCGCTGGTGCAGGCCGACCACGCCCTGGTTCTCCTCGCCGGTCCGCATCGCCAGCACCGAGGTGGTGCCCGCGCGGGTGACGGGGATCTTGTCGCAGGGCAGCAGCGGCACGCCGCGCCAGGTACGGACGGGGCGGCCGTCCAGTTCGCCGCTGGGAGGCATCAGCCCGCGGCTGCTGCACTCACGGCCGATGGCGGCGATGGCCCGGGGGTGGGCCAGCAGGTACTGGGTCTTGCGGCGCCTCGCCAGCAGCCGGTCGAGGTCGTCCGGGGTCGGCGGACCGCTGCCCGCGTGGAGCCGCTGCCGGGGATCGACGTTGTGGAGCAGGCCGAACTCGCGGTTGTTGACCAGCTCGTGCTCCTGGCGCTCCCGCAGGGCCTCGACGGTGAGCCGCACCTGCTGGGCGACCTGGTCCATGGGCTCGTTGTAGAGGTCGGCGACCCGGGTGTGGACGCGGAGCACGGTCTGGGCGACGCTCAGCTCGTACTCGCGCGGTGAGGTCTCGTAGTCCACGAAGGTGCCGGGGAGGTCCGGCTCCCCGTGGTGGCCGGAGGCCACGGCCACGTCCGCCTCGCCACGGCGGTTCCGCGGCGCGGCCAGCTCCCGCAGGTGGGCGGCGAGCCGGTCCCGGAGCGCCGGGGAGCGCCCGGCGACGCTCCGGACGACCGACAGCGGCAGAGCGAGGACCGTGCAGCGGGTGAGCGCCCGGAGCTCGCAGGGCCAGTCGTTGTCCTCGGCGAGCGCGTGCTCCCCGGCGAAGTCGCCGTCGGCGAGGACCCCGAGGTGCGTCTCGGCGCCGTACTCGCCGGCGGTGAGGCGGGCCGCCTTGCCGTGGGCGAGGAGCAGCACCTCCTCGACCGCGGTGCCGTCCCCGGCGAGGGTGTCCCCCGGGGCGTACTCCCGCTGGCGGCAGCCGTCCGCGAGGGCGCGCAGCGCCTCCTCGTCGGCCAGCCCGGCGAGCGGCGGCAACTCGGTGAGCTGTGCGGGGATCACCCGGTAGTCGCCGCCCTCCGCGGCGAACTCCACGCGGCCGGTGCCCAGGGTGTGGGCGAGGCGGCGGTTGACCCGGTAGGTGCCACCGGAGACCTGGGTCCAGGGCAGGACGCTGAGCAACCAGCGGGGCGTGACGCCCTGCATCTGCGGCTCGGTCTTGGTGGTGGAGGAGAGGTTCCGGGCGGCGGCGACCTGCAGGCTGCTGGGCGGTGGTGGCGCGGCGGCCGCGCCGGCCCCCGGTCCGGCCTGTGCGGGCACGGTCGGGGAGCCCGGCGGCGCGGGCGGTTGGACGGTCATCGGAGGAGTGGCCTTTCGGTCTTTGTCGGGTCGGTGGGCTGCGGGTGCCTACAGACCCGTTTCGACGTCCTCGAGAATGCCGAGGGCGTCGGGGACGAGAACGGCCGCGGAGTAATAGGCGCTCACCAGGTAGGAGATGACGGCCTTGTCGCTGATCCCCATGAAGCGGACGGAGAGCCCCGGCTGGTACTCGTCGGGAATTCCGGTGCGGTGGAGACCGACGACGCCCTGGTTCTCACCGGTGCGCATCGCGAGCACGGAGGTGGTGCCGGCACTGGTGACCGGGATCTTGTCGCAGGGCAGCAGCGGCACACCGCGCCAGGAGGGGACGGCGTGTCCGGCGTGGTCCACGGTTGTCGGGTAGAGACCGCGCTTGCTGCACTCGCGGCCGAACGCGGCGATGGCCCGGGGGTGCGCGAGCAGGACGCTCGGCTCCTTCCAGACGGTGGCGAGCAGCTCGTCGAGGTCGTCGGGGGTCGGCGCGCCCGCGCGGGTGTGGATGCGCTGCCGCAGGTCGGCGTTGTGGAGGAGGCCGAAGTCGCGGTTGTTGAGCATCTCGTGCTCCTGGCGCTCCCGCAGCGCCTCGACCGTGAGCCGCACCTGCTCGCCCACCTGGTCCATGGGCTCGTTGTAGAGGTCGGCGACCCGGGAGTGGACGCGGAGCACCGTCTGGGCGACGCTCAACTCGTACTCGCGCGGCGCCGTCTCGTAGTCCACGAAGGTGCCGGGCAGCGCGGGCTCGCCCTGGTGGCCGGAGGCCAGCTCGATGGAGGCCTCGCCGGACTCGTTCCGCTGGCCCGGGACGGCGCTGCGGCGCGTGGCGAGGTGGCCCCGGAGCGACTCGGCGCGGCCGGCGACCTCCTGGAAGCGCTCCCGGCTGAGGCTGAGCACCGTTCCGCTGGTCAGGGCGGTCAGCGAGTGCTCCCAGGAACCGGGGGCGTCCTCCGCCAGGGTGTGGTCGCCGTAGAAGTCGCCGTCGCCGAGGACCCGGACCTGGGTGTCGTTGTCGTAGGCGCCGGGTGCGGTCTCGCGGATCTTGCCGTGGGCGATCAGGTAGACGCGGTCGGCGTCGGAGCCGGCCGTGGCGAGGACCTCCCCGGCGGAGAAGTCCCGCTGCTCGCACGCGTTGGCGAGCTCCTGGAGCACCTCGGCATCGTCGTACCCGGCGAGGGCGGGGAGTTCACCCAGCTCCGCGGGGATCACCCGGACCTCGGAGCCGGTGGAGACGAACTCGACCCGGCCGTTGCCGAGGGTGTGGCTCAACCGCCGGTTGACGCGGAAGGTTCCGCCGGAGACCTGGACCCAGGGAAGGACCTTCAACAGCCACCGCGAGGAGATCCCCTGCATCTGCGGCGGGGTCTTCGTCGTCGTCGCAAGGTTGCGCGCCGCCGCGGTCGCCAGGCTCAGCTGCGGCTGGGCCGCGGAGTTCTCGGATGCCGGTTCGACCGAGGTCGCCATAGGAAAGTACCGCCAATCTGCAAGCCGCTACTGCGCTTCACGGGGCATGCGTGGACGAATGTAGCGACACGCTTGACAGCGGGGCAATCACTCAAAAGTGCGGCCATGCGAGGATAGGATTCACGCAATTGCGGGTATGCACGGGCGCGTTCCGGCCCCGGGGGACTGCCGCACCCCGGTCGACGGTCGGGCGGCGGCGGGTCGGGGCTGCGACCGATCCGTGGGGGCGGTGGGGACAGCGGGGGTGGCGGTTGTGGCCCGTTCGCGTCGTGCGGTGTCGTCGGCGCGCGCTACGGTGTTCCTCCAGCACGCGCGCTCCCCCCGCCTGCCGCGCGGCTGCTGACGGTACCTATCGGCGCGCGCAGTTTGGGGCACAACGGTCCATGGCAGAGGTCTCCGTCCAGGTGACACACACCGGTTCCTCGCGCTGGCGGCGCCGGACCGCGGTCTACCCCACCGTCACCGAGGCGCTGGCCGCCGCAGGGGACGGCGACGTCCTGGTCCTTGCTCCCGGTACCTACCGCGAGAACCTGGTGATCGACCAGGCGGTGACGGTGCGCGGTCCCGACCCCGATCTGGAGGGCCCCGCCCGGATCGCCCCCGACGAGGGGGTGCCGCTGGTGGTGCGCGGCTCGGCGTCGGTCTCCCGGCTCCGTGTCGAGGGGCGGGACATCACCGCCCCGGCCGTGCTGGTCGAGGCGAGCACCCCGGAGCTGACGGGGCTGCGCATCCACACCTCCTCGTCGGTCGGCGTGGAGGTGCGGGGCGGCGCCCGGCCCACCGTGCGCGACCTGACGGTGGACAACGCCGCCGGGGGCGGCGTGGCCGTCGCCGACGGCGGTGGCGGCATCTTCGAGGACTGCCTGCTGCTCGCGACCGGGCAGCCCGGCGTCTCGGTGCGGGGCCCCGCCCACCTGCGGCTGAGCGGCTGCCGGGTGGAGCGGGCGGACGGCGCGGGGCTCGCGGTCTCCGGCGAGGGAAGCGCGGTGGACGCGGCGGAGTGCCGGTTCGACGGCGTCAACGGCGCCGGCGTCCGCCTCTCGGAGCGCGCCACCGCGCATCTGACGGACTGCGTGGTGCGGCGGAGTACCGGTGACGGCGTGACGCTGGAGACGGACGCGGTGCTCTCGCTCTCCGACAGCGAGGTGACCGACATCCCGGAGAACGCCCTCGACCTGCGGTCGCGCTCGGTGCTGACCCTGGTCCGCTCGCAGGTGCTGCGGTTCGGGCGCAACGGGGTCTCCGCCTGGGACCCGGGCACGCACGCCGACGCCCACCACTGCCGCATAGGCGGCTCCACCGGCGACTATCCGGCGGTCTGGGTCAGCGACGGCGCCACCACCGTGCTGGAGGCCACCCGCATCGAGGACGTGCCGGACGCGGTGTTCGTGCTGGACCGCGGCTCCCGCGCCGACGTCGTCGACAGCGAGATCGTCCGCGTCCGCGGGTCCGCCGTCTCGGTCAGCGGCGGCGCCGCGGTACGGCTGGAGGCGTGCCGGGTCCGCGAGGCAGCGACCGGGGTGTGGTTCCGCGATCCGGGGACCGGCGGCTCGGTCACCGACTGCACCATCGACGACGTCACCACCGGGGTGATCGTCTCCAAGGACGCCGACCCTGAGATACGCGGGTGCACCGTGACCGCCCCCGCCGAGGCAGGGGTGTACGTGTCGGCGGGGGGCCGGGGCACCTTCGTGAACACCCGGGTCACCGGCGGGCGCGGCTACGGCTTCCACGTGACGGAGGGGTGCGCGACCTCGCTGGAGCGGTGCCGGGCGGAGCGCTGCGCCCGGGGCGGCTACGTGATCGCGGAGGGCGCCGCGCGGCGCACCGACTGCCGGGGCGACGAACCGGTCGAGGCCGTGGTGCCGGCTCAGCCGGCCGCGCCGCCCGCGGTGGGCGGTGCCCCCGTGGCGGCCGGCGGCGCCGTGGCGGAGGAGGGCCGCGCCGCCGCGGGCATTACCGCGCCCGCCCGCGCGGCGCGAAAGCCGGAGCCGAAGCCGAAGCCGAAGCCGGAGCAGGAGCCCGAGCCGGCCACCGAGAGCCGCCCCGCCGACGAGGTGCTCGCGGAGCTGGACTCGCTGGTCGGGCTGGTGGGGGTCAAGCGCGAGGTCCGTGCCCTGATCGACATGATCGAGGTGGGGCGCCGTCGGCAGAAGGCGGGGCTCAAGGCCGCCTCGGTCCGCCGCCACCTGGTCTTCACCGGCTCCCCCGGCACGGGGAAGACGACGGTGGCGCGGCTCTACGGCGAGATCCTGGCGTCGTTGAAGGTGCTGGAGCGCGGCCACCTCGTGGAGGTGTCGCGGGTCGACCTGGTCGGGGAGCACATCGGTTCCACGGCGCTGCGCACCCAGGAGGCGTTCGACCGCGCGCGGGGCGGGGTGCTCTTCATCGACGAGGCGTACGCCCTCTCCCCCGTCGACGCCGGACGCGACTTCGGCCGGGAGGCCATCGACACCCTGGTGAAGCTGATGGAGGACCACCGGGACGAGGTGGTCGTGATCGTCGCCGGGTACACCGAGGAGATGTCGCGGTTCCTCGACACCAACCCGGGGGTGGCGTCGCGGTTCTCGCGCACCATCACGTTCGGGGACTACTCGGCCGAGGAGCTGCTCTCCATCATCGAGCAGCAGGCGTCGGACCAGGAGTACAGCCTCGGTGAGGGCGCGACGGAGGCGCTGCTGAAGCACTTCGCCGCGATCCCACGGGGCCCGGCCTTCGGCAACGGCCGCACCGCGCGCCAGACGTTCGAGTCGATGGTGGAGCGCCACGCGGGACGCGTGGCGCAGCTGGCCGACCCCAGCACGGAGGAGCTGTCCGTGCTGTACCCGGAGGATCTGCCGAACCCGGCCGGGTGATGCCGGCCGCACGGCCGGCCCGGACCGGGCCGGGGCCCGCCCCGGCGGCCCGGTCAACTCCGGACAGCCGGCGGCCCGGGCTCCGGACCGGGCCGGGTGTCGGGGCTCCCGGCCGCCGGCTCGGCGGTGCCGTGCCGCCGGTGCCGGTCCCCCGGGCGGCGGGGCAGGCGGCCGGTGGGGGCGTCGGCGTCGCTCTCGCCGCGCAGCGTGTGGCAGAGGTGGGCGCGTTCCTCGTCGTAGGCCGGGTCCTGCGGGTAGTCGCCGTGGCCGAGCACCGGTTCGGGGAGCGGGCTGCGCAGGTTGCGGCCGTAGTGCAGCGGGTCCAGGAGCGGCCCGTGGTCCACGGGCCGGTCGTCGGCGTCGCGGCCGGGGACGTCGACCGGGCCGCCGATGGGGTCGGTGGCGCGCCAGAGGTTGCGCCAGCAGGGGATCTCCTCCCGCAGCAGCCGCAGGGCGTGCGGCCCGAAGTACTTGGGGAACCAGCGTCCGTAGAGCCGCGCCAGCGGCGAGCCGTGGGTGAGGAGCGAGACCCGGCTGCGGGTCGGGGCGTCGAGCTGCCAGACGGCCGCGGCGGCCAGCACGCTGCCCTGGGAGTGGCCGGAGAGGACGACCCGGCCGCCGGTGGCGTCGATCCAGGTGGCGATGCGCCAGGAGAGGTCCGGCACGGCGCGTTCCGCGTAGCAGGGCGGCGCGAAGGGGTGCGCCGCGCGGGGCCAGAAGGTGCCGACGTCCCAGAGGATGCCGATGGTCCGGCGGGCGGCGCGGTCGCGGTAGGCGCGCCGGCCCATCGCGATCATGACGAGGACGGCGACGCTGAGCATCCAGGAGCCGAGGGACTCGGAGAGCGAGGCCACCGCGGCCAGTGGCGCCGGTGCGTCGGCCGCCGCCTCACTGGGGGTCAGGCCGGTCCCCCAGGTGCCGAGGACCGCGACGATCCCGAGCAGGAGTGACGCGGCGGCGAGGGTGCCGACGACGGCGGGGGCGGAGTCGGTGAGGCGCGCCCGGGCGAGGGCGGAGGCGATGGTACCGCTGCGGTGGTCGTCCGGCGGGGTGCTCTCGCCGGGGTAGGCGGCCGCGACGGTGGGGGCCAGGCGGCGGCGGTCGCGGCGCACGCGCACCGCGGCGACGAGCCCGAGCAGGGCGGCGACCGCGATGAGGGACGGTATGGCGGCGGCCTGCCAGCTGAGCATCACGGGTGGGCCGTGCAGGGTCTCGGACCCCGCGGTGAGCCAGTCGGTGAACCGCTGGGTCGCCCCGCCCGTCAGGGCGCCGGCGAGCGCGCAGGAGAGGAGGGCGACCGCGGGCCCTCCCAGGCCGGCGAGGGCGGTACGGTCGGTGTCGCGTGCGAGCCGGTGCAGCCGCAGAGCTGCGGCGGCGAGGCCGACGATCATGAGTCCCTGCGCGACGGTGAGGACGGGGAAGACGACGGTGCCCGGCAGGGCGCCGTCCGCCGTCTGGCCGGGCCGCTCCCACGCGGTGTGGACCGCCGTGGCGGCGAGCAGCACGGCGCAGGCGACCGGCAGCAGGGTGACGGCGCGGTGCGGCGGCGGGTCGGCGATCTGGGTCTCGTTGCGGCCGTAGCGGGTGACGAGTACGAGGACGGCCGCGCCGCCGGCGGCGGTGGCCGCCGCGAGGGCGGTGCCGGTGGTGGCGAGCACGGCGCCGCCCTCGGTTCCGTGGTCGTGGGCCCAGCCGGCGGACAACAGGGCGGCGCAGACCGTGAGGAGCCCGGCGGCGGTGTGTGCGGCGCGGAGCCGGCTGACGAGTCGGCGGCCGTACCAGAACCCCGGCAGCGACAGCGGCGCCGGCTCGGTGACGCTCTGCCGGACCCGCACCGGCGGGTAGGCCGACTCGTAGGTGCTCCAGGTGCGGTGGGAGAGCCACCAGAGCAGCGCGGTGAGCGCGGTGGGCAGGAGGGCCGCGAGCGCCAGCCGCCGGCCGGGGGTGCTCCACCAGCCGCCGTCCGCGGCGAAGGAGAACCAGGAGGTGCGGGAGGTGCAGGCGGCGGAGGAGCCGCACTGCCAGGCGAGGGCGTCCAGGGCGACGACGCACGCGCCGCTCACCAGGAGGATCGTCAGGGAGAGCGCGATGAGCCGCACGAGGGCGTCGTAGAGGTGGTGGGTGCGGCCGTGGCCGCGTACCGCCGGCCGCATCCAGTGCGTCACGTTGACGATCATGAACGGGAGGAGCAGCAGCCACAGCGCGCGGGCGCCGTTGCCCGAGGTGAGGTTCGACCAGCTGTACGCCTCGCGCAGCGGGTCCCGTTCGTCCCAGGGGCGGTCCTCGGCGTCGTCGGTGCGGCGGTGGACGGAGGCGGTGGCGTCGCCGGTGACCCGGCAGACGCGGGCGTCGCCGAGCATCTGCTGCGGTGTGGCGCCGCCGACGCCGTGGACGAGCAGTTCCATCGCCGGTCTGGGCTCCGGGCCCGGGAAGCCGTCGCGTTGGCCGGGTACCGCCTGCGGTGTCATCGTCCCGCCCCCTCGTCGCACCGGCCGGCATCGCGGCCGGTGCTGACCGCCCGTCACTTCCCCTTCCCCTGTCCCGCGGGGGCGGGGCTCAATCCCCACCTTCGGGCGTTTCGGCGCGTGCGAGGATGACGGGCCGGACCGGGCCGGCACCAGTGCCCGGCGCACAGGGAGCGGAGGTCGGTGGTGGGCGGCGCGGGTGGTCTCCTGGCGGGGCAGCGCAGGGCGTTGATCCTCGCCGCGCTGCGTCGCAACGGCGGGGTCCGGGTCGGCGAGCTCACCGCGGAGTTCGGTGTCTCGGAGATGACGGTGCGGCGCGATCTCGACGCCCTGGAGCGGCGGGGCTCGCTGCGGAAGGTGCACGGCGGCGCGGTCCCGGCCGGGCCGTCGACCGAGGCCGAGCCCGTCTTCCGTGAGAAGGCCGCGCTCGGTGCCGGGGAGAAGCGGCGCATCGGGCGGGCGGCCTCGCTGCTGTTGCCGCGCGCCGGTTCGGTGGCGTTCGGCGGGGGCACGACGGTCCGTGCGGTGGCCCGCGCGGTCGGGCCGGCGCCGGGGCTGACGGTGGTGACGAACTCGCTGCCGGTGGCGGAGCTGTTCCACGGTCTCGACGAGGGCGACCGGCCGGCGGAGGTGGTGCTGACCGGCGGGGTGCGTACCCCGTCGGACGCGCTGGTCGGCCCGGTGGCCGACGCCGCGCTGGCCGCGTTCCACGTCGACGTGCTGGTGCTGGGTGCCCATGGTCTGGGGGTCGCCTCGGGGCTGACCACGCCCAATCTGGCGGAGGCGGCGACCAACGCGCGGCTGCTGGCCGCGGCGCGCCGGGTGGTGCTGGTGGCCGACGCGACGAAGTGGCGGACCGCTCAGCTGCGGACGTTCGCCGGTCTCGGCGCGGTGGACGTCCTGGTGACCGACGCGGCGCCGCCGCCCGCCGCCGGTGACGCGCTTCGCGCGGCCGGCGTGGAGGTGCGGGTGGCGCCGCCCGGCTGACGCCGCCCGGTCGACACCCGTGCCCCTGCGACGCCCGTTCCCCTGCGACGCCCCTGACCGGCGGCGTCCTTGACCGGCGGCGCCCGCTGCGGGACGGCCCCCGGCGCCGCGGGCCCGCCGGCCGCGACCGCATGCGGTTCCTCCG
>NZ_JAAVJD010000134.1 GCF_012033735.1 Streptomyces lonarensis | reverse complement strand
GGTCGAAGCCGAAGTCCAACTGGCGGCGCCAGTCTAGCGAACCGTCCGCAGTGCTCGCGCCGCGGCTCTCCGCAGGCGCCGGTGGTGAGGACCGCGGCGAACCACCGGCGCCGGCGGCGGCCCGGTGTCTGCGGACGGTGGCGGAAGCAGGGGCAGGGCCGTGCCCGGCGCCCCGGCCGGGGGTCACGAGGGTTCCACCTGGGCGCTCGCGCCGGCAGCCACGGGAAGCGCCAGCGCGTTGGGGCCGCGTGAGCGGGCGGCCACCACCACCCGGTGGAGCTCGCCCTCACGGGTGAACTCCACCACGGCCCCACGCGGAGCGATGGCCAGGGCGAGCTCTCTGGCGGCTTCCGTCGTCTCGCCCCGGGCGAGGGCGCGCGCTCCACCACGCGCGGCGTCGGCACACTCCTGCCGGGCGAGGCCGACTCCGACGCCCCACAGCAGCATGGCGAGGACCGCGACCAGCGCGGGGACGGCGACCGCCGCCTCCGCTGTGACGAACCCGCGGTCTCCGCCTCCGCCAGGGGCTGCGGCTCTTGTGCGCCAGACGCAGGCGGGCTGCTCACAGCGGCGCATCGAGGGCTCGTTCCACCAGGCCGCGCAGCGCCGAGGAGACGGTGTCGGAGGTGACGACCTGGTAGAGCACGGCGGCCAACCCTGCGGCGGCCACCGTACCGACGGCGTACTCGGCGGTGCTCATCCCCGCATCTCGCGGCAGCCGCGGGCGGCGGGCGATGCGGGGCCGCGCGCGGTGCGGGAGAGCGCGGAGGCGGTGCAGCGGTTCCTTCTTCACGGTGGTGCTCCTTTGTCGGTAGGGGTGAATCGATGGGGCACGGCGCCGGGCGGTGGCACGGCCGGTAGCGGCACGTCGGTGCCGGCCGGGGCGGGTACCTGCCGCCTGACACGCGGCAGGCAGGTCGGGACGTCAGCCGAGCCCGGCGACCAGTCCGATGACGACGGGCGCGACGCCGATGAGCAGGAAGGCCGGCAGGAAGCAGAGGCCCAACGGCCCGGTCACCAGGACGGCCGCCCGCCGGGCACCGGCCTGGCCCCCGCGGGCCCGGGCCCGGCGATGCTCGGCCGCTGTGGTCGCCACGGCCTCGACGGCTCCCGTGCCTCCGGTGTCGGCGAGTTCCAGGCGCCGGGCGAGGGCCCGGGCTCCGGGCGAGCGGCCCAACCTGGCCCAGACGGTCGCGGGGTCACCACCGAGGCGGATCTCCCGGGCGCAGCGCCGCAGCGCGGAGGCGAACTCCCCTGGCAGCGCCTCACCCACCGCCGCTGCGGCACCGGCGGGTGAGGCCCCCGCCGCGAGGCAGGCAGCGAGCAGATCGGCCGCCAGCGGCAGCGCGGGGTCGGTGGCGGGGCGGTTCCGCGGCCGGGCGGCGAAGGCCGCCCGGCGCCGCGACCAGGCCCGGTGGAACCGGCCCGGCTGCGGTGCCGGAGCCTGCCGGTACACGGAGCGTCGGCGGTCCCGGGCACGGCGGTGAGTGGACGCCGGCAGGAGCAGCGCCCCGGCCATGAAGCCGATCACCGCCGCTCCGAGCATCGCTGCGGTCGTGGTCACGGGCACCACCGGGGGCCGGCGCCGAGGTGGGTGCGCCGCGCGGCGGGGCGGCTGCCGGGGCCCGGCGGCCGCGTCCCGGCCGAGACCGCCCCTGCTGCGGCAGCCGGAGTGGGCACGCGCTTCATGCCGCGCTCCGTTCCGCGGCGCGGATGATCCCCGAGGTCCACAGCAGCCCGGCGGCCTCCAACGCTCCGCCGATCAGGAGGCAGAGGATGCCTGCCGGCTGGGTGAACAGGACGGCGAGCGGTGCAGCGCCGAGTGCGGTGCCGAGCAGGAGCCCGGCGGCGGGCAGAGCCGCAAGGACCGCCGCGGTGGTCCGGGGGCCGGCCAGCTGCGCGCGGAGATCTTCCCGGGTGTCGCGTTCGCTGCGCAGCGCGTGGGCGACACGGTCGAGGCCGGTGGCGAGTGAGGCGCCGCCGTCGGTCGCCACCTGCCAGCAGGCGGCCGCGCCGGCGAGGCCCCCGGCGCCCGGCAGCAGTGCCGCCCCGCGCAGGGCGGCGGCGACGTCGCCGCCGGTCCGCGCCGCCTGCGTCACCTCCGCCTCGGCCGGGCCGAGGCCGGGGAGCCCGGCCTCCCGCACGGCCTCCTCCGGCCGGCGGCCCGCTCTCGCCTCGGCTGCCACGGCGGCGCAGAAGGCGATGACGGTTTCGCCCCGGCGGTCGGCGCGGCGGCGGAACTCGCGGCGCCGCAGCCGTCGGGCGGTCAGCGGGGCGGCGACGAGCCCCACCACGAGCGGGAGCGGAGAGCCGCTCCCCACCGCGAGGAGGCAGCCGCCGAGCAGGCAGAGCACCACTCCTCTGACCGGGGGCCGCCGCAGCAGAGCAGGCACCCCGCGGCCGGGTGAGGGGATCGCTCGCGGTAGCGGGTGGGCCGTGGCGCCCGGACGGGGAGGGGCGAGACCCGCCGGCGCGGCAAGGCGGCCGGTGGGCGGCGGGAGGACCGCCCGGGCCCGGTGGCGCGACGGCCGCACGCCCAGGGCCAGCCGGGCGCCGGCTCCGCAGAGGACGACGGCGAGCGCGTGGGTGTGGAGGACCTGGCTCACAGCGCGCCTCCCAGAGCGGCCCAGCCGCGGTCCCGGAGGAAGCCCCGCTCCGTCCAGCGCAGCGCCGGCACGGTGCGTACCAGTCCGTCGGCGTCCCGCTCCAGGACGTGCACCTCGGCCAGCCGGCGGCTGCCGCGCACCCGCACCAGATGGAGGATGACGGAGAGCGCGGCCGCCAACTGGCTGTGCAGGGCGGCGCGGGGCAGGCCGGCCATGGCGCCCAGCGCTTCGAGTCGCGCGGGGACGTCCTGGGCCGCGCCCGCGTGGAGGGTGCCGCAGCCGCCGTCGTGACCGGTGTTGAGAGCGGTGAGAAGGGTGACGGCCTCCGGCCCGCGCACCTCGCCGACGACGAGGCGGTCCGGGCGCATCCGTAGTGCCTGGCGGAGGAGTTGGTCCAGGGCGATGCCGCCGGCGCCTTCCTGGTTGGCCGGGCGGGTCTCGAGACCGACCACGTGGGGGTGGGTGGGCCGCAGTTCGGCGGAGTCCTCGACCAGCACGATCCGTTCGTCCGCCGGTACGAGTCCGAGCAGCGTCGCCAGCAGCGTGCTCTTGCCGCTGCCGGTGCCACCGGTCACGAGGTAGGAGAGCCGGGCGTGCACCAGCCGTCGCAGCAGCTCCGCTCCGTCCGGTGGCAGAGTCCCGGCCGAGGTCAGCTCGTCGAGGGTGAGCGGCCGGGGGCGGACCACGCGTAGGGAGAGGCAGGGCGAGCCGACGGCGAGCGGCGGGAGGACGGCGTGCATGCGGGTGCCGTCGGGGAGCCTGGCGTCCACCCAGGGGCGCGCGTCGTCCAGGCGCCTGCCGGCAGTGGCCGCGAGACGCTGGGCCAGGCGGCGGATGGCGGTGGTGTCGCGAAAGCGGACACCGGCCCGGTGGAGCCCGCGGCCGCGGTCGACCCAGACGGCGTCGGGGCCGTTGACGAGGACGTCGGTGACGTCCGCCTCGGCGAGCAGGGGTTGGAGCGGACCGGCGCCGACGAGTTCGGAGCGCAGCTCGCGGCTCTCGGCCAGGACGTCGTGGTCGCCCAGGAGCCGGCTCTGCTCCCGCAGCACGGCGGCGACGCGGTGGGGGGTGGGGTCGTCGCCCGCTTCGGCGAGTTGGGCGCGGACCTTGTCCAGCAGGTCGGCGGCGGGCCGGGTGAGCGTCATGCGGGCCGCCGCTGCGCGGGCAGGAAGGGCGCGGCGTCGCCCGGACGGGCGGTGCGGTCCTCGGCGGGCCGGTCGGGACGGTCGCCGCGAGCGGCCGCCGGTGAGGGCAGCGTTCGGCGGACCAGTGCTTCGCAGAACCGCCCGAGGGGCGCGCCCGCGTCACGGCCGGGCGGCTCGCCCGCGTCCACGGCCGGGCAGAGGCGGCGCTGGTCGGGGATCTCCCCGGCGAGCGGTAGGCCGACGAGGCGGGAGACCTCGGTGGCCGGGAGCGCCGCCCCGGGGCGGACCACGAGCCGGAGGTCGCGGACCAGTCGCCCGGCGGTGGTCGCGGCGATGCGGGCGGCGGCAACGGAGCGGAGATCGCCCGGGACGACCAGCAGACCGAGGTCGAGCCGGGAGAGCGCCGCCGTGGTGGCCTCGTCCGCGCCGCGGGGCAGGTCGATGACGACGGCGCCGCCGCCGCGGCGTGCCGCGGCGAGCACAGAGGCCATGGCCTCGCCCGTGGGGTGGCGGCCTGCCTCCCGGGTCCAGCTGAGCAGGCTGACGCCGTGCACGCGGGGCAGCGCGTCGGCGACGGCGGTCCAGGACATGCGGCCACGGGTGGCGGCGAAGTCCGGCCAGCGGGGGCCTTCCGTACGTTCGGCGCCCAGCAGGAGGTCGAGCCCGCCGCCGCCGGGGTCGGCGTCCACCAGCGTGGTGCGGTGTCCGCCGCGCGCCGCGGCGAGGGCGAGGGCAGCGGCGAGGGTGGAGGCGCCGGCCCCGCCACGGCCGGGGAGCACGCCGACGGTGAGCGCCGGGTCGCGGGCCGTCTCCACTGCGTCGGCGATGCGGTCGGTGAGCGTCTTCTCGGCGTCCGGGAGGTGGAGGACGGTCTCGGCACCGAGGGCGACGCCGCGCTGCCAGATGGTGTGGTCGTCCAGGTTGTGGCCGACGAGGACGACGCCGGGCCGCCGGGCCGGCGGACGCCCCCGGGAGAGCGCCCAGTCGTCGCCGACGAGCACCAGGCGGGCGGTGGCCCAGGCCGTGGCGGCGGGTTCGTGGCCGTGGACGACCTCCGCCGGGGCGTCGGCGGCCGCGCAGAGGCGGAGCAGGTCGTCGAGCAGGGACTCGTCCTCGGTGAGGACGAGCACCGGGGAGGGTGCGGTCATCGGGTTCCTCCGTGGTCCGTCGGGGCCGGCGTGATCGACGGCCCGGACGTCACAGTGGCGGAATTCCCGGAATCGCGATGATCTTGAGCAGAATCTGTGGATAACGCGGAAGATGTGGATAACTTCGACACACGAACGGGTGATCCGGCCGCACACCCCTCCCCACGGGCGAAAAGACCGCCCACTATCGGTAGGGGATCACCAAGTAGCCGCAGTGCGCATCACGAGAGGAAAGGCATTCGGCAGACGCCCTCATCCACCGACACCCTGACGCCCCGACGGCCGCGTCGCGGAGCATCTGCGACCACGGCAGCCCGGCGCGATGACGTCGACAGGACGCGACGGTGACGCGACCGGAGCTGCTTCCGCGCCCGACGCTCTCGAACAATCTCCGGGCCCGCCGTTCCCGCGACCGCGGCGCACCTGCGTCCGGACATGCGACGACCCCCGCCGGGGGGGAGAGCGGGGGTCGTCTTCCGCGGCCGACTCGGGGGGGGATGAGCCGGACCGGGATAGCACGGTCGCGAACGATCCGTGACTTCCATGGTGTACCCGAGAGCCCTCCCAGGCAAACCCACCGCGCCGCCGCCTACGCCGAATGGTGGGCGTTTATGCTCGACCACGTGGAAAATCTGCCGCAGCCACGAACCGCCGCCTTCTTCGACCTCGACAAGACCGTCATCGCGAAGTCGAGCACACTCACCTTCGGTAGGTCCTTCTACCAGGGCGGTCTGATGAACCGCCGAGCCGTGCTGCGCAGCGCCTACGCGCAGTTCGTCTACATGGTCGGCGGCGCCGACCACGAGCAGGTCGAGCGGATGCGCCGCTACCTCTCGGACCTCTGCCGGGGCTGGAACGTCCAACAGGTGCAGGAGATCGTCGCGGAGACGCTGCACCAGGTGATCGACCCGATCATCTACGACGAGGCCGCGTCGCTCATCGAACAGCACCACGCGGCGGGGCGGGATGTCGTCATCGTGAGCACCTCGGGCTCGGAGGTGGTGGAGCCGATCGGCCGGCTCCTCGGCGCGGACCGGGTGGTCGCCACCCGCATGGTCGTGGAGGAGGGCCGGTACACCGGTGAGGTCGCCTACTACGCCTACGGCCCGGCCAAGGCGGACGCCGTCCGCGAACTCGCGGTCTCCGAGGGCTACGACCTGGAACGCTGTTACGCCTACAGCGACTCGGCCACGGATCTGCCGATGCTGGAGGCGGTCGGCCACCCCCACGCGGTGAACCCGGGCCGCTCCCTCCGGCGGGAGGCGGTGGCCCGCGAATGGCCCGTGCTCAACTTCAACCGCCCGGTCCGACTGAAGAAGCGCTTCTCGGCGCCGCGGCCGGCGGTGACGGCGGGCGCGGTGGTGACCGCCGCGGCGATCACCGGCGGCGTGGTCTGGTACCTGGGGCGCCGCACCCGACGGCGGGCGGCTGCCGGCGGGCGCCGCTGCCGGTGAGCGGGGCGAGGGGACGGGGCCGAGGAGACACGGGTACCGCCGGCGGAGACGCGGCACGCCCGGCGGACCGCCACGGGCCCTGACGGCCGGCCAGCGGCCACCGATCCCGGGGCCGTCATGCGCCGCACCCGCCACGGCCGAACAGCGAAGAGCGGCGGTGCCGCCCCTCGGGGCCGCACCGCCGCCGGTACATGTCCGCCGGGCGATCAGGCGTGCTCTGTGAGTACCGATCAGGACGGGGTCTGCGCCCGCTTCCTGGTGCGGCTGGCCCAGATCGTGGGCTGGCGACGCGTGGGTACCCGGCATTCATGTGTACCGCTGCCGAGGCTTGATCCGACGGTGACCGCTTGAGGACGACCGCTCGAGAAGGCCTCTGACTCCTTTGTACCTCCGCCCGGGGCCGTGAGAAAGCCGGCGGACGAGATTTTACTTTTCGGTTCAACCGGACTGATCGGACGGATTCTCCGGGCCCCGCCCTCGACCGCCGCCGCACCGCCACCCCCACCCCCGCACCGCCACCCGCGCCCCGCAGGCTTCCCGCGCGGCGGGCTCAGGCGGCTCCCCGCTGCAGCGCCTCGCAGACCGCGACCGACTCGCGGGCGCCCAGCTCCGCCGCCCGCCCGCAGTGCGCGATCCACCGCGCCATACCGGCGGCGGTCCCCGAGGCGTAGTCGCCCAGGGCCTCCCGGTACGCCTCGGCACCCTGCTCGGCGTGGCCCACCTCGCAGGGCGCGACGCCCTTGGGGTCCAGGCCGCCACCGACGAGGACGATGCGCTCGGCGGCCCTGGCGACCACTCCGTTGTGGGAGGTGAACGGCCGCAGCGCCATCAGCTCGCCGTGCACCACGGCGGCGGTCACCAGTGCGGGCGCGCCGGAGCCGGAGACCACCAGGCGGGCGAGGGCCTCCAGCCGTGCCGCGGTCTCGTCGACCGACGGCAGCGGCAGCGCCGGCCCGTCGGGGTCGTCGACGTCCTCCCCCGCGAGCCGGGGGCGCCCGACAGCGGGGTGCTCGACGCGCCCGGCGGTACCGGTACGCCCCGCGGTTCCGGCGGACGCGCCCAGGGGCGCTCCCCCGGCGGCGACGAGGTGGAGCCGCGCCAGGACCCGCAGCGGGGAGGCGCGCCAGATGTCCAGCAGCTGGCCGGCCTCGGCGGACACCCGCAGCGCGGCGCCCATGATCCGGGCCTCCGGGTCGGCGGAGAAGTCGCCCCGGCGGCGGACCTCCTCCAGCGCCCAGTCGGCCCCGGCGAGCGCGGCCGAGGCGCGGGCCCCGCGGAGCGCGGCTTCCGAGGAGACCTCGGCGCTGCGCCGCCGCATCACGCGGTGGCCGTAGACGCGGTCGACCGCCTTCCGCATGCCGGCGACGGCCTCCGCCGCTCCGGGGAGTTCGGCCAGCGGAAGCAGGGGGTCGGGCGGGGTCGCGGACCCGGTGTCCGTGCCGGAGGGGCGCGCGTCGCCCGAGGCGGCCGCGCCGCCGCTGCCCTGGGGGGTGTTCGCCGTCATGGCGGCAGCCTATGCGGTGGCACGTCTGTTCCGGGGTGGTGGCCGGTGTCCCGCCTTCGGGTGGTCCTGCCCGCGGTGGCTCCGCCCGGGCGGGGTCCGCGGCTAGGTTGGCTGAACATGAAGATCGCTTTCGTCGGCAAGGGCGGCAGTGGCAAGACCACGCTCTCCTCGCTCTTCATCCGCTCCCTCGCCTCGCAGCGCGTGCCGGTCACCGCCGTGGACGCGGACATCAACCAGCACCTGGGTGCCGCACTCGGCCTCGACGAGGAGGCAGCGGCCTCGCTGCCACCGTTGGGAGCGCACCTGCCGCTGATCAAGGACCACCTGCGGGGCACCAACCCGCGCATCACCTCCGCCGCCTCCATGATCAAGACGACACCGCCCGGTAGCGGCTCGCGGCTGCTGCGGCTGGAGGGCACCAACCCCGTCTTCGACGCGTGCGCCCGTGACGTGGACCTGGTCTCCGCCGCCGACGGCGAGTCGGAGGGCCGGGTGCGGCTGCTCGCCACCGGCCCCTTCACCGAGAGCGACCTCGGGGTCGCCTGCTACCACTCCAAGACCGGCGCGGTGGAGCTCTGCCTGAACCACCTGGTGGACGGGCGGGACGCCTATGTCGTCGTCGACATGACGGCCGGCAGCGACTCCTTCGCCTCCGGCATGTTCACCCGCTTCGACATGACCTTCCTCGTCGCCGAACCGACCCGCAAGGGCGTGTCCGTCTACCGCCAGTACCGCGACTACGCGCGCGACTTCGACGTGCGGCTGCGCGTCATCGGGAACAAGGTGCAGGGCCCGGAGGACCTGGAGTTCCTCAGGGCGGAGATCGGTGAGGACCTCCTCGTCACCTTCGGCAACTCGCCGTGGGTGCGCGCCATGGAGCGCGGCGGCGCCCGTCCGTTCCGGGAGCTCGAGCAGGAGAACCTCCTCGCGCTCAAGACCGTGCACGAGGCGGCCGACGCCGCCTACGCCCAGCGGGACTGGGAGCGCTACACGCAGCAGATGGTCCACTTCCACCTGCGGAACGCGGCGAGCTGGGGCAACGAGCGGACGGGCGTCGACCTCGCCGCGCAGGTCGACCCGGGCTTCGTCCTGCGCGAGGACGCACCGGCCGGCTGACGACGGGCGGGCCCGGCGGTGTCCTCCGCCGCGGGGGCGGGGCCCGCCGGGAACGAGCCCCACCCGCCGGCCGGCGCCTCACCGACGCCGAGCCCGCGCAGCTCCTCCAGCACCGCCGGGTCCTGCGCGTCCAGCCAGTCGACCAGCTGGCGGAACGAGACGCAGCGCACCTCCTCCCGCGGGCAGACGTCCGCCACGACGTCCTCGATGGCGTCCATGTAGATGCCGCCGTTCCAGCCGTTGAAGTGGTTGCCGATGATCAGCGGCGCGCGGTTGCCGTCGAAGGCCCGCTGGAAGCCCTGGAGCAGTCCGTCGCGCATCTGGGCCTCCCACTCGCCCCAGCGCGACGGGTCACCGCTGCCGGGGCCCGACTGGTTGACCATGAAGTTGTAGTCCATGGCGAGCGTCTCGAAGGCCCGTCCCGGCATGGGGACCGCCTGGAGGGGGATGTCCCAGACCCCTTCGCGCTGGCTCGGCCAGACCTGGGTGCCGTTGCCGCTGGAGTCGTAGCGCAGCCCGAGGTCGCCGGCGGCGGCGAGCAGGGCGTCCTGACCTTCCAGGCAGGGGGTGCGGCCGCCGATCAACTCCTCCTCGTAGTCGAAGGGCAGCGGCTCGACCTCCTCCCAGCCGGTGGTGGTGCGCCAGTTCTTCACCATCCACTTGGCCTGCTCGGTCTCGCTGATCCAGTCCTGCGGCGACCAGGAGCCGACGCCGCCCGGGCCGCAGAAGTGGCCGTTGAAGTGGGTGCCGATCTCGCTGCCGTCGAGCCAGGCGCCGCGCAGTTGCTCCAGCGTGGCGGCGATGTTCTCGTCCTTGAGGTAGCCGATGTCGGAGGCGCCCGCGGAGCGGCCCGGGGGCTCGTACGCGTGGCGCTGGTCCTCCGGCAGCAGGTAGACGCCGGACAGGAAGTAGGTCATGTGGGCGTCGTTGTCCTTGGCGATCTGCCGGAACCGTGAGAACAGCTGGTTGCCGTCCTCCCCGGCGCCGTCCCACGAGAAGACGACGAACTGCGGCGGAGCCTGGCCCGGTTCGAGGGTCTCGATCGCCGGCTGGTTGGGCTGCGCCCCGGTGAACGCGGTGGAGCCGTCCCCGATGAGCTGGGGTGCCTGCGGCGCGGCCTCGGGCTCCGCGCCTTCGTCCTTCTGCTGCCGGGGGCCGTCGCCCGCCGGGGTGCCGCCGGAGCAGGCGGCCATGGTGAGCGTGACGGCAAGGACGGTGGCAGCCGCCGCAAGCCTGGTAACCGAGCCCGTCATCGGGATCTCCCGCCGTGAGGTCTGTCTGGGCCGGACCGGTCGACGCCATGGCGCGAACCAGCCCGAATCCAAACTCTCCCGACAATCCAAAGAGATACTGATACGACAAGCAGTTCAGATGATTATTCATGCTTTGGGAGCAATGCGACCCACGAAAGGGCTTACGTACTCGTGCATGCCTTTACGTCCCATTACTCTTCATTTACCAATGCTTGAGGGTAGGCATACCCTCACGCTGCGTGTGCACGATCCCTGCTGCCCTAGGACGGAGACGGATGTCCGCCTGCGCCCCCGCCCCACCCCAAGGACTCGCTCGCCACCGGGCCGACCTCTCGGCCTCGATCTCGGTTTTCCTCGTCGCTCTGCCGCTGTCGCTGGGCATCGCGCTCGCCACCGGCGCCCCCCTCCAGGCGGGGCTCGTCGCCGCCGCCGTGGGCGGCATCGTCGCCGGCCGGCTCGGCGGCGCCCCCCTCCAGGTCAGCGGCCCCGCCGCCGGTCTCACCGTGGTCACCGCCGACCTCATCCAGGCGTACGGCTGGCGCACCACCTGCGCCATCACCGTCCTCGCCGGCCTCGCCCAACTCGGGCTCTCCGCCCTGCGGGTCGCACGGACCGCCCTGGTCGTCAGCCCCGCGGTCGTGCACGGCATGCTCGCCGGTATCGGCGTCACCATCGCCATCGCGCAGCTGCACATCGTTCTCGGCGGCAGCCCCGAGAGCTCCGTGCTGAGCAACCTCGCCGAGCTGCCCTCCCAGCTGGCGAACCCGCACCCGGCGGCGCTCGTCGTCGGTGGCGTCACCATCGCCGTCATGCTGCTGTGGCCGCGACTCCCCGGCCGCTACGGCGCCCTGGTCCGCAAGGCGGTGCCGACCGCGCTCGCGGCCGTCACCCTCGCGACGTTGACCGCGCTCGCCGCCGGCTTCCGGCTCGACCGGGTCGACCTGCCCTCCTGGAGCAGCCACGCCCTGCCGCAGCTCCCCGAGGGCCCCGCGCTCGGCATCCTCGCCGGCGTGCTGACGGTGACGCTGGTCGCCAGCGTCGAGTCGCTGCTCTCCGCCGTCGCCGTGGACAAGCTGGCGACCGCCCGGCAGCGCAACGGGGGCCCCCGCGTCCCCAAGGCCGACCTCGACCGCGAGCTGCGCGGTCAGGGCGCCGGCAACGTGATCTCCGGCGCGCTCGGCGGCCTCCCGATCACCGGGGTCGCGGTGCGCAGCTCCGCCAACGTCGCCGCCGGGGCGGTGAGCCGCAACTCGACGATCCTGCACGGCTGCTGGGTGCTGCTCGCCACGGGCCTCCTGGTCGGCCTGCTGGAGCTGATCCCGCTGGCGGCGCTCGCCGCGCTGGTCATGGTCGTCGGCATCCAGATGGTCAAGATCACCCACATCCGCAGCGTCACGCAGCACCGCGAGGTCGCGGTCTACGGGGTGACGGTGCTCGGCGTGGTCGTCTTCGGCGTGCTGGAGGGGGTCGGGCTGGGCATCGCCCTGGCCATCGCCACCGCCCTGCACCGGCTGACGCGCACCCGCATCACCCACGAGGAGCTGCCGGACGGCGGCCACCTCGTCCGGGTGCGGGGCCAGTTGACCTTCCTCGCCGTGCCGCGGCTCACCCGTGTGCTCAACCAGGCGCCGGAGGGGACGGTCGTGACGGTCGAGCTCTCGGGCACCTTCATGGACCACGCCGCGCACGAGACGCTGCACGACTGGCGGACCTCGCACCTCGCCCAGGGCGGGCGCGTCGAGATCACCGGCCGGACCGGGGAGCCGGTGGGCACCCCGGCGACGACCCGCGAGTTCCGGCAGCCCTGGCTGCCGTGGCACAACTACCAGCCGACCAGCCGGCCGACGCCGGTCCCGGCAGTGGCCGACGGCCCGGCGGGCGGGGAGGCGCCCGGCGAGCCGGGCGCGCCTCCGGCGGCGCGCCGCTCGGACGCCGCGACGGAGGCCGCCGCCGAGGGCGGTGACCGGGCCGTGGTCTCGCTGGCGGAGCCGCCGCCCGGCGGCGTCCCCGCCGCGGCACCCGGCGCGGACGACCGTCCGGGAGCCCCGCGGCCGGTCGAGGACGGTGGATTCCGTCCCGCGAGCGGGCTGCGGGCGCGGGGCCCGGCGGACGACCGGCTGCTGAGCGGTGTGGAGGATTTCCAGCGGCTCACCGCTCCGCTGGTCCGCGAGGATCTGGCACGGCTGGCGCGGGACGGCCAGCGCCCCGGGCAGCTCTTCCTGACCTGCGCGGACTCCCGGCTGGTCACCAGCATGATCACCTCCAGCGGACCGGGCGACCTCTTCACCGTCCGCAACGTCGGGAACCTGGTGCCGCCGCCCGGCGGGGAGGAGGCCGACACCTCGGTCGCCGCGGCGATCGAGTACGCGGTGACGGTGCTGAAGGTCCGCTCCATCACCGTCTGCGGCCACTCCGGGTGCGGCGCCATGCAGGCGCTGCGGCAGACCGCCGCGGCGCCGCCCGCTCCGGCGGGCGCGGCCGACAGCCCGCTGCGGCGGTGGCTGCGCCACGGCCGGCCGAGCCTGGACCGGCTCGCGGCCGGTGCCGGCGCGGAGCCGCGGGTCGGCGGCAGGGAGACCGCGGACGGCGTGGAGTCGCTCTGCCTCGCCAACGTGGTGCAGCAGCTGGACCACCTGACGCGGCACCCGTGCGTCGCCGAGCGGATGGCGGACGGCTCCCTCACCCTGAGGGGGATGTACTTCCACGTCGGGGAGGCGCAGGCCTACGTGCTGGACGACCCCGGTGCGGGATCGCCGATGTTCCGCCCGGTGCAGCCCTCGCTGTTGACCAGCTGATTTTCCCGCCCGGCGCCCGTTCGGCGCGACGAGCGCCCGCTCGTCCCGCCGGACGGGCCATTCGCCGGGACAGGTCTACACCAATCCGCCGTGAGCCCTTGTCAAAGCCCGGGGTGGCTGATGGGGTGTGTCGTGGGACACAGCAGCGATGCGGAGGATGCCGTGAGTAACGAGAGCCTGGCCAACCTCATGAGCGAGGAGCGGAGCTTTCCGCCGCCCCCCGCGCTGGCCGCCGAGGCCAATGTCACCGCGAGCGCGTACGAGGCGGCGGCCGAGGACCGGACGGCCTTCTGGGCCGAGCAGGCCCGCCGGCTCTCGTGGTCCACGGAACCGACCGAGACCCTCGACTGGTCCGAGCCACCGTTCGCGAAGTGGTTCGCGGACGGCCGGCTGAACGTCGCGTACAACTGCGTCGACCGCCATGTCGAGGCCGGCCACGGCGACCGCGTCGCCATCCACTTCGAGGGCGAGCCGGGCGACTCCCGCAGCCTCACCTACGCCGACCTCCAGCGGGAGGTCTGCCGCGCCGCGAACGCGCTGACCGAGCTCGGCGTCGCGACCGGCGACCGGGTCGCCGTCTACCTCCCGATGATCCCGGAGGCCGTGATCACGATGCTGGCGTGCGCCCGCATCGGTGCCCCGCACTCCGTGGTCTTCGGCGGGTTCTCCGCCGACGCGCTGGCCACCCGCATCCAGGACGCCGACGCACGGGTCGTCGTGACCTCCGACGGCGGCTACCGGCGCGGCAAGCCGAGCGCGCTGAAGCCCGCGGTCGACGAGGCGCTGACCCGCCCGGGCACGGAGAACGTCCGCAACGTGCTGGTGGTGCGCCGCACCGGCGAGGAGACGGCCTGGACCGAGGGTCGCGACCTGTGGTGGCACGACGTGGTGGACCGTCAGTCCGACGAGCACACCCCCGAGGCGTTCGACGCCGAGCACCCGCTCTACATCCTCTACACCTCGGGCACCACCGGGAAGCCGAAGGGCATCCTCCACACCTCCGGCGGCTACCTCACGCAGACGGCCTGGACCCACCACGCGGTCTTCGACCTCAAGCCCGAGTCGGACGTCTACTGGTGCACCGCCGACGTCGGCTGGGTGACCGGCCACTCCTACATCGTGTACGGCCCACTGGCCAACGGCGCGACCCAGGTGATGTACGAGGGCACCCCCGACACCCCGCACCACGGCCGCTGGTGGGAGATCGTCCAGAAGTACGGCGTGACGCTGCTCTACACGGCGCCCACGGCGATCCGCGCGTGCATGAAGTGGGGGGACGAGATCCCCGCGAAGTTCGACCTCTCCTCGCTGCGCATCCTCGGCTCGGTCGGTGAGCCGATCAACCCCGAGGCGTGGATGTGGTACCGCGAGCACATCGGCGGCAACCGGGCGCCCGTGGTCGACACCTGGTGGCAGACCGAGACCGGCGCGATGATGATCAGCCCGCTCCCGGGCGTCACCGCCGCCAAGCCGGGCTCCGCGCAGGTCCCGCTGCCCGGCATCGCAGCCACCGTGGTGGACGACGACGCCAACCCCGTGCCGGACGGCGGCGGCGGATACCTGGTCCTCACCGAGCCGTGGCCGTCGATGCTCCGCACCATCTGGGGCGACGACCAGCGGTTCCTGGACACCTACTGGTCCCGCTTCCCCGGCCGCTACTTCGCCGGCGACGGCGCCAAGAAGGACAAGGACGGCGACATCTGGCTGCTCGGCCGGGTGGACGACGTCATGCTGGTCTCGGGCCACAACATCTCGACCACCGAGGTCGAGTCGGCGCTGGTGTCGCACCCCAAGGTGGCCGAGGCCGCCGTGGTCGGGGCGACCGACCCGCAGACCACGCAGGCGATCTGCGCCTTCGTGATCCTGCGCGGCACCGCCTCCGAGGACGAGGGACTGGTCGAGGAGTTGCGGGCGCACGTCGGCAAGCAGCTGGGCGCCATCGCCAAGCCGAAGCGCGTCCTGCCGGTGGCGGAGCTGCCGAAGACCCGCTCGGGCAAGATCATGCGGCGGCTGCTGCGTGACGTGGCGGAACACCGCGAGCTGGGCGACGTCACGACGCTCACCGACTCCTCCGTCATGGATCTGATCCAGCGGAAGCTGCCGGACACCTCCGGCGACTGACGGGCCGCCACGGCCCGACCACCACCCCGGACCTCCGCCCGGCCTCCGCCGCCGGAGGCAGGGTGGAGGTGCAGAGCACGGCACGCCCGCGTGGGCGGTACCCGGCGAACCCGCCCGGTGCCGCCCAC
>NZ_JAAVJD010000133.1 GCF_012033735.1 Streptomyces lonarensis | reverse complement strand
GCTGGCGCTGCGCGCGGCCTTCTCGATCGCCTCGCGGTTGCTGCTGGCCCGACTGCTGCGCCGCTGGTCGCGCCGCGCCCGGGGCTCAGCCCCGGTGGACGGTGACCGTCCCGACGGTGTTCACCTTGCTGCCGTCCACGACGTACCGGCCCACCGCCCGCGTCCACCGTGCGAAGTGGTCGGTGGCGCGGTGCGCGGCCAGCGCGGCCTCGTCGGTGTAGCGCTCGTACAGCACGAAGCTGTGGTCGTCGGCGGCGGTCGCCACGACATCGAACTGCAGGCACCCGTCCTCGGTCGCGACGGACGCCGCCGCGTTCTCGGCGATCGCGGCGGTGAAGCCGTCGAGCTCGCCGGGGCGGACCTGGAGGGTGACGATCTGTGCGATCACGGTGCCTGCCTTCGTGGTGTCGGAAGCGGAACGCGGGGCGGGAGCGGAACGCGGGGCGGGGCGTCCGCGTCAGGGGTCGCGGGTCAGCCGTCCGGCCCCGGCCGCCGCGGCCAGCACACCACAGGCGAACCAGACGGAACCGGCCGCCCCCGCCGAGGCCGCCGCCACGCCCGCTCCGGTGGGCAGCGCGACCTGCCCGAGCCGGTTGGCCCACAGGCGCAGCGCGAGAGCGGTGCCACGCGCCCGCTCCGGCACCGCGAGGACCACGGCCGTCATGGTCAGCGGCTGCCCGATCCCCAACAGGAAGCCGCCGACCGCCAGGGCGGGCGCCATCAGCCACCAGCGGTCCGCGAAGGGCACCGCCACCCCCGCGAGCGCCACCGCCGAGCCGAGTGAGCTGGCCACCACCAGGGCGCGGCGCGACCAGCGGCGCAGCAGTCGGGCCAGCAGCAACCGCGAGGCGATCGAGAAGGCCGCGCGCAGCGCCAGCAGCGCGCCCGTGACCGCCGGGGAGATGCCGCGCTCCTCCGCGATCAGCGGCAGGTAGGCGGTGAGCACGTCGACTGAGGCGAGCAGCGCGAGGCTGACGAAGAGTCCGGGCGCGACGCCGGGGCGGCGCAGCAGTGAGAAGACCGGCGGCCGGCCGGAGTCCTCGCCGGTGGCGGCGGTCGGTACCGCGGGGGCGGGGGCGTGGCGGACCAGGCCGACGAGCGCGAGCAGGGCGACGGCGGCCGTCGCGGAGGCGATGAGCAGGGCGTGGAGGATCGGCGTGGCGAGTTCCACGGCCCGGCCCTCCCCCAGGACGAGACCGGCCAGCAGGGGCCCGACCATCTGGCCCACCGCGACCGCGGCCGTGAACCAGCCGAAGTTGCGGTCGAGGTCGGCGTCGGCCGAGCAGCGCGCCACCATGCCCTGGCCGGCGATGACGAAGACGATGTGGCCGAGGCCGAGCACGGTACCGGCGGCGGCGATCAGCGGGAGCGAGGCCGAGGCCGCCATCAGCAGCGGTGCCAGGACCAGCAGCAGCGTGCCCGCCAGCACGATGCGGTGGGTGCGTGCCGTGCGGTCTGACAACCGGCCCAGCGGCACGGCGGCGAGGAGGGAGAGCAGCGCGTAGGCGGAGGTGATCAGCCCGATCGCGAGGGCGTCGCCGCCGAGTGCTATCGCCTTGTAGGAGAGCAGCGGGCGGGCCAGGTTGAGCGCGGTCTGGGTACAGACGACGCAGGCGAGCAGCCACCACAGCCAGCGGGTGCCGCCCCTGCGGGGCGTGCGGTCAGCGGCGGGCACCGGGCACCGCCGGTTGTCGGATCTCCATGGGGGGTGCCGGCCTTTCGTGATGGTGCGGGGGTGGTCGTCGCGGGGCCGGCGCGGACGCGCGCGGGCCGGACGCCGGTGTCACATCCGGACGTCGACGGAGGCGGGGAGGTCTCCCCGGGTCAGGGCGTCCAGCACGGTGCGGAGGGTCCCGTCGAGATGGTGGGCGACCTCGGCTGCCGCGCGGTCGGGGTCCCCCGCGACCACGGCCTCGGTCATCCGGAGGTGCTCGTCGAGGGAGAGCACCGGCCGTCCGGGGGCGGCGTGGGCGATGGCGCGCAGGCGGGCCGTCTGCCCGCGGGTGTCGGCGATGGTCTTGGCCAGGGGCGGGTTGCGGACCGCGTCGATCAGCGTCCGGTCGAACCGTTCGGTCAGGATGTGGAACTCCCGGACCGCCTCGGCGGGGCGGCCGCCCGCCGGTACCCCGTCCGGGGCGGCGCCCTCGCCTTCGGCGGCCCCCTCGATCCGGTCGCGGATCGCCCGGAGTTCGGGGAGCAGGGCGTGGAACCCGGCGATCCGCGCGGGGTCGGAGCGGCCGTCACGGGTGACCAGCCGGGCCGCCGCGGGTTCGAGGATCTGCCGGAACTCGAAGAGTGCGCGGACACCGGCGAGGGAGACGGGCGCCACCTCGGCGACCTCGCCGGGGGCGACGCGGACGAGGCCCTCCCGTTCCAGCCGCCGGATGGCCTCGCGCACCGGGGTGCGGGAGGCGCCCAGCCGCTCCGCAAGGGCCACCTCGCCGAGCTTCGCCCCCGGGGGGAGCGTGAGCTGCTCGATCTGGCGCTTGAGCAGCCGGTAGGCCGCCTCGGTCTTGCTGGTGGGCACCGCTTCTCCTCGCCGATCGGGGGGGGCGTGGCCCTCGGGCCATCACGCAGCGCACTGTACATCCACCTGTGCTCCGTCCAGGATGCAGGGCTGTATACCGCAGGTCGTAGCGGTGGCGGCACCGACCACCGAGGGGGCGCACCGCCCCGCCGCCTCGGGGCGACCGGGGCGAGACGGGGCGACCGAGCCCGCCGCAGACCATAGGTTAGGCTTACCTAAGTCGCGCCGGGGTGGGTCGTCCACTCCCGGGCGGCGCCGTTCCTGCCGGCCGGCGCTGCCCGGGTGCCCACCCCGCGCGGCGACCACCTCTGCAGGCCCCAGGGAGAAGACCGTGGCGCGCGTCCCCAAGTTCCTCGCCGACTACTCCGAGCGGCGGGGGTTCCCCGCCCGCGTCACCGGCCGGGAGGAACTCTCCCCCAGCCTGTTCCGGATCACCTTCCAGGTGCCCGCCCTGCGGGACCGGGCGCACGGCCCCTGCGACGCCACCGCGTTCCGCGTCGCCCACAACGACTTCCGGCACTACACGGCCGAGCGTGTCGAGTCGGGCTCCGGCACCGCAACCGTCCTCTTCCACCGCCACCCCCACGAGGACGCCCCCGGGCTCCGGCTGGTGCGCGAGCTGAGCAGCGGCGACGAGGTCACCTGGTGCGGCTTCGGCTCCGGACGCACGTTCCGCTGGCCCGACCCGGCGCCGGCGGCGGCCCTCGCCATGGGCGACACCACCACGCTCGGACTGCTCGTCAACCTCACCGAACGCGCCGAACAGGACGGCACACGGTTCCTCGCCGTGGCGGAGGTGGAGGACGACTGCGTCGCCGCCACCCGCGAGCTGCTGCCCGACGCCGTCGTCCTGACCGCCGATGAGCGACCCGGCGCCGCCGCCGCGCACTGGCTGGTCACCGAGGCCGCCGAGCTGCTCCCCGACCTCGCGCCCCGGCTGGTCCTGCTCGCCGGCCACGGCGAGTCGGTGCAGCGGCAGCGGACGCTGCTGCGCGAACACCACGGCCTGGACCGCCGCCTGGTCCGCACGCAGCCCTACTGGGCGACGGGCCGCACCGGGCTGTAGCACCCCGGGGCACGGTCGCCGGACGGTCAGCGGTCGGCCGCAGGCACCAGCAGGGACGCGGAACGGGCCAGGTGCCCGCGCACCCGCTCCGCCGTCACTGCCGGGGGCTCCCCCGTCGTGTCCAGCGCGTGCCCCTCGTACCGTCCGAGGTCGCGAAACTGGTCGTACATCGCCCGGACGGGCCCCGGGGCGGTCAGGGCCCCGGCGCCGCGTGCGCCCGCCCGTGCGACCACCGTCTGCTCGTCGGGCCGCAGCACCACCCAGCGCAGTTCCGTCCCCGTGGCGCGGGCGGCCGTCACGAACGGGCCGAGGAACCAGGGGCCGACGACGGCGTCGAGGAAGACCCGGTAGCCGCCGCGCGCGTAGCCCGTCGCGGCGGCCGCCACCGCCTTCATCACGGTCTCGTTCTGCCGCTGTGCCGCCGACCGGTACGGGGAGACGCCGCCGACGAGGAACTCCCAGAACGCGTCAGCCGGCAGGTGGACCGCGGGCGGCACGGCGGCCGCGAGCAGGGCGGCCACCGTGCTCTTGCCCGCCCCCGGCGGTCCGCTGACCACGGCCACCGGACCGGGAACGGTCACCGGAACCGCCCGGCGGCCCTGCGGCGGCAGCCGCGCACTGTGGCACGCCCCACCCCGGGCTCTCCGCCGGAACAGTGACTCATGGGTCGATGTTAACCACCCGTCGACACCGTCCCCCGGGTCGCGCCGCCGCCCCGGCGGGCGCGCGACCGGCACGAAGAGAGGTCATCACCCGTGAGCTCGCTGTTCACCCCGCTGACACTTCGTTCGCTCCGGATACCCAACCGCGTCTGGATGTCACCGATGTGCATGTACTCCGCCGCCGCGGACGGCCCGGACATCGGGGCACCGACCGCTTTCCACCAGACCCATCTCGCCTCCCGGGCCGCGGGCGGCGCGGGACTGGTGATGGCCGAGGCCACCGGTGTCCGCCCGGACGGCCGCATCAGCCCGTGGGACCTGGGCCTGTGGAACGACCGGCAGCAGCAGGCGTTCCGCCCGGTGACCGACGCCATCCGCGCCCACGGCTCCGTTCCCGCGATCCAGCTCGCCCACGCCGGCCGGAAGGCCGGCACGGACAAGGCCTGGCGCGGCGGCGGACCGCTGACCGCCGCGGAGGGCGGCTGGGAGCCGGTCGGGCCGAGCCCGGTCGCCTTCGACGGCCTGGCCGTCCCGCACGAGCTGACGGTCGCGGAGATCAGCGGGCTGGTCGAGGACTTCGCCGCGGCGGCCGAGCGCGCGCTGGCCGCCGGGTTCGAGGTGGTCGAGGTGCACGGCGCGCACGGCTACCTGATCAACTCGTTCCTCTCCCCCGCCGGCAACCACCGCACGGACGGCTACGGCGGCGACTTCGCGGGGCGGGCCCGGTTCGCGCTGGAGGTCGTGGACGCCGTCCGCGCCGTCTGGCCCGACGACCTGCCCGTCTTCTTCCGGACCTCCGCGACGGACTGGCTGGCGGAGAACCCGGCGGACGACCGCGAGGGCTGGACCGGGCAGGACACCGTCCGGCTGGCCAAGGAACTGCGGGCCCACGGGGTGGACCTGCTGGACGTCTCCAGCGGCGGGATGGTCCGGGACGCCCGCATCCCGGTCGGCCCCGGTTACCAGGTCCCCTACGCCGACCGCGCCCGCAACGAGGGCGGTATCGCCACCGCCGCGGTGGGTGCCGTCACGGAGGCCGCCCAGGCGGAGGCCATCGTCTCCGAGGGCAGGGCGGACGCGGTCTTCCTCGGCCGGGAACTGCTGCGCAACCCCTACTGGCCGCACCACGCCGCGACCGCGCTGGGCGCTGCGGCCGACTGGCCCGAGCAGTACGGCTACGCGGTGGCGTGACCGCCGGCCGTGGTGCGCGGGAAGGGCCCGCGCACCACGGGTCACCGCACGCGGGTGGTGGCCAGCAGTCCCGCCGCCAGTACGGCGTCGACGGCCGGGACGCCCGCTTCCGCCTCCAGCCGGGGCGCGATGCCGAGGGTGGTCAGACCGGTGCACGCCAGCAGCAGCACGTCGGCGCCGCGGTCCACCAGGGTGCGGGCCGCCGCGACCACCGCCTCCGCCCCGCCCGCACGCGCCAGGTCGAGGGTGTTGTGCACGCCGTCCGGACGCAGTGTCCCGACGTGCCGGCCGCCGAGCAGGGCGGCGATCTCCGGTGGTGTCTCGTCGCGGATGCCGAGCACCCCGACCCGGGAACCGAGCCCCAGGGAGACCGCGGCGGCCGCCGCCCCCGCTCCGATGACCGGCACACCGACCGCCGACCGCGTCTCGGCGAGCGCCGGGTCGGCCGCACAGCTGATGATGATCGCCGCGGCGCCGTCCGCCTCCATCTCCCGGGCGAGAGCGACGATCTTCGGCTCCGCCAGCCGCTCGGTGGCGTCGTCGTGTATCCCCGCCGGCTGGCCGGGGATGCAGCGGGAGTCGGCACGCAGTCCGAACCGCTCGGCGAGCAGCCGGCCGTGCGCGCCCACCACCTCGGGGTCGTCGCTGGTGAGGACCCGGATGACGCCGACGGAGGCGCCGACGGAGGCGCCGACGGAGGCGCCGGTGGTGGCGCCGATGGACGGACGGTGCGGTGTGTGCGGCACAGCTGCTCCTCGAGCGGAGGTGGACGGGGCGGGCGGGGCGCGGGTTCGTCGGACGCGGGGTCAGGGGTGGGCGGCGACGACCTCGGCCGCGAGCCGCACCGCCAGCGAGCGGGCGAGCAGGACGGGCAGTCCCGAGGCCTCGGCGGCGGCCCGCCGCATCTCCTCGGTGTAGCCGATGCAGTCCAGCACGATCCACCGGCTGCCCTGCTCCGCCAGCTCGGTCGCCGCGCGGGCGACCTGGTCGAGGGGGGCGGCCCCGGGGGCGTAGGGGTCGGCGCCGGTGACGGTGACCGGGCCGGCGAGGACCTGCCGCCAGCGCGTGCCGACGTCCTCGGCCTGGTCGGCGTGGGGGCAGCACACGCCGACCGGGTCCGCCTCCGCCACGGCGGCAACCGCCCGCTGGACCAGCGGCTCCGCGAACAGCAGCGGCCGTTCGGCCGGCAGCTCGGGGAAGCTGCCGGTGCAGAGCACCAGCGTGGCGAGCGCCCCGTCCGCCTCCGCCCGTGCCACGGCCCGCGCCATCCGCGGCAGCAGGGCGTGGTGCCCCAGCTCCACCGAACGCCCGTCGCGGAGCCGCGAGACCAGGGGCGCCTCGTTCGGCCCGGGGGCGAGTTCCGCGCGGGTGGCGGCCTCGTGGGCGGGGTCGAAGCGGTCCTCGTCGAGCGCGCCGTGCTCGGTGACGGCGGTGCCGGCCAGCAGCGGTGCGGCGTCCCGGTGCAGATCGGACCGGGGTGCCTGGCCGATGGTCACCAGCCCGAGGGCGGGTGCTGCCGGGTCCGGGCCGGCGGGTGCGGGCGGTGTGGGGGTCATGGCTGCCTTCCGTTGCGACGGATCGGGAGGGGCCGGCCCCGGCCCGGGTACGGGCGGGCCGGGGCCGGCGAGGAACGCGCGGCGGGCAGACACGGGGGGCCGGTGGGCCCGGGTCCCCTCGCCCGCCGCGCGGAAGGTCAGAGCGTGCGGGAGATCTGGCCGATGTCGTTGACGGAACTGCCCGCGATGAGGCCGGCGCCGACCAGCGAGAGGTCGGCCTCGGACTGCTCGTCGGAGGCCTTGCGCTCCTCGGCGGTCCGGGCGCCGCGGCGGCGCCAGTAGGTGTAGCTCCAGCGGACGGCGAGCGCCCCCAGCACCATCCAGCCGGCCGCCGGCGTGGCGACGAGCAGACCGGTGGCGAGCAGCACACCCATTTGCCGGGAGGAACCGCCGATGGCCTGGATCAGCGCCCCGGGGATCGCCCACATCAGGATGGTCCCCATGATGCCGGGGTCCAGGCCGGCGAGGATCGTCGCCACGTACACCTCGGAGACGGGCGGGATGCGGCCCTCGCTGAAGAAGCCGCGCCAGGCGACCGCCACGATGACCAGCGCGACCGCGAACCCGACCAGCTGTGCCAGGTACTGCTGGCGGCGGCCGTCCATCTCGTACGGCAGCCACGGGGTGGCGTCCTTGCGGAGCAGCCAGCCCGCCTTGAAGTCGTAGCCGATGTCGGCGAACGCGGGCCCGGTGGAGGCGGTGTACCCGACGAGCAGCGCCAGCGGGACCGTCGGGATGTGCAGCACGAGGCCCACGATCAGCACGATCAGCGTGACGGCGAAGGCCGGGAACCAGCCGGAGTGCATGGCGGCCAGGCCCACGATGATCTGGTGCACCAGCGCGGCCACGGCGGCGAGGACGACCCAGCCGACGAGCGCCGGGAGCGACATGCCGCCGGCGATGCCGCCGATGACCGCCACCAGGACGGCGCCGCCGAGGAAGAGGACCATGCCCTCGATCAGCCCGCGGCGCAGCTGGGCGGCGCCCCGGGTCCGCTGGTCCGGAGTGGCGTCCGGGCCGGAGGCGATCACCTCGGCCTCCGGCTGGGCCGCCGCCGTGCCGCCCTTGCGGCGGCGCATCAGCAGACCCGCCTGCACGAGGGCGACGAGACCGGCGCCGACCATGAGGCCGTGCGGAATGTAGTGCTCGGTGAGGTTCACCCCGAAGATGCCGGGGGCGTACTGCGCGGTGAGGAGGCCGATGCCGAACATCAGCAGCGCCCAGACGTTGCCGAGGAAGCCCACGCCCGCCGCCGCGGTGGGCAGCTTGAACAGGGCGCCGACGAAGCCGACGAGCGCACTGAGGCCGAGCACCCCCGCCTTGCGTCCGCCGGTGTCACCGGCCTTGATGGTCTCCGCCGAGGCGATGCCGGCGGGCCAGGCGTTGGTGGCGGCGAGCAGCTTGGTGTCGAAGACGCGGTAGAGCACCCAGCTGTCGACGGCGAGACCCACGGCGGCGCCCGCCAGCATCGGCCACACCAGGTCGGTCCGGCCCAGCGCGAACGGCACCGCGATGGGGGTGAGCAGGGAGTTGGCGGCGGCGAACGTCGCTCCGGAGATGGCCGACTGCACGAGGTTCTGCCGGTGCGGTGACCGCATGCGGAGCAGGATGCCGAGCGGGATGCGGCCGATCATCATCGCCACGAGTGCGCCGATGACCGAAGTGTTCGGTGAGACGCCGAGCGAGGTGATCAGGACGATGCCGATCATCGCCCCGAGCACGGACATCGCGATGGTGATGACCAGGGTCAGGGGTTCGAAAGCACGGGGGTGCCGCTGCCCGGGTTCCGCCGCGCCCTGCGGCGCTGAGGGAGGTGTCGGGTGCAAGGTGGCTCCTGGTGGTGCGAGAGGTGCGGCGGCGCCCCGGTGGGCGGTCGTACCTGCGGTGGGGGCGCCGCGGGAGCGGCGCCGTGGGGCGGGAGCGGCGGCAGGCGGTGCGGCGCCGCGCCCGGTCCCCGAGCTGGGCCCGCCGGCGGCGGGCGGGGTGCCCCTATGGGGCGGGATACCGACGCGCGGTGGTCGGTGCCCGGCGCCCCGGCCGCGGGAGGGCGGCGCGTCCTCGCGCCGCGGACGGCCGGGTCGTCGTGGCGGCGGTCAGTCCAGGAGGGCCTGGAGCCGGGTCATCGGCCCGTAGAGCTCGACGAGTCGGGCGAACTCCTCCGGGTCGTGGAACCGTGCGGCTCCGCGGCCGAACTCCTTGGCCGTCTCGACGGCGAACCGGGCGGCGGCGGCTATGTCCGTCTCGTGGCTGGCGCCGGTGGCGCACCCGGCGACGGCGGTACCGGCGGTCACCGCGAGCCCGACCACGGGTGCGGTGGTGGCGACCGCGGGCTGGAGAATCGAGTTGATGTGATGGATGCCGTTGCCGTAGGGCGTGATGTCCTGGGTGGTGACCGGGAGGACGCGGGCGGGCTCGCCGGTGACGGTCTCCAGCACCGACAGCAGGTCCTCGCTCACCCGCAGAATCCACCCCTGGTGGACGGTGGGGGTGAGCGCCACGCCGCGGTGGCTCAGCAGCCGGTTCCCCTTGGTGGTGTCGATGGAGATGATCGCCTCCATGGCGGTCGACACCTCCTGGCGGTTGCAGTCCAGGGTGTCGACGGGCGAGTCCATGAACGGCACCGGGTCGTGCGGTTGGGTGGGCGCGTCGCCGCAGACGTGGGTGGAGAGCAGGACGTCGCCGTCGAGGACGTCGCCCCGGCCGTGCATGTCGAGCAGCTTGGCGGCGGCGGCGAGCGCGGCGACCGCGCCGTCCGCGTCGGAGACCAGCCCGATGCGCTCCGGGCGGGCGCCGACCCCGCCCAGGCGGCCGAGCACCCCGAGGGTGGGGGCGTCGCCGCCGGCCAGCCGGCCGTTGCGGCCCGGCACGGTGACGGCGACGAAGTCGGTGCTGCCCTTGTCGCCGTCGAGGGTCGTGACGTCGATCCGCACCCCGGCGGGCCCGGCCAGCGGGCCGGTGGCGGCGGTGTGCACGGCGCGCAGGTGCGCGGCGAGCAGCTCGCCGCTGGTGCCGGGACGGTCCAGCAGGTCGATGATGTCGAGGACGTGCTTGAGCACGGGGAGGTCCTTTCGTCGCGGGGCGCGTGCGGCCGGTTCGGGGGGGCCGCTGACGCCCGCGCACCGTCACGGCATCGTGCGGAGCGGTCGTTCTGTCACGGTATGTCGCTTCACCGGCCGGAGCGGCCCCTGGCGGGCCGGCGGTGGTGGCGCCGTGGCGGGTGTCGCCCGGCGGCTCGCCGCCGGGGACCGGTCGGCGAGCGGTGGGCGGCGGGCCGGGGTCGCCGGCGGGTCGCCCGCACCGGCAGGCGAGCCGGTGCACACTCAGAATCCGCGCGAGATTCACCACAGCGCAATAGTTTCTCTATATGCGGGACTGTTTACACTCTAGGCATGTCATCGACCACTCCTCCGGGAGAGCCGAGCACGGCCGGGCCGGCCACCGAGCACCCCGCCACCCCCGCCGCCGGGCAGGAACCGCCCCCCGGCGCGCCGGGCGGTCGGACCGCTTCCGGGGGCGAGCGGCGCGGCGGCAAACCACCGCTGCAGACCGCCGACCGGGTACTGAGCCTGCTGCTGTCCTTCGACCGCGACCACCCGGAATGGGGCGTCAGCGACGTCGCCACCGCCTTCGGCCTGGACAAGTCGGTCGCGCAGCGGCTGCTCGCCTCGCTCGCCCACCGGGGGTTCGTGGTCTCCGACCCCCGGACGCGCCGCTACCGCCTGGGGCCGGCCGTCTGGCACCTGGCCAAGGGCTGGGAGCGTGACGGCGGGATGGCCTCCCTGGTGCGCCCCGTGCTGCGGGGCCTGGCCGACTCGGTCGGGACAGGCGTGCTGTTCGCAGTGCCCGACGGGGTCCACATGCGCTGCGTGGCCGCGGTGGACGGCGCAGCGGGACCGCTGCGCGCCCACGACCTGACGGGCGAGTTGTACCCGGCGCACGCGGGCGCCACCTCGCGGGCCTACTTCGCGATGCTGCCCGCCCGCGACCGGGCGGCACTGCTCTACGGCCGCCCCATGGCGCGGTTCAGCGAGCGCACCCTGACCGACCCGGTGCGCCTGGAGGAGCGGTTCGCCGAGGCCCGCGCCAAGGGCTACGCGTACTCGGAGGGCGAGTACGACGCGGAGACCGCGGCGGTCGCCGTCCCGGTCCTCGTGCGACGCCGGGCCGTCGGGACCCTGTCGATCGCGGGTCCGCGCGAGTCGTTCGCGGCGCGGGCGGAGGGGTTCGTCGCCCCGCTGACCCGGACCGCCACCGACCTCGGCCGCCTCCTCAGCCCGGCGCGACCCCGCGGCGCGCCGGGCGAACCGCGCTGAGCCGCGGCGCGGCGCACCCCCGGAGCCCGCGCCCGCCCCCGCACCCACCTGCTTCTCCGTTCACCCGCCGGCCCGTTCCCGGCGACGAACCGGCCCCGGCGCACCGCCGCGGGCCCGCCCCACCGACAGCGAAGGGCCCCCCTCGTATGCGCCTGCTCCTGCTCTCCAACTCCACCGCCCCCGGGCACGGCTACCTGGACCACGCCCGGGAGGAGATCGCCGACTTCCTCGCGGGCGCGCGCCGTCTCGCCTTCGTGCCCTACGCGGGGGCCGACCACGACGGCTACACCGCGCAGGTCTCCCGCGCCCTGACCCCGCTCGGCGTCGAGGTGACCGGGGTCCACGCCGGCCCAGACCCGGCCGAGGCGGTGGCCGCGGCCGACGCCGTCTTCGTCGGCGGTGGCAACTCGTTCCGCCTGCTCACGGCGTTGCACCGGCACGGGCTGGTGGAGGCGATACGGACCCGCGTCGCCGCCGGCGCCGGCTACATGGGCTCCAGCGCGGGGACCAACATGGCCTGCCCCACGCTGCGGACGACCAACGACATGCCGATCGTGCAGCCGCCGACCTTCGCCGCTCTGGGGTTGGTGCCCTTCCAGATCAACCCGCACTACCTGGACGCGGCGCCCGACAGCTCGCACATGGGCGAGACCCGGGCGCAGCGCATCGCCGAGTTCCACCAGGAGAACGACGTGCCGGTCCTCGGGCTGCGCGAGGGCACCTGGCTCCGCGCCGACGACGCGCGGCTCACGCTCGGAGGCGTCGCGGCCGGTGCCGTCCTCTTCGAACGGGGCAGCGCGCCGGTGGAGCTCCGGCCCGGGACGGAGTTGACGCGCCTGCTGACGACCACGGCGCTGTTCGACGCGGCCGACCGATGAGATCGGGGCCGCCCGGCCCCGGGGCGCCGGGCGGCCCACAGAACGCGCGACGCACGGGGACGTGACATACCCCACGCACCAACCTCCGTTATTCCATGAAACATTGGAGGAATGACGCGAGAGGCATCCTCACCCCACCCCAAGGCCGCGCTCTACGAGGCGTTCGCCGCCAGCGGCAAAGCACTCGCCAACGGCAAGCGGCTGGAGCTGCTCGACCTGCTGGCCCAGGGCGAACGCCCCGTGGAGGCCCTGGCGAGGGCGGCCGGGCTGCAGCTCACCACGGCCTCGGCCCACCTCCAGACCCTGAAGCAGGCCGGGTTCGTGGCCACCCGCCGCGAGGGGGTGCGCATCCACTACCGGCTCGCGGGCGAGGACGTGGCCCACCTGTTCGCGCTCTTCCGCAAGGTCGCCGAGGCCCACCAGGCCGCGGTGCCCCCTGCCCGCGACGCCTACCTGGGCGCCGACGACCGGGCCCAGCTGGCGGCCGACGACCTGGCGGACCGGGCGCGCTCGGGCGAGGTCGTCGTGCTCGACGTGCGGCCCGCCGAGGAGTACGCCGCCGGCCACATCCCCGGCGCACGGTCCCTCCCCATCACCGAACTGGTGCAGCGCATCGACGAGTTGGCCGAGGCCACAGAGATCGTCGTCTACTGCCGCGACGTCTACTGCGCGCTGGCCCACGACGCCGTGCGCCTGCTGACCGAGCGAGGTCGCCGCGCGATCAGGCTGAGCGACGGAATGCTGGAGTGGCGCCTCTCCGAACGGCCCGTGGCGGCCTCGGCCACCTGACCGGGTCCGGGGCGTCCGCCGCGGGGCCCCGCCCCCGCCCGCCCCCGTGCGTCCCGGGCCGCCGCTCGCCCAGCCGCCGCGGCCCGGCGCGCGACCCTCCCCACCCGACAGACCGACGGAGCGACGTGAACAGCACCACCCGGGGTGACGCGCCCCCGGCAACATCGGCCACCGACGCCGTCCAACGCCGGGTCCTGCGGTCGCTGGTCGCCTCCCAGGTGCTCAGCGGCGCGGGCCTGGCGGCGGGCGTCACCGTCGGGGCGCTCCTCGCGCAGGACATGCTCGGCTCCACCGGACTCGCCGGGCTCCCCAGCGCCCTCCTCACCGCCGGGGCGGCGGTGGCGGCGGTCCTGGTGGGCCGAGTGTCGCAGTCGGGCGGCCGCCGCCGGGGGCTGGCGGCCGGTTACCTCGTCGGAGCGGTCGGCAGCGCCGGGGTCGTCCTCGCGGCCGTCCTCGACCTGCCCGTGCTGCTGTTCGCGGCGCTCTTCGTCTACGGGGCCGGCACCGCCACCAACCTCCAGGCCCGCTACGCCGGCGCCGACCTCGCGCCGCCGGGCCGGCGCGGACGCGCCGTCTCCACCGTCCTGGTCGCGACCACCCTCGGCGGGGTGGCGGGCCCCAACCTGGTGGCGCCCAGTGGGTCGTTCGCCGCCGCGCTGGGCGCACCCGAACTCGCCGGACCGTTCCTGCTCGCCGGTGTCGCCTACGCGCTGGCCGCCGCGGTGCTCACCCTCACCCTGCGCCCCGACCCCCTGCTGCTGGCGCGGTCGCTCGCGGCGGCGCAGGGCGACACGCCACAGGACGCGGGCGCCACCGCCCCGGCGGCCGCTCCGCCCGCCCCGACTCCCGGCGACCGCCGCGGGGTGGCGACCGGCGCCGCGGTGATGGTGCTGACCCAGCTGGTGATGGTCGCCGTGATGACGATGACTCCGATCCACATGCACGACCACGGCCACACCACCGCCGCGTCCGGACTGGTGATCGCCGTGCACATCGCCGCCATGTACCTGCCCTCGCCCGTCACGGGCAGGCTCGTGGACCGGTACGGCAGCATGCCGGTCGCCGCCGCCTCGGGCGTGACGCTGCTGGCCGCGGGCGTCCTCGCGGGGCTGGCGCCCGGGGACTCCGTCGTCCTCCTCGCCAGCGCCCTCGCCCTGCTCGGCCTCGGCTGGAACTTCGGGCTGCTCGCGGGAACCGCCATCGTCACCGACACGGTGCCGCTGGCGACCCGCGCCCGGACCCAGGGCACGGTCGACGTCGCCGTCGCCGTCGCGGGGGCCACCGGCGGCATGTCCTCGGGGCTGGTCATGGCGACGGCCGGCTTCCCGCTCCTCGCCCTCGCGGGCGGCGCGCTGGCGCTGGCGGTCGTCCCCGCCGTCCTGCTGACCGCACGCCGCGGCTGAGGGGCGCCGCCGGCCGCGCTCCGGGCCGGGCCGGCCGGCGGGAATCCGTCCGACGGGCGACCGTTCAGCGCATGGCTCGTTCAGCGCGCCGCCGCCACCAGTCGCGGCAGGAGTTCCGACACCGGGCCCAGGGTCAGCATCCCGGAAGCGGCGCCCGCCCACTCCCCCTCGGCCGGCCGCAGACCGCGGAGCGCCCGCGCCGCGGCGACCCGGTCCCCGGCGGCGATCGCCGCCCGCCCCAGCAGCGCCCAGCGGGCCTCCGTCAGCAGGTCGCCCGGCGGGTCCGGCACCGCAGCCAGCGCTCTCACCGCGCCGTCCCGGTCGTCGGCCGCGAGGCGGAGCAGCGGCGCCACCCAGGGCCGGTACGGGCCCCACTCCTCGTCGCCGCTGAACCGCGGCGGCCGGTGGTGCAGCAGGTCCACCCCCAGCAGGGCCAGCGGCAGCAGCCCCTCCGCGACGCCGGGCATGCCCGCCCCCACCAGGCTGCGTGCCGCCGCGCGGTAGGCGGCCCGGCCCTCCTCGGTGGTGCCGCCGCTCGCCGTCCGCAGCGCCCGGTACCAGGTGGTGAAGACCCCGACCAGCGGGAGGTCCCAGCGGGCTGCGAGGCCGTCGGCCGCCGCGGCGTGGGCCCCCGCCCCGGCGAGGTCGCCCACCGCGCACCGCGACTGCAGCAGCACCAGGTGGGCCAGGACCTCGAAGCGGACCATCCCGTGGCGGCGCGCCAGCTCCAGCAGCTCCGCGCCGATCCCGGCCCGCGCCGCCGAGCGGCCGGTGCTGCGGAACTCCTGCATGAAGGCGCCGTTCAGCGCGAAGGCCAGCAGCGCCGGATCACCGAGCCGGCGCGCCAGCCGCACCGCGTCACGGGCCGCGGGCGGCCCGGGCGGGGTGTCCGCGCCCGGGCCGGCGGCCGGCACCCCACGGCTCTCC
>NZ_JAAVJD010000132.1 GCF_012033735.1 Streptomyces lonarensis | reverse complement strand
GCTCGGCACCGCCGCGGGCGCCCGTCGGGCTGCGGGCGTCCGCGGCCCGACGGGCGTCAGTCGGGCAGCGACCGCCGGCTTCCGGACGGCATGCGGGCTTCGGCCCTCGGACGGGAGAGCGCAGCGGGTGGGACGGTCGGGTCAGACCCGGGTGAGCCGGACGCCGCCGTCGGGCAGCACCGTCACGGTCACCGCGGTGAGGTCCGGGACAGCGAGGTCGGGGGCGTGGGCCAGCGCTCGGGGGCCGATCCCGAGCACCCGCATGCCGGCGCCGCGGGCGGCGGCGATGCCCGCGCCGGAGTCCTCCAGGACGACGCAGTCGGCGGGGTCCATGCCCAGCTCGGCCGCGCCCTTGAGGAAGCCCTCCGGGTCGGGCTTGCTGGCGCTGACCGACTCGGCAGTGAGCCGGGGCGAGGGGAAGCGCAGCCCGGCGGCGGCCATCCGCGCGGTGGCGAGCTGCAGGTCGGCCGAGGTGACCAGGGCGTGCGGGACACCGGCGATCGCGGCGAGGAACTCGGCCGCGCCGGGGATCGGCACGACGCCCGCCATGTCGGCCTTCTCCTCGGCCAGCAGCGCCTGGTTCTCGGCGTGGTTGACCTCGGCGGGCCTCTCGGGCAGCAGCTCTGCCATGGTGGCGTGGCCCTGGCGGCCGTGGACCACGGAGAGGACGGCGTCGCCGTCCATGCCCTGCCGGGCGGCCCAACGCCGCCAGACCCGCTCCACCACGGCGTCGGAGTTGACGAGGGTGCCGTCCATGTCGAGCAGGAGGGCACGTGCGGTCAGTTCCTGGGTCGCCGGGTGCGCAGCGGTCACGTGGGCGGGCTCCTGGTGTTCGGGGGCGGGGAGAAGGAAGCGGACCAGAGCGGTCCCGCCCGAACGGTCGGGGACGGGCGGAACCACTTTGTATCGTCACGATACAAAACAGGCGCCCGTGATGCCACCCCCGGGGATGAACTCCCGGTGCACGCGGGGCGTCGCGCACCCGCCGACCCCGCCCGCGCGCCGTCAGCCGCCCCCCGTACCCGGGGCGCCGCTCCCCCGACCGCCGCCGGGCCCCGGAGCCGGGCGGCCTCCGCTCGCCGCGGGCTCCCCTTCGGTGGCGGCCCGCCCGTCGCAGCGATGCCACTCCGCGCTCGACCCGCCGAACTCGGTACTCAGGTCGCGGACCAGCTGCGCCAGGTCCTGCGGCCGGTCCGGCGTCCACCAGTCGCCCAGCATCCCCGACAGCTCCTCGTCCCGCGCGGCCAGCAGCCGCGAGGTGACCACCCTGCCCTTCACCGTCGCCTCCAGCGCCGCGCCGTCGCCGGTGCGCACCAGAAGATCGCGCTGCTCCAGCTCGCGCACCGCCCCGTCGACGACCTCGGGAGGCAGCGCCGTCCGGGCGGGCAGCGGGCCCGGCTCGACGAAGCCGTACCGGTTGACGCGCAGCAGCAGCCAGCACGCCGCCGGCGTCAGGTCCGCGCCGGCGGTCACCCCGATGGAACGGTAGAGGTCGCGGCGGCCCGAGCGGCCGGCCAGCGCCGACAGCGCCCGCGCGACCTCCTCACGGGAGGAGCGCTCGACGGCGGTGGTGCCCACGGTCTGGCTTCCTTCCGGCGCCCGCACGCTGCCGCGCAGCGGGTCGGGCCGGAGCAGCCACGCCAGCAGGTGGCCGAGCAGCACCACCGGCACCGCGTACAGGAAGACCGCCGTGATCGCGTCCGAGTAGGCCGACAGCACCCCGGTCCGCGCATCGCCGCTCAGCTGCGCCACCCCGCGCGGGTCGTGCAGCAGCGAGTCCACGCTGACACCGCCGGGCAGCGAGGCGCCCGCCAGCTCGGTGCGCAGGTTGTCGCCCAGCAGCCGCGCGAAGATCGCGCCGAAGACGGCGACGCCGAAGGCGGCCCCGACCGTGCGGAAGAAGGTGACGCCCGAGGTGGCGACGCCGAGGTTGCGGTAGCGGACGGCGTTCTGCACCGCCAGCACCAGGACCTGCAGCACCATGCCGAGCCCCATGCCGAAGACCGCGAAGGTGAGGCTCATCCGCAGCGTGCCGGTCTCCCGGCCCAGGGTGTGCAGCAGCACCAGGCCGAGCGCGGTGACGGCGGTGCCGAGCACCGGGAAGACCTTCCAGTGACCGGTGCGGGTGATGATCTGGCCCGAGAGCGTCGAGGTGACGAAGATCCCCGCCACCATCGGCAGCATGTGGACACCGGAGGAGGTGGGGCTCACCCCGTGGACCACCTGCAGGAAGGTCGGCAGGTAGGTCATCGCCCCGAACATGGCGAACCCGACGATGAAGGCGATGCAGCAGCACAGCGTGAAGGTCCGCACGGAGAACAGCGACAGCGGCAGCACCGGTTCGGCCGCCCGCCGCTCGACCCGGACGAAGAGCGCCAGCGCCACCAGCGTGGCGGCGGCGAGGGCGAACGTCTGCCAGGAGAGCCAGGGCCAGGTGGTGCCGCCGAGCGAGGCGATCAGCACCAGCCCCGCCGCGACACCCGCGATCAGCCCGGTGCCGGCGTAGTCGATGGTGTGCCGCTCCCGGCGCACCGGCAGGTGGAGCACGGCCGCGATGACCACCAGGGCGAGGATGCCGAACGGCAGGTTGATGTAGAAGACCCACCGCCAGCTCAGGTGGTCCACGAACAGCCCGCCGAGCAGCGGCCCGAGCACGCTGGTCGTCCCGAAGACCGCTCCGAAGAGGCCCTGGTACCGGCCGCGTTCCCGGGGCGGGACGAGGTCGCCCACCATCGCCATCGACAGCACGATCAGTCCGCCGCCGCCCAGCCCCTGCAGGAAGCGGAACCCGATCAGCTCGGGCATGTTGCGGGCGGCTCCGCAGAGCATCGACCCGACGAGGAAGATGACGACGGCGATCTGGAAGAGCCGCTTGCGCCCGTAGAGGTCGCCGAGCTTCCCCCACAGCGGGGTACCGGCCGTGGAGGCGAGCAGGTACGCGGTCACCACCCAGGAGAGGTGGTCGATACCGCCGAGGTCGCTGACGATGGTGGGCAGGGCCGTGGCGACGATGGTCTGGTCGAGCGCGGCGAGGAACAGGCCGAGCATGAGGGCGCCCATCGAGATCCACAGCCTGCCGCGGTGCGCCTCCCGCTGCGGCTCGTCCTCCACCTCGGACGCCGGCTCCGTGGCCATGGGGCTCCTCCCGAGCGGGCGGGCACGGCTCGGCCGCCGCACCCTGCACGGACATCACCCACCATCGTGGCCCCAACCGGGCGAAACGGCCTCCCGGCGGCCGCCGGATCAGTGGTTGAGCGGGCGCGCCTCCCGCACCGTCTCACCGGCGGGCGCCCGCTGGGAGACCGGGCCGCTGGGCAACGCGCCGTCCCGGCCGATGACGGCCGCGCCCCGGCCGTGGCCACCCCCGGGCGACGTGGGCGCCCGCGTCGCGGCAGGGGCCGCCGACTCCCCCGGCGCGACGGCCGGGGCGTGCTCGGCGTGCCCGGTGCGGGCCGGCTCCGCGGCCGGGGCCGGTCCGTTCTCCGCCGCAGCCCCCGCCTGCTCCGTGGCGGCACCGGACACGGGCGTCGCCTGGGCGGCCGCGCCGCCCTGGCCGGCGCCGGCAGGGCGGTCCGCCGCCGTGAGCTTGCCGAACGGCACCGTGACGCAGGCGACCCGGTCGCCCGCCTCCCCGGGGGCGCCGTGCCCCGCGTGGCCGTCGGAGGTCGCGTGCTCGTGCAGGACGACCGAGGCGGCCTCGCCGGGCCGGAAGGTCCACTCCTGCACGGCGGTGGAACGCCCCGCGCCCCGTCCGTCCGCGGTGACGTCGAGCCACACCTCGTTCGCCGGGTTGGCCAGCGCGGGGTCGTCACCCTCGATGTTCCGGTAGTGGGGGCCCGAGTCCGCGGGCCGCGCGCCGCAGGCGTCGGTGTGGACGTGGGCGCCGAAGGTATGGCCCGGCCGCACCCCCGAGACGCCCAGCGTGATGGTGGTGCGGCCGTCCGCGACACGCTGTTCGACCTCGACACGGGCGCCCTGCGGCACCAGCGACGGGTCGTAGGTGACGGCCGCCGCCGGCGGGTCCTCGTCCGGCGAGCTGAACATCGCCCAGGCGCGCAGCCGGTAGCTCTCGTTCCGTTCGTCGGACTCGGCCGCCGCGTCGGCGGGCGGTTGCGCCGCCGCGCCGCCGCCTGCCGTGACCACCGCCGCCAGAGCCGCGGCCACCGCCGTTCCCGTCCGCACCGCTACGCCTCGCACAACCCACGCCTCTCGTTCGGACCACCGGTCCGGCGACGCCGCACCGCCGTCCCAGCCTGCCCCCGCCGCGGGGCACGACAAGCCCGTGGCGCACCCCTATGCACTCTGCGGGGTGCGCACGCGTACGCTGTATGGCTGAACGGGGGTGTGGTTCCGCCTACCCCCGTCGTCGGACGGAACATCAGTACGGGGCGTGGGGCGTCACTTCCCCGGTTGCCGTACCGGGGCACAGCACGGCCTTCCCGGCCGGGACAGGACGCACTGGATGGTGGAAACCCTGGGTGTCCTGCTCTACGCGCCATGGATCTACGTGATCGTGATGGCCACCGTCCTGCTGGACGTGTTCGTGCCGGTCCTCCCCAGTGGCGCCGTCGTCGTCACCGCCGCGACCCTCGCCGCGGGCACGGCCGCCGGAACCGCGGGATTCCCCGCGCCGATGCCCGGCAGCCACCTCCCGGAACTCTTCGTCCTGGTCCTGTGCGCCTGCTCCGCGTCGGTGGCCGGGGACCTGTTCGCCTACCGCCTCGCGCGGCGCGGCGGGCGGCGGTTCGACCACGTCATCGCACGCTCCCGGCGCCTCTCCACCGCGCAGCACCGCATCGGCAGCGCGCTGGCGCGCGGCGGTGGCGCGCTGGTCGTCCTCGCACGGTTCGCGCCGGCGGGCCGGGCGGTGGTGAGCCTGGGCGCCGGGGCGTCCCAGCGGCGCACCCGCGACTTCCTGCCGTGGTCCGCGCTGGCGGCCGTCGTCTGGACCGCCTACAGCGTCGGGCTGGGCTGGCTGGGCGCGCAGGTGCTGGGCGCCGGGTGGATCAGCACCGCGCTGTCGCTGCTCGCACTGATCGGCGCCGGCGCCGGCGCCGCCTACCTCCTGCGGCGCCCCACCCCGGCCCGCGCGGTCTGACGCGGGACGACGCCCCGAGGCCGCGACCCCGCGCCCCGGCCGGGCGGCGGCCCCGAACACGACGACGCCGGGCCCGCGGAACGGACCCGGCGTCGAGACCGGTGGGCACAACAGGGATCGAACCTGTGACATCTTCCTTGTAAGGGAAGCGCTCTACCGCTGAGCTATGCGCCCGGGAAACCCACACCTTACCCGGCCGGTACCGGTGCGGGGCAACCACCGGCGACGGCCCGCCCACCGCGCCCGGCCGACCCTCGCCGGGCAACCCTCGGCGGGCGGGGCGCGTCCTTGCCGACGAGTCCCACCGTCCGTCAGTTCCCAGCGGTGCCGGGACCGGTGGCGCCGCAGCCGATCGCGCGGCGCCCGGAGCCGGTACGCGGGGAGCCGCGCCCCGAGACCGGGAGGTCCCGTGCCCCGACGCCCCTTGCTGTCCGCCGCGGCGCCGCTGTCGCTGGCCGGGCTGCTGCTGGCGGCCCTGTCGCTGACCGGCTGCACCGCGCACCACGTCTCGGTCGACGGGGAGCAGCGGACGTTCACCGTCGGCACCACGGAACTCGTCGTCGATTCGGGGAACACCGACGTGACGGTCCTGGCCGACGCGTCGCTGGAGGGCGAGGTGCTGGTGACGCGCTGGTTCGACGCGACCGCCGTCGCCTCCGACGCCTCGGTGGAGTGGGAGATGGACGACGGGGGCAGGTTGACGTTCCGGGCCGACTGCTCGGGGGTGGTCACCCGCTGTTCCGCCAGGCACGAGGTCGCCGTGCCCGAGACGATGGACGTCCGGGTCGAGGGCCGGAACGGGGCGTTGGCCGCCGAGAGCCTGACCTCCTCGCTCCACCTGACCACGCGCAACGGCACCATCACCGTGGCGGACGTCGCCGGCCCGGTGTCGCTGCACAGCCGGAACGGCACCATCGACGCCTCCGGCCTCACCGCCGCCGAGGTGCGCGCCCACACCCGCAACGGCAGCATCGACCTGCACACGGCCCGGGCCCCGGAACTGCTGGAGGCGGTGACCCACAACGGCAGCGCCCGGGTCGAGGTGCCCGGCGGCACGGCGTACAGGGTGGAGAGCGAGAGCCGCAACGGAGCGGTGGAGAGTTCCGTCGACGAGGACGGCGCGGACCACCTGATCTCGGTCCGCACCCGCAACGGCAGCGTCGAGGTCGTGCCCCACGACGGGTGACGGCTCCCGGGACCGGCCGCGGGCCGACCGAAGCGGCCGAATCCCGTCGTCGACGGCCGGGTTCCCGCCGTCCCCGAGGTGGGCGGCGCATCCTCGGGCCGGGGCGGGGCAGGCGGTGGCGCGGGGGCGTCCCGCCCCCGGTGAGGGGCGTCCGCCGAGGCCGCCCCCGTCACGTCCCGACCGTCAGCCGCTCGCGCCGCGCCCCGCGCCGGCCGCACGGCGCCGAGGCCCGCAGGAGATCCACATGGCCACCCCCGCCAGCCGCACCGCCCCCCGTCTGATGTTCTGCGTCAGCGGGTTCCTGCTGGTGGGGCTCGCCGTCTCGTCCTGCAGCTCCGGAAGCGGGTCGGCGGCAGCCGCGGGGCCCTGGGAGGAGGGGCGCAGCAGCTTCGCGGTCGACCGGGAGGGCCTGCGGATAGACGCGCACGACGGCGACGTGCACCTGGTGGTCGACGACTCCCTCGACGGCCGGGTCCGGGTCAGCGGCCACCCCGGGGCGGACGGGGAGGCGGACGACGAGGGCTGGTACGGCCGCGGTGAGAGCGGTGACCCCGCCGCCGGCGACCTGTGGGACGTCGACGAGAACGGCCGGCACCTGACGCTGCGCGAGGACTGCGGCGAGGAGGGCCGGCCGGTCTGTGCGCGGCGCCACGAGATCGCGGTGCCCGCGGGTCTCCCGGTGCGGTTGGAGGGCCACAACGGCACGGTCACCGCGACCGGGTTGGGCGGCGCACTGGAGCTGACCACCCTCGACGGGCCCATCGATGTCTCCGACGTCTCCGGGGCTCTGACGCTCCGCAGCCACAACGGGGCGATCACCGCCTCGGACGTCACCTCGGAGGAGATCCGGTTGGAGTCGCACGACGGTGCGATCACCCTGGCCTCCGCCGTGGCGCCCCAGTCGCTGGAGGCCGCCACGCACAACGGCGCGGTGCGGCTGGAACTGCCGGATGACGCGGCCTACCTGGTGGAGACGGAGACCCACCAGGGCCCGCTGGACATCGACGTGGAGACCGGCGGCGAGGAGCACCGCGTCGGGGTCCGCACCCACGACGGCGAGATCACCCTCCGCGGCGTCCCCGCCGAGCACGACGCCACGGAGGGCGACGCCTGAGGCGGCCGACGCGCGCCGCGCGGGGCCGGGACGCGTCGCGGGGCGCGCCGGACGGCGGCGCGACGCAGTCCGCCCCCGCGCAGAGCGGCGGCGCCGCCGGGGCCCGACGCCGGGCGTCGCCGCCCGCCGTGAGATCCGGACCCCGCGCCCCGACCGCGCGCAGTTCTCCCCTGTTTCCCGTCCCCTCCCGCCCCTGCGTCCTTCCGGGGGCGGGATGGGACAATGGACGGCGTCGCACCGGACCGGCGGGGAGAGGGACCACGTGAGGGTGAGAGGCACCGCAACGGAGTTGGCACTGCGAGTCGTCCTGCCGTTGCCGCTACTGGCGGTCGCCGTCCTCACCGCCCCCGGCGCCTTCACCGGCGGCGGCACCCGCCGCTGGGGGCGGGCACGGGCCGAGGAGCTGCGGCTGGAGGCCCAGCAGGCGCGCGACGCGGCGGCGGAGGCGTTCTACGACCTGGACACCGCCCAGCGCGAGCTGCGGATCACCGTGGAGACCATCACCGCCTCCGACGACTCGCAGCAGGCGCGCCGGGTCGGTGTCGACTTCACCGAGTTCGGCGGGCGCATCGACCAGGTCAGCCACGACTACATCCAGCTGGTGGACGCGTTCGACCTCGACGATCCGCAGTTGGACGCGTCGACCTCCTCCCGCGCCCGGCACGACTTCGGCCGGATGCGGGACCACCTCGTCCAGGCCAAGGTCGACCTGGAGCGGTTCGGGCACGGCCTGGGGCCGATGCTGGAGAAGGCGGAGAACCAGCTGCGGCAGGTGGCCCCCGCGGTGGAGGCGGCCAAGCGGTCGCTGCTCGGCGCGACCCAGGCGCTGGACGCGGTGCGCGCCGCGCGGCTCGAAGCCGACGACCTGGCGCTCTCCCTGGCCCAGCTGGGGCCGGAGTTGCGGCTGCTCAACGAGGGGGCGGCGCAGCACGGGGTGCAGCCCACCGTCCGGCGGGCGGAGGACGTGCGGCGGCGGGCCGACGAGATCACCGCGCAGGCCGAACGGCTGCCGCAGCGCGCGGCGGAGACCGACCGGCGGCTGACGTCGCTGCGGACCCGCGCGCAGGCCATCGCCACCCGTGCGGAGAAGGTGAATCCGGTCCTGTCCGAGCTGCGCCGTCGGTTCTCCGCCGCCTGCTGGCAGGATCTCCAGCGGGTGCCGCAGGAGGCGGCCGAGTCGGTACGGCGGGCGGAGCGGACGCTGGCGGACGCGCAGCGCGCCCGTGACGAGCAGCGGTGGGAGGACGTCGGCGCCCGGCTGACGGAGACCCAGGAGCTGCTGGCGCGGACCGACACCGCGGTGTCGGCGGCCGGGGACCGGCTGCGGCGGCTGAACGAGGTGTCGTTCGACCCGAGCAAGGAGATCGAGAAGACCCGGTTCGCGGTGCGGGACGGGCAGCGGATGGCGATGTCGGGCCGCAGCGTGCCGGAGGAGCGGCACGCGAGGCCGCTGGACGAGGCCGTGGAGCGGCTGGACCGTGCGGTGGCGGCGCTGGAGGGCGGCGGCCGCAACCCGGACTACTGGATGTTCCTGGTGGAGACGAAGGCGGTGCGCGACATGGTCGGCGCCGTCGTGGAGAACATCCGCAACGGGCGCTGAGCACCGCGATGGCGGAGCTGCGGCGACGGAGCTGCGGCGGCCGGACGGGTGGCCGGGGCGGCGCAGTAGGCTGCGGCCATGCCCCGTTACGAGTACCGCTGCCGCGGCTGCGGCGACCAGTTCGAGATGTCCCGCCCGATGGCCCGGTCGGGTGACCCGGCCACCTGTCCGCAGGGGCACACCGACTCCGTGAAGCTGCTGTCCACGGTGGCTCTCGGGGGCGGCGCCCGCGGCTCCGCCGGGCCGGCCGCGGGTGGGCCCGCGCCGGCGCCGTCGGGCGGTGGCGGGTGCTGCGGGGGCGGCTGCTGCGGTTGAGAGGTCGCGGCGGTGCCGGGATTCTGGGAGTGCGGGCGGTTTCGTCCGCCCTTCCGAGGAGGTCCCGGACATGTCGACGACCCCGGCCGTGCACGGCCCCAGGCACGCGCGCCGCGGCGCGGTGCACAACCTGCTGCGTCGCACCGGCGCCCAGTTCAACGAGGAGTTGCCGGTCGACCACCGGTTGAGCACGGTCTACCGTGTCGGCGCCGGGGTGATCGGGACGGGGCTGGTGGTCTTCGGGGTGCTGGGGCTGGTTCGCAGGCTCGGCGTCTTCACCACCGAGGACAGTTCGGTGCTGGGGCTCAACACCAACGGCGCACTGAGCCTGGTCTCGATCTTCTTCGGGGTGGTGCTCTTCTCCGGGGCGCTGCGGGGCGGCAACTTCGCCTCCACGCTCAACATCGTGGTCGGCACGCTGTTCCTGGTCAGCGGGTTCATCAACCTGGCGGTGCTGGAGACCGGGCTGAACATCCTGAACTTCCGCATCCAGAACGTGCTGTTCAGCTTCGTCGCCGGGCTGCTGCTGCTGGTCTTCGGGATGTACGGCCGGGTGGCGGGAAGGCTGCCGCGGGACAACCCGTACTGGCGGGCGCGCCACCCCGACGCGGCCCCCGAGGACGCCGCGACCGGGCTGAGCAGGCGGGCGCTGGAGGACCGCGCCGGCCGGGGCACCGGCGGCAGCACGCCGGGTCCGAGCGTGGCCCATCCCGGCACGGGATCGGCCACCGGCGCGGAGCGGCGCGGCCCGGGCCGCGACTGACGTCCCCCGCCGTCCCCGGCCGCCCCGGGGCCGGGCCCTATCGGCGTGGCGAGGTGCGGCGCGCGGTGGTGGTGCGGCCCCGGATCTCCGCGAGGGCGGCGGTGACGATCTCCTCACCGGCGTGCACGCCGCGGGTGGTCAGCGAGGTGACGTGCGGGGCGTGCCAGCCGGTGTCGGCGAGTTCGCCGTGGCCGGGCCGCCAGCCGCGGTCGGCCGCCGCCAGCAGGTCGGCGTCGAGCAGCGAGTCGCCGGCGGCGAGCACCCGTTCGGCGCCGGTGCGGCGGACGACCTCGGCGAGGGCGGCGCTCTTCGTCAGCGGGCGGGGTACGGCGTACACCTTCCGTCCCTGCACCGAGACGGTCCAGCCGCGCTCCCCCGCCCAGGCGGCGAGGTCGTCGGCCCAGGCGGCGGGAAACCGTTCGCGGTCGACCACCAGGTAGCAGAAGAGGTCCTCGGCAACGCGCTCCTTCAGCAGCCATGCGGGGTCGGCGGTGGCGCGCAGCCGTTCGCGGACCTCCGCCAGCGGCGCGCAGTCCGCCGCGAGGCGGTCGGCGACGGTCTCGTCCCACTCCGGGTCGGGCTCCCCGTCGACAAGCAGTCGGCCGCCGTTGGCGCAGATCGCCAAGGTGGGCGCGGGGCCGGGCAGCCGCATGCGGCGGTACTGCTCGGGGGTACGGGTGGTGACCGGCACGAACCGGGCATGGTGGGCGGGGAGGGCGGCGAGGTCGGCGAGCACCGCGGCAGCGGTCTCGGTGAGGTAGGAGAGCGGGGCGGAGCGGTAGACCTCGACGCAGAGCAGCCGGGGCGCCTCGGCGTCGGGCACGGTCAGGTGGAGTGCCGCCGCCGAGTAGACCAGGGTGCGGTCGAGGTCGCTGGCGAACAGCACGGGGCCGGTTCCGGCGGCGGTCGCCGCCGGGGGCGCCTCGGGAGCGGTCGACACGGGCGACGTGGTCTCGGGCGGCGTCATGCGGTGGACCTTCCGTCGGCGCCGGTGGCGCCCCTGGTGTAGCGCGGGTGGATCAGTCCGACGCAGCGGTAGGGCAGGTCGTCGGCCCACTCGACGGGCACCTCGCGGGCCCGGGCGAGGTGGAGGATGTGCGCGATGTCCTCGCCGGCGTCGCGGCGGGCGATCACCCGCCAGGGGACCCGGCGCAGCAGCACGCGGGTGGTCTCGCCGACGCCGGGCTTGACCAGGTTGACGTCGTGGATGCCGTACTCCTCGCTGAGGCGCTCCACCGCGGCGAGCCCGGCCCAGTGCGGCTCGCGGTCGGTGCCCGGGGCCATGGGGCCGGGCCGGGCGGTGGCGAACCGCTGCTCGACGGTGTCGAGGAAGAGTCCGGAGACGTCCGCACCGGCCAGGTCGCGGTAGAACTTCGCGCCGTGGAACTGGTCGGGGCCGACGAGGTCGGCGCGGAGCACGGTGCGGGAGACCAGTCCGGAGACGGTGGAGTTGAGGCAGGCGGAGGGGATGAGGAAGTCGTCGCGGGTGCCGAAGGTCCGGACGCAGCCGCCCGGGTCCGCGAGGACCGCCAGCGAGGGGTCGAAGCCGGGGAAGTCGGCCAGCGCGGCGGTCAGTTCACCCGTGATGGCGCCCTTGCCGGTCCAGCCGTCGACGAAGACGACGTCGGCCGGGTCGTGGTCGGCGGCCAGGCGGCGGAGCGCGGTGGTGTCGATCCCCCGGCCGCGCACGATGGAGAGGGTGTAGTGCGGCAGGTCCAGGCCGTGGGCGTACGCGGCCCAGCGGCGCATCAGCACGCCGACGGGGGTGCCGGCGCGGGCGAGGGAGACGAGGACCGGTGTGGTGCCGGAGCCCGGCCGCGTGCGTTCGGCGAGCACGGTGTCGGTGACGGTGGCGACCGCCTGGGCGAGCCGGTCGGCGGTGTCCGCGAGCGCCGTGTGGAACAGCCGCTGGTACTCCGCGCCCGGCTGGTACTCGACCGGCAGGGACTCGGCGTAGTGCGCACCGCCCTGCTGGATGGCCTCCTCGCGCTCCTCGGTGGGGGCCTCCAGCGCCACGTCGGAGAGGTCCTGGAGGAGCCAGCCGACCTCGTCGGGGCGGTAGGAGGAGAAGGCAGGGCCGCGCAGCGGTGCGGGTAGCGGAATGCGGGAGGGCAGGACGGCGAGGCGGAGTTCGGGCGTGTGGCGGGCGAGTACGTCGAGCAGTCCGTCGGGGGCGTGCAGGGCGGGGGTGTCGCCGGTGGTGTCGGTGACCACCACCACGGCGTCCCAGCCGCCGCCGGCGACGTTGTGGACATGGCGGACGCCGGGGTCGTCGGCGTCGGGGCCGGCGGCCGGCAGGTCGTGGGCGGGGAAGCTGAGCCGGCTGCGGATGGCGTAGCCGGGGTCGTCCACCGGAAGGACCGGGGAGCGGGTGGTGGAGGAGAAGCGGACGTCCGGTTCGCGGGGGGCGACGGGGCTTGCGCCGCCGGCAGGGGCGCCACCGCCGCCGTCCCCGGCGTCGCCGTCGCTGCTGCTCGGGGCGGGGTCGCGCAGGGCGGTGTCGCGCAGGGCGGCGTCGAGCGCTTCGGCCAGCCGCAGCGGGGCGTACATGAGTTCCTCGGTGCCGAGCACCAGGACGCGGCGGGCCCCGGGCGGCAGCGTGGCGGCGAGACGGGCGCCGAGCGCGGGGAGCGCGGCCTCCAGTCGGGCGCGGTGCGCCGGGGTGAAGCCGTGCCGCCCGCCGTCGGGCAGCCCGACGGGCCATCCCAGCTCGACCCGACGGGGCTCGGCCCGCGACGTCCCGGCCGGCGGCCCGGCGGCGTCGGAGGCGGCGGTGGTGTCGGCGTCGGCGGCGCGCTGCTCGGCCACCAGGGCGCGCCCGCGCGCGAGGACGTCCGCCGGCAGCGCCACGGTGCCGCGGCCGAGGGCGACGACGTCCACCCGGGTACCGAGGTCGGCGGCGGTCTTCTCCAGGGTCGCGGCGTCCTCGGCCGACCGCAGGTCGCAGAGGGTGACCACCACGTACCGGGATCGGGGGGCGCTGCGGTGCAGCGCGGCCAGGGTGTTGCGGACGGTCCTGCCGGTGGAGAGTTCGTCGTCCACCAGCACCAGCGGCCCGCCGCCCGCGAGGAGGTCGGGGTCCTCGGGGAGCAGCAGGTGCGAGGTGGCGTGGCTGTGCTCCTCCTCGAAGCCACCGGCGTGGTGGGCGCCGGCCACCGCGCGCCGGGTGGAGTGCAGGTAGCGGGCGCCCAGGCCGTCGGCGACGCTGTGGCCCAGCCCGGTCGCGGTCTCGGCGTACCCCAGCACGACGGCGTCGGCGGCCTCCGCGCCGAGCAGGGCGCGGGCCCGGCGGCCGAGTTCCACACCGGTGCCGTGGACCAGCCCGGGGCGCTGCGGGATGTGCTTGCCGAGCACGCGGGAGACGAGGAGGTGGGCGCGGCGCGGGTTCTCGCGGAGGGCGAGGCCGACCAGGGCGGGCAGTTCGGCGCCGTGCAGGGCGACCCCGAGCCGGCGGGCGACCCAGTGCCCGTCCCAGCCGGTGCCTGCCTCGCCGGGGGCGCCCGCGGGGGTGTGGGGTGCGTTCCGGTCGTTCATCTGATGCCCGCCTCCAGCAGGTCCACGTAGTCGACGCCTTCCTTGGCGACGCCGAAGACCTCCGAGCGCAGCAGGGTCCGCGCGGCCCAGCTGCGGTGCGGCTTCACCTCGTTCATCTTGTTGGTGTACGAGGAGCGCAGGACGCCGCCGCCGTTGGGCCCCGCGCCGAGGATGTCGACGGCGTCGCAGTACTCCTCGTGGCTCACCACGGAGAGGGCGTGGACGGCGGCGACGTGCGAGGGATGGATGCAGGTCTTGCCCTGCAGCCCGTTGGCGCGGTCCAGCTCGATCTCCTGCAGCAGGCCGTCCATGTCGTGTTCGATGAGCCGTTCCCGCAGGTCGCCGCGGCCCCGGAACGGACTGGCGCGCAGCTGCGGCTGGAACATGCGGGGCTGGGTGCGGAAGTACTCCCACACCGGGCCGCTGATGGTGTAGCCGGTGCCGTCGGCCCGGCCGAAGACGTTGACCACGTCCGCGATGACCGAGGCGACCGGATGGACGTCGTAGACCGTCATGTCGGGGGTGCGGCGCAGGCCGTAGACGGAGCAGAAGTCGGTGACGCCGATCCGCAGGGCGGGCACGCGCTCGCGGTACTTCTCCAGCAGCCGGGCGGCGTCGGTGAGCCGGGCGGCGCGGGTCTCCAGGTGCATCAGCTCCGGGGACTCCAGCACCGGCATGGCCAGCAGCCGGCGCCCGCAGCGCGCCTCGGCCTCGACGACCGCCTCCAGGTAGTCGTAACCGCCGGCGGCCGTGAACTTGGGGAGGACGAAGCCGGCGAGCAGCCGGACGGCCGGGCCGAGCCGGTCGGTGAGGTCGGTGATCTGGTCCGGGCGCCGGACGCGCACGAACAGCAGCGGCAGTTCCGCGGGGAGGCTCTCCCGGTGGAGGCGTCGCAGCTGCCGGACCAGGTTGGCCTCGCCGCCGGCGACCTCGGCGTCGCTGATGGAGTCCTCCAGGCAGAGGACCATGGAGACGACGCCGCGGGCGGTCTGCTTGCGGATGTCCGCCACGAGACGGGGGCGGGTGGCGGGGCTGTAGAGGGTGGCGCCGAGCGCGACACCGAGCGTGCGCACCTCGGAGTCGAGGTCGAAGTCGGCGGGCTCCCGATGGAAGAGTGCCTGCCGTTCCTCTGCTCCCAGCTGCCCGTAGTGCCGCATGCCGTCGTCCCTTGCACCCCGCTGTCCCACCGGTGCGCGGGACAGACTCAGCGGTCAATCGTACGATCAGCTTTGTTTCCGGCATGCGGCGGCAGGCAGGATCTTCGGTATGAAGCATGTGTACGACGCGGGACAGATCCTCCCCGTACGCCCCCCGGTGGTCCGGGCCGCCGTCCACTGGTCGCCGCTGACCGAGGGCCGGGGCGGGCACCGGGGACCGGCCGACGTGCACACCAGTGTGCTGCTGCTCGACGCCCGCGGCCTGCTCGCCGCGGAGCGCGACGCCGTGGGTCCGGAACGGGCGGGCGACGACTCCGGCGGGGTCCGCAGGCTGCCCAAGCGGCGGCACCGCGACGGTGTCATGGACGCGGTGGAGCTCCGCCCCGGGCTGCTGCCGGCGGCGGTCCGGCGCGTGATCCTCGCCGTCTCCGCCGACGGCGCCCCCTTCGGGGCGAGCGGCTCGCTGCAGTTGACGCTCTGGGACGTCGAGAACGACCTGCCGGTGACCGCACGGCCGGTCACCTCCGGCGGCGAGGACCACACCACGCTGGTCTGCGGCGAGTTGTGGCGCGACGGCCCGGGCTGGGAGTTCCGCGCCGTGCGCCGGGGGCTGGCCGGCGGACCGGCCGAGCTGGCGGCGGCCCACCGGACGGCGGCGGACGCCACCGGGCCGCCG
>NZ_JAAVJD010000131.1 GCF_012033735.1 Streptomyces lonarensis | reverse complement strand
GCCTCGCGGTAGGAGAAGTCGAACTCCTGGTAGGTGACCTCGTAGCCCGCCTCGTCGAGGAGTTCCCCGACGTATCGGGCGGCGGCGTCGTACCCGTCGGTGCCGGCGGCGGTGCGGCCGCGGCGCGCGGCGCGCACCGGGGGACGAGGGGCCGCAACTCGCCCCGGCGGGGCGGTTCGCGGCCCCGGTGCCGGGCCGGTACCACTTCCCGGCCACGCCTGTCTGCCGGAGTCCGCGGTGTGCCAGGATTCGCGCATGCCTATCGCGGACAAGTACCTCGCAGACGACGAAGACCTGGTCTTCTACACCCGCCAGCACTGGACCACGCTGGTCACGGAGTTCCTGCTCCTCCTCGTCGTCATCGCGGGTACCACCGCCCTGCTGTGGGTGGTGCCGTCCGAGGAGGAGTGGAGCGACATCGGCCGCTGGGTGATCGTCGGTGTCGGCGTGGTCGCCGCCCTCTGGTTCTGGCTGATCCCGCTGCTCCAGTGGCGTTCCACGGTCTACGTGCTGACGACCAAGCGGCTCCACAAGCGGACGGGGTTCATCACCAAGGCCGGCCGGTCGATCCCGCTGACCCGGGTCAACGACGTCTCCTACTCGGTTGGTCTGTGGGAGCGGATCATGCGGTACGGCACGCTGCATGTGCAGTCGGCCTCGGAGCAGGGGAAGATGACGCTGCGTCATGTGCCCGACCCGGAGCTGCTGAAGACGAAGATCTACCAGCAGATCGACGCGATCGGTCAGGACGGCCCGGGGTACCAGGTCTGAGTCACGCCCCTCCCCCGTCCACCTGGTGAGCCCCGGCCGTCCCGGCCGGGGCTCTCGCGCGTGCGGGGCCTCGTCCGGCCGGCGGGCCGTCAGGCGGGGGCGGCGCCGGTGCGCAGCGGGTCGTCGAGGACGGCACGGGTGACGGCGTGGGCAGCGCCGAGCAGCGGCCCGTCGGCGCCGAGGCGGGAGACGACCAGCGGCGGTGCGGTGCCGAGGCGGCGGCCGAGTTCCGCGGTGAGGGACGGCAGCAGCCAGGGTGCGAGGACGGCGAGCGCGCCGCCGAGGACGAGGGCGTGCGGGTCGAGCAGGTGGGTGGCGCCGGTGAGGGCGATGCCGAGGTCGGTGCCGGCGCCGCGCAGGGCGCGCAGCACGTCGGGGTCGCCGTCCCGGGCGCGGCCGCCGAGGTAGGCGGAGCGGGCGCCGGGGCCGGGGTGGTCGGCGACGGCGCGGGCGGGGTCGAGGCCGACGGCGCGGAGCAGGGCTGCTTCGCCGGCGTACTGCTCCAGGCAGCCGCGGCCGCCGCAGGCGCAGGGTTCGCCGCGGCGGCGGACGGGGACGTGGCCGAGTTCGCCGGCGAAGCCGCGGTTGCCGCGCAGCAGGCGGCCGTCGGTGAGGATCGCGGAGCCGATGCCGATCTCGGCGGAGATGTGGAGGACGTCGCCGGTGCGGCAGACGGGGTCGCCGATCCACAGTTCGGCGAGTGCGCCGAGGTTGGCCTCGTTGTCGGCGGTCGGCGGGGCGTGGGCGGCGAGGGGTCCGGTGGTGAGGTCGACGTCGCGCCAGCCGAGGTTGGGGGCCTGGACGACGTGGGCGCGGTCGCGGGAGACGAGGCCGGGGACGGCGACGCGGAGGCCGGCGGGGTGGAGTCCGGCGGCGGTGACCTCGTCGTGGACGTGGGTCACCAGTTCGGCGAGGCGTGCCAGGACGGGGCCGGGTTGGCTGCCTCGGTTGGCGGAGTCGACGGCCGCGCGGGCGCGGACGCGGCCGCGCAGGTCGACGGCGCAGACCGCGAGGTGGTCGACGCCGATCTCGGCGCCGAGGCCGCAGGGGCCGCGGTCGCTGAGGGCGAGGACGGTGCCGGGCCGGCCCGGGGCACCGGAGTGCCCGAGGCCGGCCTCGGCGAGCAGGCCGGCTGCCAGCAGGTCGTCCACCAGGGTGGAGACGGCGGTGCGGGTGAGGCCGATCCGGTCGGCGACCCGCGCCCGGGAGGCGGGGCCGCCGTCCGCGACGGCGTACAGGACGGCCGCGAGGTTGCGGCGCCGCATGTCCTGCTGGGTGTGCAGCCGGCGGGTGGTGGTCATCGCGGGAGGTTACCGCCCCGGTCGTCCCCGCCGGGGGCGTATCCGGTGGTGTCCGCCGTCGCGGGGGCGGTTCCCTCGGTGGCCGCGGTGCCCGGGGCGGGGCGGCGCAGCAGTGCGTCGGCGCCGGTGAGGGCGTTCTCCAGGCGGGCCAGGGCCTCGTCGTCGCGGGGGACGGCGTCGTGGGAGGGGCCCTCGGCGGTGCGCCAGCCGCGGGCGACCTCGGCCGGGTCGGTGCCGAGCAGCAGCCCGGCGGCCTGGGCGGCGGCGCCGAGCGCGACGAGTTCCTGGGCGCGGGGGACCTGGACGGGGCGGCCGGAGAGGCGTCGGACGGTCTCGCGCCAGGCGGTGCCGCGGGCGCCGCCGCCGATGAGCAGGATCGGTGCGTCGGGGCGGGACTCGTCGGCGAGGACGAGGTCGAGGGCGCGCAGCAGGGCGTAGACGGCGCCGTCGTAGGCGGCCTGGAGGACCTGACCGCCGGTGGTGTCGTGGCGCAGTCCGTGGAGCAGGCCGGAGGCGTAGGGGAGTTGGGGGGTGCGTTCGCCGTCGAGGAAGGGGAGCAGCACGGGCCCGGCGGCGGGTTCGACGTCCTCGCGTTCGCGGCCGAGGAGGGCCGCGATGCGGTCGACGGCGAGGGTGCAGTTGAGGGTGCAGGCCAGCGGGAGCCAGCCGTCGGTGGCGTCGGCGAAGCCGGCGACGGTGCCGGTCTCGTCGGCGGGGCGGGTGCGGCTGACGGCGTAGACGGTGCCGGAGGTGCCGAGGCTGAGGACGGGGGTGCCGGGTGCGAGGCCGAGGCCGAGGGCGGCGCCCATGTTGTCGCCGGTGCCGGCGGCGACGAGGGCGCCGGTCTTCAGCGGGAGTCCGGCGGCGGCCATGACGGTGCCGGCGCCCTCGCCGCGTCCGACGACGCGCGGGAGGAGGGCGGGGTCGAGGCCGAGGTGGTCGAGGATGCCGGTGTCGTAGCCGGCGTCGTCCCCGGCCCACCAGCCGGTGCCGGAGGCGTCGCCGCGGTCGGTGGTGCCCTCGCCGGTGAGGCGGCCGGTGAGGTAGTCGTGGGGCAGCCGGACGGCGGCGGTGCGGGCGGCGGCCTCGGGCTCGTTCTCGGTGAGCCAGCGCCACTTGGGGGCGGTGAAGGAGGGCGCGGGGACGCTGCCGACGCGGCGGGCCCAGGCGGCGGGGCCGCCGAGGTCGCGGACGAGGGAGTCGACCTGCGGTGCGGAGCGGACGTCGTTCCACTGGAGGGCGGGGCGGACGGGGGCGCCGGTGGCGTCGAGGGTCACCAGGCCGTGCTGCTGGCCGGCGACGGAGATGGCCTCGGCCTCGGTGGCGGCGCGTCCGCACTGCTCCAGGGCGGCGGTGAGCGCCGTCCACCAGTGCTCGGGGTCGATCTCGTGGGTGGCGGTGGTGGGGTGGCTCGCCTGGCCGGAGGCGACGACCTCACCGGTGGCGGTGTCCACGACGAGTGCCTTGGTGGACTGCGTCGAGCTGTCCACCCCGATGACCAGTGGTCCGTGCGCTGTGGCCATGGGTGCTGCCTCCTGGGGTCCGGGTGCGGTGCGGTGCGGTCGCGTGCGCCGTCGGTGCGGGTCGCCCGGGGTGGTCGGGTGCGCGGGCGGTCGTGGTGGCCCGCGCGCCGCCCGCCGCCGGTGCGCGCGTTCGCACACCCATGTTGCGACGACGGGTCTCTTGACTGCCCCGGCGGGTACGCATACTAATTTGTAAATAGCCCTGACGAAATGGCGGCCGGGCACACCGGTACCGCCGACCGTCACGGCCGGAACCCCCGCACGCCCGCAGGACCGAGACGAGGAGCGCCCGTGCCGCAGAACTACGTGCCCACCCCGCAGGACAAGTTCAGCTTCGGTCTGTGGACCGTCGGTTGGAGCGGCAACGACCCGTTCGGCGTCGCGACCCGCGCTCCGCTGGACCCGGTGGAGGCCGTGAACCGGCTGGCCGAACTGGGCGCCCACGGCATCACGTTCCACGACGACGACCTGATCCCGCACGGCTCCTCCGCGAGCGAGCGCGACGCGATCATCAAGCGGTTCAAGGACGCGCTGGCCACCACCGGCCTCAAGGTCCCGATGGCGACCACCAACCTCTTCTCCCACCCGGTCTTCAAGGACGGCGGCTTCACCGCCAACGACCGCGACATCCGCCGGTACGCGCTGCGCAAGACGATGCGCAACATCGACCTGGCGGCCGAGCTGGGCGCGGAGACCTACGTCGCCTGGGGCGGCCGGGAGGGCTCCGAGAGCAACGGCTCCAAGGACGTCCGCGGGGCGCTGGACCGGATGAAGGAGGCGTTCGACCTCCTCGGCGACTACGTCACCGAGCAGGGCTACGGGCTGCGGTTCGCGATCGAGCCGAAGCCGAACGAGCCCCGCGGCGACATCCTGCTGCCGACGGTCGGGCACGCCATCGCCTTCATCGACCGGCTGGAGCGGCCCGAACTGTTCGGTGTCAACCCGGAGGTCGGCCACGAGCAGATGGCCGGGCTGAACTTCGCGCACGGCATCGCCCAGGCGCTGTGGTCGGACAAGCTGTTCCACATCGACCTCAACGGCCAGCACGGCACCCGGTTCGACCAGGACCTCCGCTTCGGCGCCGGTGACCTGCGGGCGGCGTTCTGGCTGGTCGACCTGTTGGAGACCGGCGGCTACACCGGTCCGCGGCACTTCGACTTCAAGCCGCCGCGCACCGAGGACGCCGAGGGCGTCTGGGAGTCGGCCGCCGGCTGCATGCGTAACTACCTGATCCTGCGGGAGCGCGCCTCGGCGTTCCGGGCCGATCCGGAGGTGCAGGAGGCGCTGGCCGCCGCCCGCGTCGATGAGCTGAACACCCCGACGCTGGCGGCCGGTGAGACCGCCTCGGCGCTGCTGTCGGACGCCTCCGCGTTCGAGGAGTTCGACGTGGACGCCGCCGCCGCCCGCGGCATGGCCTTCGAGCGGCTGGACCAGCTGGCGATGGACCACCTGCTGGCGGCCCGTCCCTGAGACGGCGCGGCCGTTGGCGGGGTGGGAGGTCGCGGGGTGGGCGGTCGCGGGGTGGGTCGCGGGGGGGGGGCGCGGGGTGGGTGGTCGCGGTCCGTCCGCCGCCTGTTGCGGAAGGTCAGCGGTGTGCCACCGGGGTGCGTTCCACCGCGCCGGCGGGCAGGTTGGGCAGCCCCTCCGGGGTGTCCGGGACCGCGCCGGAGCCCGGTCCCGGCCCGGCGTCGTGCCCCGCGGGGCCGGCCGGTTCGTCCTGCGGCGGGTGCTCGGTGACGCGGGTCCCGGGGTGGAACCAGGAGCAGACGAACGCGAGCGCCATGGCGATGGCCATGCCGTAGAAGACCCAGCGGTTGGCCTCGGCGAAGTCGAGGCGGATCGCGCCGGCGGCGTTCCGCAGGGTCTCGGCGAGCGGGCCGTCCCCGCCGGGGCCGCGGCTGCCGGTCTGGCCGGTGACGGCCTCGGCGACGCCGGACGCCGCCCGGTCCGCCTCCCCGGTGGACAGGCCGCGCTCGCGCAGCGTCCCGGCGACGTTGTCGGTGGTGGCGTGGGTGAGCAGCGTGCCGTAGACGGCGAGCCCGATGGCGGCGGCGTAGTTGCGGATGGTCTGGATGACGCCGGTGACCTCGCCGTAGGAGGCACCGATGGAGCGGTTGACGGCGTCGGTCGAGGCGGGGGCCAGCAGGAAGCCGATCCCGGCGCCGGCCAGCGCCACGAACGGCCACTGGTTGTGCATCGAGAGGTCGGTGAGCCGGGCCGCCCACAGCGCGAACCCCACCGCGCCCACGGCGCCGCCGAGCCGGATCGCGGGCCGGGCACCGCGCTTGTCCAGGATGCGGCCGCCGACCTGCGAGGCGATGGCGAAACCGGCGAAGAAGTACAGCAGGTACAGCGCGGCCTGGTTGGCGGTGGCGCCGAGCGAGACCTGCGCGTAGACCGAGGCGAAGAAGAACAGCGGCACGAACGCCAGCATCGCGAAGAACAGCACCAGGTTGTCGGCGGTGAAGGCCCGGTCGCGGAAGACCCGCAGCTGGATCAGCGGCTCGCGGACCCGCAGTTCGTAGCGGCAGAAGACCACCAGCACGGCGGCGCCGCCGATAATGCACGCCCAGGTCGCCACCGACCGCCAGCCCCAGGACGAGGCCTGCTGGAAGCCGAGCACGCCGAGCCCCATGCCGACCGCGACGAGGAACGCACCGGGCAGGTCGAGCCGTTCGGCGCGGCGGCGGTCGGGAATGTGGGCGAGCGAGGCCAGCACCAGCGCGATGACGGCGACGGGGACGTTGACCCAGAAGATCGCCCGCCAGGTCCACTCGGTGAGCCAGCCGCCGAGCAGCGGTCCGAGGGCGGTGAGCGCCCCGGTGAGCCCGAAGAACAACGCCAGTGCCCGGCCCCGGCGTTCCACCGGGAAGACCGCGACGACGACGGCGAGCGCGGCGGGGAAGAGCAGCGCGGCGCCGAACCCCTGGATCGCGCGGAAGGTGATCAACCAGGCCTGGGCGAAGCCGCTGTCGGGCACCGCGCCGCACATCACGGAGGCCAGCACGAACACCACGGTGCCGACGAGCATGATCCGCTTGTGGCCGTAGATGTCGGAGAGCCGCCCGCCGAGCGCGAAGAACGCGGCCAGTGCCAGCAGGTAGGCGTTGATCACCCACTGCACGCCGGACGAGGTGAGGCCGACCTCGTCGCTGATGCTGGGCGCGGCGATGGCGACGATCGTCTGGTCGATGAAGATCATCGCGACGCCGAACATCATCGCGGCGAGCGCCAGCTTCGGGTTGGTCCGGCCCCGGCCGGCCGAGAGCCCCTGGCCATCGGCCGGGGGCGCACCGGGCGGCGGGGCGCCGCCCGTCCTCGCGTGCTGGTGGTGGGCCATGGCGACCTCCTCGTGCGCGCCGTGCGGGCGCGGCCACCACCCCGGCCACCGCGTCGCGCCGGTCGCCACCGCACCCCGCCGCCCCGGGGGCTCGCACGCCCCGCGGCCGGTCGAGGACCGGCCGGGCGGAATCCGTCCTCCCCAGCTTGGCCCGCTGCTCACGCAACCGCACCTCCACGCGCAGGGCGGCGGAAGTGGCGGAGGGCAGCGACCGGTCGGGGCCAACCGGGTGTGCGGCGCGGGCGCGGCGGGGAGGCTGGACCGGTGACGACGGGCGAGGCCGAGGAGCCGACGGCCAGCACGCTCCGCCCCGCCCAGGAGGGCGACGCGGGGCCGGGCGACGCGGGGCCGGCCGCTCGGGCGCTGCGCCACGTGGCGGCCAGAGCGTCCGGGCCGCCGGTCGACGCCGCGTGGCGGGTGACGCTCAACTTCCACCCGGACCGGAGTAACGCCGGGGCGGCGATCCTCGACTCGATGGCCGGCAGCGGGATCTACTCCTCCCAGTTCGTCACCGGTACGGGGAACGGCGGGCTGACCGCGCGCCCCGGCGGTGACCGGTGGCACTGGGAGAGCCGGATGTTCGCCGGCGCCTACGACGAGGCCCCGGCGGCGGAACGTCCCGTGTACGGCGGGCTCAACTTCCGCCGTCGGTCCTTCGGCGCTGCGCCGCGGTTCGGCTCCGCCCATCTGCGCCTGCGTGCGGAGGTGCTGGGACGCAGCACCTTCTGCTACCCGGACAGCTGCTTCTCGCCCGATGCCGTGGGGGTCGCGGCACGGCTCGGGCTGGTCGAGCGGGCCGTCGCGGACGGCCGGGACGTGCTGGACGACTACGTCGAAGCACAGGTGCACGGGCCGGTGCTGCTCTCCCACGACGTGGAGGCGCTGGTGCTCGACCCCAGCCATCGGGGCACCCCGGTGGAGGCCGCGGCGCGCCGACTCCCCTGCCCGCTGGAATGGCACGCCGGTTTCCGTGTCTCGGTGGCGACCCTTCGGCAGCACCCGGACTATCGCGGGGAGCAGTACGTCGACCTCGCCGAACGCATCGCAGTCGGCGGCTGGTTGGACCCCGACATCGTCGGACGCGCAGTTGCCGCCGGGCGGCACGACCCGGCGGCCGTCAAGCGGGTGTGGCACTACGTCGCCCGCTTCGGGGCCGCCCACGACAGCTCGGCGGTGCCAACCGCGCGGGAGCGCTGAGCGGCCCGGTCGCGGCGGACCGCGGCACGCTGACGGCGGGGTGGCGGCAGGGGTGCGCCGGGCGCGGCGGGGCGGGCCCTTCTCGGGGCCCGGCCGGCTGCGCCCGGCGGTGGGTGGTGCGCGCAGCGCCGACGACCGGCCGTACCGATCGCGGGCGCCGCGCGGATCAGGGTGCCGGCCCGGCGGCCGGCCGACCGGCGCTCAGGTCACCAGCATGAAGAGCAACAGGCCGATGCCACCGAGGAAGAGCAGCAGCAGGGTCGCCAACAGGCCGTATCCCGACTTGGCGCTGGCCTGGGAGCGCGAGTCCGCCTGTGAACCGGCGCGCGAGGCGGCGGCGTTGTGGACGTGGACCTCGGTGCGCTGGGTGTGCTGGGACTGCGACCGGCGGTTGGTCACGCGGTTGTCCTGGGACCGCTGGTCCTGGAAGCGGCGGTCCTGCGTGCGCTGGTCCCGCTGGTCCTGGAAGCGGCGGTCCTGGGTCCGCTGGTCCCGCTGATCGCGCTGGTCCCGGTTGTCGTGCCGTTCGGCGCGCTCGCGGCGGTTCGATCGGTCCTGCGGGCGGGCAGCGCCGGACCCCTGGCTGTGGCGCGGCTGCTTGGCCATGGCGGACCCCTTCGTCGGTCTGTGCTTCTCCACATCGTGGGGCAGCCGACCGGCGGAAGCGAGGGAAACGGGGTTCACAGGCGGTGCACGACAGAGCACTCGGGGCGCACGGTGGTGGCGCCTCAGCGCACGACGAACTCCGTGTCACCCACAGGCTGTTCGTCGTTCACCGTCATGTGGTCGACCACCGCCGCTTCGGGGCCGCGCTGCGCCCACTCCAGCAGGCTGTCCACAGCCTGTGGATCGCCCTCGAAGGTCGCCTCGACCCGGCCGTCCGGCAAGTTGCGCACCCAGCCGGTGACGCCCGCCGCGCGCGCCTCGCGGCGGCAGCTGTCCCGGTAGAACACGCCCTGGACACGGCCGGTCACGAGTACGTGTCTGCGGATCATGGTGCCTCCCTCGCCGTCGGTACGCACAGCATGACAGCGCGCCCCGGGCCACGCCCGGCAGCGCGGCGGTCCACCCGGGCCGGGCCCGAGTGACCGCGTTCGCCGCCACCGGCGCCGGCTCCGGCTCTGTCCTCCGGCTCCGGCTCCGGCTCCGGCTCCGGCTCCGGCGCCCGGATCACACCACGCGAAGGACGTGCTTGCCGCGGACGCCGCCCGACTCCAGGGCGCGGTGCGCGTCGGCCACGGCGGCGAGGGGGTGGACGGTGTCGACCACCGGCCGCAGCACGCCCTGCTCGGCCAGCTGCGCGGCGCGCACCAGCAGGGCCGTGTCGGGGGCGCCGCTGAAGAAGCGGACCCGGCGCCGCCCGTGCACGGCGGAGACCAGCAGGTAGCCGGCGGCAGCGGGCAGTCTGCCGTAGTCCAGGGCGATTGCCACCATGCGCCCGCCCGGGGCCAACAGGCGGCGGTACGCGCGATGCTCGGTACCGACGGTGTCCAGCACCACGTCGAACTCCCCCAGGTCGGCGGGGCCGTGGCGCCGCCGGTCCACCACCTCGTCCGCACCGAGACCCGTCAGAAACTCCCGCGCACCCTCACTGGCCAGCGCGGTGACGCGGGCGCCGAGATGCTTGCCGACCTGCACGGCGACGCTGCCGACGCCGCCCGCCGCCCCACGCACCAGCAGGCGCTCCCCCGGGCGCAGCCCGGCCTTCTCGCTCAGCGCCGTGAGGGAGGTGGTCGCCCCGGCGATCAGCGACGCGCTCTCCGTCGCGGAGAGCGCGGCCGGCGCGGGCGCGGTCCGGTCCGCCGCGACCGCCACGTACTCGGCGGCGGAGGCCATGGTGCGGCCGAGCACGCCCCAGACCTGCTCCCCCGGCTCCCTGCCGACCACCCCGGGGCCCACCGACGCCACCTCTCCGACGAGGTCGATGCCGAGCCGCTGCGGAAAGCGGCGACCGGTGATCAGCCTGATGCGGCCGGAGCGCGCGGCGAGTTCACCGCCGTTGACGCCCAGCGCGTGCACGCGGACGAGGAGTTCACCCTCCCCGGCGGTCGGGCGGGCGACCCGTCCGACGCGGAGCACGTCGGGCGGTCCGTAGCGGTCGAAGAGCACTGCGTCCATGTCGGTCACGGTCGGTCCCGTCTCGTGGCGCCGCACCGGTCGGCCCGGACCGGGGCTGATGCGCACGGCCCTCGACGGGGCCGCAGCGCCACGCTAACCAGCGAAACGGACGACACCTTCCGTTTTCGCTAAAGTGAGAGTCATGGCTGATCAGCGCTCTCGGACCCCGGACGGCACGACGGCGGACCGGACAGGTAGGTCGACCGACGGGCAGGGGAACGACGGACCGGGGAACGGCGGACCGGGGAACGGCGGACGGGGGAACGGCGGACAGGGGGACGACGGGCAGGCGAGCGACGGGCTCCGGTCCGACGCCCGCCGGAACCGGGAACGCATCCTCGCCGCCGCGCGCGAGGCCTTCGACGCCCACGGCATCGACGCACCGCTCACGGCGGTCGCCCGCCGCGCCGGCGTCGGCCCGGCCACGCTCTACCGGCACTTCCCCACCCGCGCCGCGCTGGTGACCGAGGCGTTCCGGCAGCAACTCGACCACTGCCACCAGCTGATCGAGGAGGCGGCCACCGACCCCGACCCGTGGCGCGGCCTGTGCACCGTCGTCCACGCGGTGACCGAGGTCCAGGCGGTCCACCGAGGTTGCGCGGCGGCGTTCCAGACCCGGTTCCCCGGCGCTGTGGAGTTCAACGCGGAACGGGACCGGGCGGAGGCGCACCTCGCGGAGCTGGTGTCCCGCTGCCGGCAGGCCGGGGTGCTGCGCCCGGACTTCGACCTCTCGGACCTCAGCCTGCTCTTCCTCGCACAGCACGGCGTCGCCGCAGGACCGCCGGAGGTCGCGCTGGCGGCCACCCGGCGGCTCGTCGGTTATCTGCTCCAGGGCTTCCGCGCCGAGGGCGCCCCGGCCCTGCCGCCACCCGCGCCGCTACGGCTGGACCACGTGCACGGGGTCGCCGCCCCGGGCTGAACCCGCGCGGCCCCGGGGCTCCGGCCGCGCGTCACCCGGCGCGGCGGGTGAACCCCGCGGCGCGGACGGCGGTGACGAAGCCGGTCCAGGCAGCGGCCGGGATCACCAGGAACGGGCCGTGCGGAACCTTGGAGTCCCGCACCGGCAACACCCCCGGCACACCATCCGCCACCTCGACGCAGTCGCCGCCGTTACCGTTGCTGTGGCTCGACGTGCGCCAAGAGGCGATACTCAGGTCGAAGGATGCGGGCATCGCGGCACTCTCCCTTCCGATCGGCGCCCGACCGCCCGCCCCGCGGGGGCCGGCCGACGTGTGCACCGCCGGCGTCAGCGCGGAAGCTCACCGGCGCGGACGGCGGTGAGGAAGCCGGTCCAGGCAGCGGCCGGGATCACCAGGAACGGGCCGTGCGGAACCTTGGAATCCCGCACCGGCAACACCCCCGGCACACCATCCGCCACCTCGACGCAGGAACCCCCGTCACCGTTGCTGTGGCTCGATGCGCGCCAGCATGCGCGGCTCGGGTCGAACGGAGTCGTCATGACGTCGGTACTCCTCCATGATGGATTCCAACAGACTCAGAGACGCCGCCGGCGGCAGCGCCGCAGCTTTGGCCAGATCGTACGCGTCACGGCATTTCCGAACCAGGTCCGGCGTATCAGCATCGGCCACCCACCCGGTGCATGCGCCTTCTTCGTAGGCGAGATCCGGTTGGTCTCGAAACTTGAGAACCGTGACCATGGATGCCATGGCGGCATGTGAGCCGTGGCTGAACGGAACCACCTGAACAGTGACCCGGTGACGCCGCACCAGCGCCGCGATGTGCGCCAGTTGGGCTGCCATCAGGGCAGGGCTGCCGACGACCGCTCGCAGCACCGCCTCGGAGAGGATGAACCACGCCTCGGGCAGCTCCTTCTCCAACAGCCGCTGTCTCGCCATGCGGTTGGCGATCTGCTCCTCCAACTCCTCATCTCGCCACGAGAAACGAGAGGTCCGAAAGACGACGCGGGCGTATGCCTCGGTCTGCAGCAGCCCGGGTACAAGCGCGGGAGCGAACTCCTCGATGCGCTTCGCTCCCTGCTCAGCAAAGGCGACCCGCTCGAAGTACTCGGCGAACGGACGACGCTTGAGGAACCGGCGGAAGGTCCCGCCGGTGTCGAAGATCTCGTCGAGGCGTTCGGCATCCTGCGGGCACGGCTTGCGTCGCCCGGCCTCCCAGTGCGCGACCAGCGTCGCGTGGACCCGCAGCCGGTCACCTAATTCGATCTGCGTGAGGCCGGCGCGCTCCCTGTGAGCGCGGAGTTCCTCGGCGTACGGCTCTCGCGATGCCATAACAGTCCCCTCGTGATGACGACGGTGGTCCCCTCAGCGGGATGACCGTCAGCCTAGGAGGGCCGACACCGCACCGTGTCCGATCCACTGCGGGAGGTCACCACGCTGCGGTGAATGGGAGCCCTCCCATCGCGAGCAGGGCCTCAAGTGAGCTACGGAGAAGCTGAGTTGGTGGCGCGGGCGCATCCGGGCACACGACAGCGCGAAGAGCCCAGGCGCACCACCCTCGCGGCATCGGAGACGGCACGCCAGGACGCAGGCGCACCGGAGACGAAAGCGCCGTGATCGACCGTCATCATCGAGCTGAAAGCGAATGACCACTCTGAATTTCCCGGGGTGGTGAGGCACCGGAGTGGCGCCCGGAATTCACCCCGCGTGACGCGAGGCCGATGCAGCCCGGCGTCGACTTGCGCGTGTTCATTCCGAGGTTCGATCGGCGCCCGACCGGACGCGCGAGGCGGGCGTAACGGGTTCACCGATGTGGATGCTCGGCTGCCGGGGATGCCGTGCCTGCCACCCGCTCCGCACGGCGTGGACCACCAGAGCCAGCGCGACGGCGACGGCGACGAGCCGAATCACCTGCCACGTCGCTCCCACCATCGGGCCTTGCCGGTCCGCCTCCATGGTCAGCCGCATCGAGGTCTCGTAGAAGGCAACGAACGGGACGACCAGGCGAAAGAGCAGGCCGCGGACGCCAGGCATGCGCGCCAGATACCCCAGGAGCCCCACGGGCGCACCAAGCAGGAACGCCATTACTCCCCACGTGATGATCCGGGAGGAAAGCCCCTCGCTGGGGGCGCCGTACTCCATCCCCACGGGAGCAAGGGGGCTGATGTGCTTGTACAGGTAATAGGCGATCACGCCGATGGTCAGACCGCAGGAAGACAGCAGCGCCGACTCGATCTTGGATCGACTGAAGTAGCCCACCAGGAACGCATAGGCCGCCCACGACCACCCGCCGGAGAAGGTCAGATGCAGGGCGACAGCGATAGGACCGTCCCATTCCCCGGCCAGAGGACCCGCTATGCCCAGCAGCAGACCCGCCACAAGGGACACCACGACCGAAATGACGCGATAGCGTAAGAAGTTCACAATTCCCTCTTCCCAAGGTCTACATGGAGTCTCTTCCAGCCCGCTTGACCGATTGGAAGAGACGCTCTTCGGACCAGGACTGCGCCGAGCGGCTCATCACCAGCCGACAGGCCAGCGCCTCCTTCGCCTGACGACGCACACAGCGGCCCGCGGGCCCCGTCACCTCTCGGCGCGGCAACCGGCCAGCAGCAGCTCCACCATGCGCCGGGCGACGGCCCGGTCGTAGTCGGGTCCGGTGATGCAGAGGTTCCCGACGGCACGCAGCAGCGGGTACGCGGTTACTCCGGGGCGGAGTTCACCCGCGTCCGCGCAGGCGTCGAGCAGGGACTCGCAGGCGGGAAGCAGGGTGTCGAGCATCAGGGCGTGCAGGTTCTCCAGCCCTGGATCGCCGGAGCCCAGCGCCGCACCGAGGCCGTGCTTGGTGACCAGGAAGTCCACGAAGGCGTCCAGCCAGCGGCCGAGCGCGGTGAACGGCGAGTCGGACTCGGCGAGGAGTCTCGGTGCGAGCGCGGCACAGGCGTCGATCTGGTGCCGGTAGACGGCCGTGACGAGCTCCGCACGGGTGGGGAAGTTCCGGTAGATCGTCCCCACACCCACGCCGGCGCGCTCCGCGATGTCCCGGACGGGCGCCTGCACCCCCTGGTCCACGAACACCGCCGCTGCGGCGTCCAGAACACCGCAGCGGGTGCGCTGCGCCTGGGCTCGACGCACCCCGACCGACTCCGTCACGAAGGGCTCCCTCTGCTCGCCGAGTACCTGCCAACAGCGCACCGACCGCTCGCGGATTGCTCGCGGAACATTGTTCCGCTAAGTTGGCGGAACAACGCTCCGCCAGTCTACGGCAGCACCCTCCCCCAGCGAAAGCCCAGGTCAGCCATGCGCTTTTCCCATTCCCCCATGTCCCCCTCCGTGCCACTGATCTCCGTCAAACCCCTCACCGTCCCGGCGCCCGGGCGCGAGGAAGCGCTGCGGGTGAGGGTCACCGCGCCACGGTCGGGGCGCAACCTGCCGGTCATCGTGTTCTCGCACGGGAACGGCTGGTCCCTGGACGGCTACGGCCCCCTCGTGGACCGGTGGGCAGCCGCCGGCTTCGTCGTGGTGCAACCCACCCACCCGGACTCCCGCCGCCATGCGATCGGCTGGGACGACCCGCGCTTCGCCGCCGTCTGGCGGGTGCGGATCGCCGACCTCCACGCCGTCCTCGACCACCTCGGCTCCGTGCTGGCCGACGCGGGCCTGACGGAGAGCGCCGATCCGGAGCGCGTCGCCGTCGTCGGCCACTCCTGGGGCGCCCAGACGGCGGGCACCCTCCTCGGCGCGCGCGTCCTGGACGCGGACGGCATGCGCGGCGAGGACTTCTCCCATTCCGGAGTGACGGCCGGGGTGCTCCTCACGCCCGCCGGAACCGGCGACACCCTCACCGACTTCGCCGCCGAGCACCTCCCCTTCATGCACCCGGACTTCACCACCATGACCGCCCCGACGCTGATCGTCGCGGGCGGCCGGGACCAGTCGCAGCTCTCCACGCGGGGGCCGGAGTGGTTCACCGACGCGTACCACCGAAGCCCGGCTCCGAAGAACCTGTTGACCCTCACCGAGGCCGAGCACACCCTGGGCGGTATCGCCGGGGAGATGGTCGCGGAGACCACCGACGAGCACCCCGCCCGCGTCGCCTTCCTCGGCGACGCGACATCCGCCTACCTCCGCGCGGTACTCGCGCACGACCCCGCCGGCTGGGATGCCCTGCGCCGCAGCGGCGCGGGTGACAGCGGCGGCGGCTGGAGCATCACCACCAAGTGACGCGTCACCGGACGGGGTTCGGCGCACGCCCCGGGGCCACCCGCGTCGCGGCGAGGGCGGGCGCGGTGGCGGTGGCGACGGTCACCGGCTCCCGGCTCCCGGCCGCCGGCGGCAACGCGAAGGGCGCCGGTGCGCCACCCTCGCGGGTGGTGCACCGGCGCCCCGGGCGCGGGGGGGGGGGGGGGG
>NZ_JAAVJD010000130.1 GCF_012033735.1 Streptomyces lonarensis | reverse complement strand
GACGTAGAACCGGCCGAAGTTGGTGCCGGCCACCACCGTGCGCAGCGTGCTCCGCGAGGCGCTCACAGTTCACCGTCCTCGAAGCCGCCGCGGCCTCCGAGGCGCCGCCCGGCCGAGCCACGGAGCGCCCCTGACGCCCGCCGACAGGTCCCCCGGTCGCGGCCCGCCGCCCCGGTGACCGGCGGCGGGAATGCCGGGGGCCGCCGAGGTGTTTGCACCCCTCATGCAGGAAGTCTCCCCCCAGCCCCACCCCGCACGCTCCGGGCGGATGCCCGTCGCCGTGTACGTGCTCGGCCTCTCCGTCTTCGCGCTCGGCACGAGCGAGTTCATGCTCTCCGGCCTGCTCCCCGCCATCGCCGACGACATGGACGTCACCATCCCCCAGGCTGGCCTGCTGATATCGGCCTTCGCCGTGGGCATGGTCGTCGGGGCACCCCTCCTCGCGGTGGCCACCCTCCGGCTGCCCCGCAGAACCACCCTGATCGCGCTGATCTCCGTTTTCGCCCTCGGCCAGGTCGCCGGGGCGCTCGCGCCGACCTACGAGACGCTCTTCGCCTCCCGGATCGTCAGCGCCCTGGCGTGTGCCGGTTTCTGGGCTGTCGGCGCGGCCGTCGCCGTCCAGACCGTGCCGCGGAACTCCCGCGCCCGTGCGCTGGCCGTCATGGTCGCCGGCCTGTCGATCGCCAACGTCCTGGGCGTCCCCGGCGGCGCGTTCCTCGGCGAGCACCTCGGCTGGCGGTCCGCCTTCTGGGCGGTCGGCGCGGCCGCCGTCGTCGCCCTCGTCGGCGTGGTCACACTGGTGCCGCGCATCCCTCTCCCGGCGGAGCGGCCCCGCATCCGGCAGGAGCTGACCGTCTACCGCGACGGCCAGGTGTGGCTCGCGATCACGGCCACCGCGCTCGCCGGCGGCGCCGTCTTCTGCGCCTTCTCCTACCTGGCGCCGCTCCTCACCGACGTGGCCGGGCTCGACGCCGGGACGGTGCCGCTGGTCCTCGCCCTCTTCGGCGCGGGCGCGCTGGTGGGTGCCACCATCGGCGGCCGCGTCGCCGACGCCCACCTCTTCGGGGTGATGCTCACCGGCATCGCGGGTTCCACCGCCCTCCTCGCGGCCCTGGCGCTCTTCGCGGCGAACCCGGTGGCGGTGGTCGCCCTCTCCTTCCTGGTCGGCGTCTCCGCGTTCTACACCGCCCCCGCGCTCAACGCCCGGATCTTCGACGTCGCCGCAGCCGCCCCCACATTGGCAGGGGCCACGGCGACCGCCGCCTTCAACGTCGGCAACACCGGTGGCCCGTGGCTCGGCGGCACCGTCATCGACGCCGGGCTGGGCTACGCCTCCCCGGCGTGGGCCGGGGCCGCGATGGGCCTGGTCGCGTTCGCCGTTGTCGCGGTGGCGCTTCGGTTCCGCAACCGCCGCCGGCCGGAGCGGGGCCCCGCGGCGGCATTCGAACGCGGGACCCCGCAGCGCGACGAGCCGGCCGGGCGGGCCGTCGCGCTGGAGCGCCGCGGCTGACGGGCGCCCGCCGCGCCCTCCGCGCGGTGGCCGTGCGGGCGCGCCGCCCGGACTTCGGGCGCGCCCCCACGGCGGTCAGGGGGCGATGCCGACACCCGCGATGCGGGACCAGCGAGTCTCCTGGGCCGCGGTCATCGCCGGCCAGTGGCGTCCGCCCGGCCGCGCGTTGACGCGGTCGTGGTAGTCCTGCGGCCGGTAGCCGGGGTCGACACGGCAGTCTCCGGAGTGCACCGAGGCGAAAGCGGGGCAGGCGCGGGCGACATCCCCGGGTGTGGGCCGTCGCCCCGTCTCCACCCAGCCCGCCAGAGCGTCGAGCGCGGCGGCGTACCCGGCGCTGCTGAGGCCGCTGTGCTCGTCCTCCCGGGTGAACGTCTGCACCAGGTTCCGCTCACGCCCCGCGCCGCGCAGCGTCGCCCGGTGGGCGGCCGCGTGCTCGACGAACGCCGTCGGGTCCCCGATGGCGTGCAGCGTGAGCACCGGGACCGACACCCGGCCGGTCAGGTCGCTGTCCCAGGACAGGTCGCGCCGCGCGGTGCGGTCCGCGGTGAAGCGCTGCACGCCGCGGTTGAGCGCCTCGTCGTCGTGGGAACCGCGGTAGCGCACCCCGACGGTGGAGAAGGGGTTCCTGCCCTCCAGGCGCTGATGGACGATGTCGGAGAAGGTCAGCGTCGCGAACCGCAGGTGGGACTCGAGCGAGGACTCCGGGATGCCGGTGACGGCGGTGATGTCGTCGAGGTTCCGCTGCTGCAGCGCGGTCCGGTCCTCGGGGGCCAGCGTGTGGCCGGTGCACTCCAGGAGCCGGGACCGCAGGTCGGCGGCGGTCATCGTCTCTCCGGGCGGCAACCCCTGCCAGAGCGGGTACTGCGTCTCCTCCGGGCGCGGGTGGTTCCTGCAGTAGTACTGGTGCACCACCCGGAGGTCGACGCGGTGGTCGTAGCCCCGCGAACCGCCGGCGAGGACGCCGTTGGTCAGCAGCAGGCCGTCGAAGGGCCCGCCGTCCGCCGAGCCGTACACCTCGGCCGCCTTGGCGGCGACGTTGCCGCCCCAGGACTGGCCGTGCAGCAGGGTGAGCTCGGGCTCGCCGAACTGCTCGACGAAGACCCGGCGGACCGATTCGGTGTCCTCCGCGGCCATCCGGGTGCCGTAGCCTCCGCGACGGTAGGAGGAGCCGGCCCACGCGTACCCCTCCTCGACCATGACGGTCCAACGTTCCAGGTCGCCGGCGCTCCGCTCGGGGTCGGACCCCGCGGTGAGGCTCGGGCCGCCGTGGGCGTGGACGACGAGCGAGCCGTTCCCCTGCGTGGGGACGGCGAGCGTGTAGGCCGAGCCGTTGCGGTCCGTGCCGCGGTAGCAGCGGGCGCTGTCCGCGATTGCCACCGGGCAGGCGAACTGCTCCGGGGCGGACGTCGCTTCGTCCGGCGGAGCGGCCGCGGCGGACGCACCGCCCGCCGGGCCGGTGGCGAGGGCGGCTGTGGCCGTCAGCGCGGCGAGGACGGGGCGCAGTCGCTCGCGGAGTGCGCCACGGGGCGGGCGGGGCGCGGGGGAGGGGCTGGTCATGTGGGGGCTCCAGGCGAATGGCCCTCCGGGGCGACACCCGGAGGGCCGATCGGTGCGCGTGGGCGTGCCGGCCGGGCTGACCCCGGCCATCACGGCCGACGGCGGTGTGGGGGTGGTGGCGCGCAGCGAGGATCGGTCGTGATCGATCGCGTACGAAAAGTAGTGGACCTCGCGCTGATCATGATCCTAGGCTCTCCCTGCTCCGCATGTGTGGAGGTCGTTCTTGTTCAGGGGAGAGGGCGTGGGGGAAATGTTCCGACGTGTGCGCCGTGCGGGGCTGAGGTTCCTGGCGGTCCTGACGGTTGCCTCGCTGGCGCTGGGTGGAGTGTCGACGGCCGTTGCGGCGGAGGCGGGCGCCTCGCGGGGTGCCGGCCCCATCCCCCCGCCGGACATCGCCTCCGACCGGTTCCCGGAGTTCGACCCGGCCGACTCACAAGGTTCCTGGATCGAGGGTGTGGGCGAGTACGCCGACTTCACCTTCAGCTCGGACGACCCCCGGGTCGTCCGCTACCGGTACGGCGTGAACAACTCGCCGCACCCGGACAACAACGTGCCGACCACCGACGGGGCCGCACGCACCGTCAGCCTCTTCACCGAGGAGCCCGGGCTCCGCTTCGTCACCGCGCAGGCGTTCGACGAAACCGGTCGGAGCAGCGCCCCACGCACCTTTCTCTACCTCGCAGGACCCGCCCCGGAGCAGGTCGGGTTCGCGTTCGACGAGCCCTCGGGAGCGGAGGACACCCGCCCGGCCGCCCCGGAGCGCAACCTGCGGCTGCGCGGCGGCCACGGGCTCGGGACCCCGGCGGCGCTCGGTACGGGGCTGACGCTCGACGGCGTCACCGGGCACGTGACCACCGAAGGGGCGGTCGTGGACAGCGCCCGCCCGTGGACGGTCTCCGCGTGGGCACGGCTGGAGAACCGACCGGACCACGATGCGGTGGTGGTCGAACAGCTCGGAACCGGGTTCGTCGGCTACTCACTCCACTACGCCGCCGAGGAGCGTGCCTGGGCCGCGACGGCCGACCGCGGCGCGACGTCCGCCGCGGGCCGGTCCCGGGTGGTCTCCGAGGACGAGGCGGCGGTCGGCACCTGGACCCATCTCCTGCTCTCCTACGACGGGGCCCGCATGCGGCTGTTCGTCGACGGCCTGGAGACGGCCGAGACCGACCACGCACCGACCGCCGTCGCCAACCGCTCGCTGCTGCTCGGCGCGAGCGGCCGGGACGGCGCGGCCGCCGACCACTTTCCCGGAGACCTGGACCACCTGCAGTTCTTCGACCACGGGTTGCGCACCGCCGACGGGGCGGTCCAGGCCCTCGCCGCCAAGCAGCCCGTCAACCGGGCACCGCACCGGCCGCCGGTCGCCGTCCTGCCCCTGGACGAAGCCGCCGACTCGCCGACCGTCGCCACGGTCAGCGGCCACGCACCCGCCGTCCACCGCGGTGCGGTCGCGAGCGGGGTGGACGGGTACGACGGCCGGGCCGTCCGCTACGACGGCCGTACCGGCCGCACGGTGGCCGCCGCACCGGCGGTCGACACCGCCGGCACCTTCTCGGTCAGCGCCTGGGTACGTCTGGACAAGGCGACCGCAACGGGCGACGGAGTCGTGGTGTCGCAGTCGGGGGAGCACGGTGCCGGGCTGACCCTGGAGTACTCGCGGGAGCTCGACCGCTGGCAGTTCGGCCGGGCGACCGCCGACTCACCCGCGGCCGAGGAGGCGTACGCGACCCAGCCGGCCCGGTTCGTCGCGCGCGACGGCGCCTGGGTCCACCTGGCCGGCGTCCGCGACGCCGTCGCCGGGACGCTGCGCCTCTACGTGGACGGCGCCGCGGTCGCCGAGACCCGGCACGACTCCGCCTGGTCGGCGACGGGGCCGCTGGTGATCGGCGCGGGCACCGCGGACGGGCCGACCGACACGCACTTCGCGGGCGAGATCGACGAACTCCGCCTCCACAACCGGGTACTCACCGCCGGGGAGGTGGCGGCCGCGGCCCGGCGTGATCACGTGCTCGCGGCACGCTGGGAGCTGGACGGCGGCACCGACACGACCCCCGACGCCTCCCGTCCGGACAACCCGCTGACGCTCCACGGCGGGACGGCGTTCGGCGAGGGGAGGATCGGGGACGGCGCGCTGGTCCTCGACGGGCGCACCGGGTACGCGCGGACTGACCGCGTTCCGGTGGACACCTCGGCCGACTACACGGTGGCGGCCTGGGCGCGGGCGGACGAGGTGCCCGAGGAGCCTGTCGCCGTGATCAGCATCGGCGGGCGGTCGGCCGCGGCCCTGACGGTGCGGTTCGTTCCCGACCCGGACGAACCCGGCTGGGGCGCCTGGCAGGTCGATGTCGGCGGGGAGGACGTGCCCGGAACCTCTCCGGCCCGTGCGGAGAATCAGGTGTTCTACGACGTGCGGGAGTGGAATCATCTGGCAGTCGTCCTCGACGCATCGACGCAGCGGCTCAGCCTCTACGTCAACGGCAGCCTGGAGGAAGTGCGCTGCGACGCCGAGTGGGACGGCGACGACTGCGTCCCCAGGGCCTCCTGGCAGGACGTCGGTCCGCTGTTCGCGGCCGTCGGGCCGCTCGAGGTCGGCCGTGAGCGCCTCTCCTCCGACACGTGGGGCGGGTACTGGCCGGGCGCCGTCGACGACGTCTGGGTGTACCAGGGGGCGCTCCGCGCAGAAGAGATCACGTCGCTCGGCTTCGGGATCGGGCCGTAACGGGCACACCGCAGCAGCGCACGGGTGGGGGGGGGGGGGGGCCCCCCCCCCCCCCCCCCCCCCCCCCCCCCCCCGACTCAGGGCTCAGGGCCGGAAGACGACCTTGACCGCGCCGTCCGCCTTCTGCTGGAACATGTCGTAGGCGTCCGCGGCCTCGGCCAGGGGGAGGTGGTGGGTGGCGAAGTCGTCCACCCCCAGCGGGTCCTGGTCGGTGAGCAGGGGCATGATCTCCGGCACCCAGCGCCGCACGTTGGCCTGGCCCATGCGGAGCGTCACCTGCTTGTCGAAGAGGGTGAGCATCGGCATCGGGTCGGCCATGCCGCCGTAGACGCCCGACAGCGAGATGGTGCCGCCGCGCCTGACCATGTCGATCGCGCTGGTCAGCGCGCTCATGCGGTCGACGCCGGCGGTCCCCGCCAGCTTCGCCCCCGCGTTGCCCGGCAGGGCGGCGGCCGCGTCCTGGAGGAACTTCCCGGTCTTGTTGCCGTGGGCCTCCATGCCGACGGCGTCGATCACGCTGTCGGCGCCACGCCCCTCGGTCAGCTCCCGGACCGCCTCCGCCGGGTCGTCCAGCTCCCGCAGATCCAGGGTGTGGACGCCGCGGGCGCGTGCCCGCTCCAGCCGCTCGGGCACGAGGTCGATGCCGATGACCTGCCGTACCCCGCGGTGCAGGGCGATGCGGCAGGCCATGTCGCCGATCGGCCCCAGGCCGATGACGGCGAGGGTGCCGCCCTCGGGGACCTCGGCGTACTCGAAAGCCTGCCAGGCGGTCGGCAGGACGTCCGAGAGGTAGAGGAACCGGTCGTCGGGGGCGTCGGAGCCGATCCGGATCGGCCCGTACTGTGCCTGCGGGACCCGCAGGTACTCCGCCTGCGCGCCGGGTACGGCGCCGTAGAGGCTGGTGTAGCCGAACAGCGCGGCGCCGGCGCCCTGCTCGCGGACCTGGGTGGTCTCGCACTGGGTGGGGAGCCCCCGGTCGCACATGAAGCAGTGGCCGCAGGCGATCTGGAAGGGCACGACCACCCGGTCGCCGACCGAGAGGTCGCGGACACCGGAGCCCACCTCCTCCACGATGCCCATCGGCTCGTGGCCCAGGATGTCCCCCTCGTTCATGAACGGCCCGAGCACCTCGTACAGGTGCAGGTCGGAACCGCACAGCCCGCTGGAGGTCACCCGGATCACGGCGTCCGTCGGTTCCTCGATCCGGGGGTCGGGAACGTCCTCCACCCGTACATCGCGCTTTCCGTGCCAGACAGCTGCCTTCATCGCGCCGCACCTCCGGGGCTCGTCGTGTGGCTCCGCGGGCGCTGCCCGGCATCCGGCCTCATGGCCCGACGGCCGGGACGCCGCGCGGGGCCTCGTCCGTCCCTCCCGGGTTGCCGGGAAATGGGGGGATTACACATGCCCGCCGGCGGCAACAAGCCCGGACGGGCCGAGGCGCGGCACACCGTTCCGCACGCGCCGTCCCCGCCTCTCACGAAGCCGCCCCCGCCCCGCCGCCTGTCCCGGACCGGCGCCGGCAGCCGGGCGAGTGCCCGGTTCTCCGGCGCCCTCAGGCGGCGGTGGGCTGCCACGCCTCCTGGAAGCGTCGCCGGGCCCGGTGGAGGCGGGAGCGCACCGTGCCGATGGGAAGGGAGAGGGTCTCCGCCATCTCCTTCTCGTTCAGCCCGTAGACCCGCAGGGCGAGCACCTGACGGTGGGGCTCCGACATGCGGCCCAGGACGTCGTTGATGTGCACCGTGTCCAGCGGGTCGGCCTCGTGGCGGGACTCCACCGGCGGAAGGGCCGGTTCGCCGCCGAGTCGCTTGGAGGTGCGTATCGCCTCCCGGACGGTGACGGAGCGGACCCAGCCGAAGAAGGCCGCCGGCTCCCGCAGCGTCCGCAGACCTCGGTAGATCGCCAGCAGCGCCTCCTGGGTCGCGTCGGAATGGTGCTCGCGGGCCACCGAGTGGCAGACCCGCGCCACGTAGGGCCTGATCTGGACGAGCAGGTCGTTCATCGCCTGCTCGTCCCCCGCCGTCGCTCGCGGCAGCAGCCGGGCGACGGGGGAGGGGAGCTGCGGCGTCGCGGTCGTCATCGCGGGGTGCTCCTAGGGGTGCCGGGGCGGGCGTGGCCGTGGGGGTCAGGCGACGGGGGCGGGAGAGGGGGCCTCGGCGCCGCCGGCGGCGGGCGCGAGCAGGACGCCGCGCACGTCGTCCCGCAGCCGCTGCACGAAGGAGCGGCTGAAGCAGGCCGTGTAGTGGGGGAACTCGACCGCGAGGCGGCCGTCGAACGAGACGACGCAGGCCATCACGGGGCTGCGGCCCGCCTGCGGGAAGTAGTTCTCCCGGGCCGGGGTCAGCCGCACGTCCTCCACCTCCAGCCCCTCCGGGACCCCGGGCCCGCGGGAGGCGCCCATGTTGGTGACGATGACGCTCCCGAGCTGCAGCAGAGGGTGCTGCGGGACCCGCGGCAGGATGCGCATCTCCTGGAAGTGGTCGCCCCGGTCCAGCGACTCCCGGAGGCGGTCGGTCACCTCCTTGGCGAGGACCAGCGGGTCGCTCTCCGGCGCCACCTCGGGGGTCTGGAGGTGGGAGGCGACCGCCGCGGTCATGACGCGGGGGTCCAGGGGCGGGTCGAGCCGGGAGCGCAGGTCGACGGGGGAGAGGCATCCCAGACGCACGGCGCCCTCGCCCTCGACGCGGGCGCGGGCAGCCTTGAGCATCGCCGCTGCGACCAGCCCGTGCACGGAGACCCCGTTCTCGCGCGCGGTGCGGCGGACCTGCTCGGTCTCGGCGGCGTCGAGCAGCAGCCGCTGCACCTCGATCCGGTGCCGCGGCTCCGCGTCGGCCGGCTCCTCGCCCGCGTCGGTCGGCGCCGGCACGTCGTAGGGGACCAGCGCAACGGGTGGGCCGGAGGTCTCGGCGAGGCGGCGCTGGAAGTAGGCCTCCGTCTCTTCGGCGTCGCAGGCCGGGAGGAGTTCGCTGACGGGCTCCGGGAAGGGGGGCTCGGCGGCACCGTCGGTGAGCCCGTGCGCGGCCGTCACCCCTCCGTTCCCGCCGTCCGGGGCCAGCAGCGCCCGGTAGCGGTCCCACAGGTCGTTCAGCACGGCGATGGCGCTGTGGCCGTCCGTCACCGCGTGGTCCACGACCATCATCATCAGGTACCGGTCGGAGCCGGCGGCGCGCGCGAGCACCGCACGGCTCAGCGCCACCCCCACGGGCAGCGGCGTGTTCAGCTCCTCCTCGTACACCCGCTCCAACCCCGCCTCGGACCCCTCGTCCCGTACCCGCAGCCGCGGGCGCTCCTCCTCCGGCAGCAGTTCCAGGGCGAACCCCGACTCTCCGGGGCACAGCCGGGAGCGCAGCGAGGGGTTGGCAGAGGTCAGGGAGTCGAAGGCCTCCGACAGCACCGCAGTGTCGAGTCGACCGCGCAGCCGTAGGGACAGCACGGCCCGACTGCGCTGGGCGATGTACAGGGTCTCCACGGGACACAGCTCGCGTCGCATCGGTTCAGCCTTTCTGCGTTGCCGCCGCACCGCTCACGGGGCCGTCGGTACGGCCGGGGGCGCGAGCGAGGGGAGGTACGAAGGTGGTCTCGGGCGGGTCCGCCGGCGCGTCCGGAAACGCGCCCCCGGGGTCCCGGCTGCGCTCGACGGAGCGTCCGGGGCAGGGGGGAACCAGCGGGTGACGGCGGTGTCCGGTGTGCTCTCCGGCGGCTCACGGTGACGGAAGAAGAACCGCCCCGGACAGGTTTCTCCTGTCCCGTACATCGCCGATCAACCGGCGAGTTTCGCTGCAATATTCAGGGAAATCACCGGTCCTTGTGCGTTACCGGGAGGGCGGCGACCGGCGCGCTTTCCCTCGGCTCCAGATGTTTCCACAGCGCCTTCCCGGCGGGCCACCGGCCCCAGGGGGTTTGGCTGGTTGTCTGCGGTGCTCGAGGCCGATGGAACGGTCGGCCGCCCGGGATCGCCCGCTCGGCTGCGTCTTTCGGTCGGCCCGGGAGCCCCGTGAGCCGGGCCTGTTCCTGTCGGGAGAGAGCCCGCTTCTGTGGGGCAACGCACTGCTATGAAGAGGCAGATACAGGCACCGAAGCCCGATTCGAGTGCTGTCCTCTCCTCCTGGTGCCCGTCCAGGCGACGGTCCGACGCTTCGGCAGCACGGACCGAACTGCCGCGCCATGGCTTTGCCGGAGGATGGCTGATTCCTTCTTCTCCATCCGGCAAACATGTTTTTCTTCCGGAAACCCTCCTCTAGGTGTTTGCACAGACATCCACGGCCGGGCCGAAAGGCCCTTGACCTCTTCGACGGATCTCGTGCAGGGTGAGGCCGCGACAGGAGACCACGGAATTCCGCGGCCCCTGTGCCCGCGTATGCAGCATTTCCGGGTCCGCATTACCGAAGCGCATTACCGAAGCGGCATTACCGGAAGTCGTCACCGACGCCCCGTTCCGCTCGGCGCCCGCGCGAGGTCGCCGGCGCGGAGCCCGTCGCTCGGGCACCAGCCCCTCGGCTCACCGCCCCGCCCGCCCCGCGGGCGGGGCGCCCCGCGCCGAGGGCGCGACACGGGTGCGACGACCCACGACACGGCGGACCGGGTGCGAACGGGTACGGCCCGGCGGCCGCGACGAGGACCAGGAACGAGAGGACCAGGCGATGGACGAGTCAGGGACCGAGCCCGGGCAGGCAGATCCGGACGGCCCTCCGGCGGTCGCGGTCATCGGCATGGCGGCCCGCTTTCCGGGCGCCGACGACGTGGAGGCCTTCTGGTCGCGACTGGCCGAGGGCCACGACTCCGTACGCCCCGTGACGGACGAGGAGTTCCTCGCGGCCGGCGGCGATCCCGCGGACCTCGACGACCCGTCCCACGTCCGGATGGCCTCCGTCATCGAGGGGATCGACCGGTTCGACTCCGGCTTCTTCGGCTACAGCCCGGCGGAGGCGGCCGTCGTCGACCCCCAGCAGCGGCTGCTGCTGGAGACCGCCTACCATGCGCTGGAGGACGCTGGCCTGGCGGCGGGCGACACCGACCGGACCACCGGGGTCTACGCCGGGAGCGGTGACAGCCGCTACTACCCCGCCCATGTCCACCCCCGCTACGCCGGCCGCCCCGGTTCGGTCGCCCTGGTCCACGCCGCCACCGCCAACTCGCTCGGCACGCTCGCGACCCGCGTCTCCTACGAACTCGGACTCACCGGCCCCAGCGTCTCCCTGCAGACCGCCTGCTCCACGGCGCTGGTCGCCCTCCACACCGCCTGCCAGGACCTCATCGAGTTCCGCTGCGACACCGCGCTCGCCGCCGCCGTCTCCCTCAACCCCTCCGCGCGGCTCGGCTACCACCACGTGCCCGACGGGCCGTTCTCCCCCGACGGGCGCTGCCGCGCCTTCGCCGACGACGCGGCGGGCACCTCCTCCGGGGACGGCGTGGGCGCGGTCGTCCTGAAGCGGCTGGAGGACGCCCTCGCGGACGGCGACCGCATCCGCGCCGTGGTGCGCGGCACCGCGATCAACAACGACGGCCGCCGCAAGGTGGGGTTCACCGCGCCGAGCGCGCCCGGCCAGACCGAGGTGATCCTGGCCGCCCACGCCCAGGCCGACGTCGACGCCGCCACCATCGGCCTGGTGGAGGCGCACGGCACCGCGACCCGGATCGGCGACCCGATCGAGGTCGCCGCGCTCACCGAGGCCTTCCGGTACGCCACGGACCGGCGCGGCTTCTGCGCACTCGGCTCCGTCAAGACCAACATCGGGCACCTGGGAGCGGCGGCCGGCATCGCCGGCTTCATCAAGGCGGTGCTCGCGCTCGAACACCGCAGCATCCCGCCCAGCCTGCACTTCGAGCGGCCCAACCCCCTCATCGACTTCGACGCCGGCCCCTTCCACGTCCCCACCGAACTCACGGAATGGCCCGCCGCCGACCACCCCAGGCGCGCGGCCGTCAGCGCCTTCGGCGTGGGCGGGACCAACGCCCACGTCATCCTGGAGGAAGCCCCGGCGCCGGGACCCGTCTCCGGCGGGCAGTCCGTTCCGGCGGCAGGCAGCGGACCGCTGGTGCTGCCGCTCTCCGCGCGCACCGCGGGCGCACTTCCGGGCCAGGCCGAGGCGCTCGCCCGCCACCTCGCCGACCACCCCGACGTCCCGTTGGTCGAGGTCGCGCGGGCCCTGCGGGCCGACCGGCCCGCCCTGCGGCACCGGGCCGCGGTCGCCGCGCGCACCGCCCCCGAGGCCGTCGCCGCCCTGCGTGCCGGGATTCCCACCCGGCCCCCGGCGGCCGTCGACAGACCCGACGTCGCCTTCCTGCTGCCCGGCGGGGGCACCCAGTACGTGGGCATGGGAGCCGGGCTCTACCGCGAGCAGGACGTCTACCGCGACGCCGTCGACCGGTGCGCCGCGATCCTGCGGCCCCACCTCGGGGACGACCTGCGGACCGTGCTCTTCGCACGGGTCGAGCCCGGCAGCACCGACGCCTTCCTGGGGCTCGTCGTCACCGAGTACGCCCTCGCGCACACCCTGATGGCGGCGGGTGTCCGCCCCGACGCCCTCATCGGGCACTCGCTGGGCGAGTACACGGCAGCCTGCCTCGCCGGGGCCCTGGAGCTCGACGACATGCTGCCGCTCGTCGCCGAGCGGCTGCGGCTCATCGCCGGCGCCGGCGGCGCCACCGTGGGCGTCGCCGCGCCCGCAGCGACGCTGCTGCCGCTCCTCGGCGACGACCTCTCCCTCGCCGCCGTCAACGGGCCCACCGCCTGCACCGTCGCCGGCCGGCCCGAGGCGGTGTCCCGGCTGGAGAGTGAACTGACGCGGCGTGAGATCCCGTTCCGCCGCCTGCGCATGCCGGCAGCCGCCCACTCCCACGTACTGGACCCGATCCTCGGGACCTTCGCCGACCACCTCGCCACCGTCGACCTCCGCCCCGCGCGCATCCCCTACGTCACCAACGTCACCGGCACCTGGGCGACGCCCGAGCAGACCACCTCCGTCGACCACTGGGTCGACCACACCCGGCGCACCGTCCGCTTCGCCGACGGGCTCGGGACCCTCTGGGAGCGCCGCCCGCTCCTCGTCGAGATCGGCCCCGGCGACAGCCTCACCAAGCTGGCCCACGCCGCGCTCACCGGAGAACCGGCGCCGGTGACCGTCACCACGATGCGCCACGCCAAGGCGGACACCCCCGACGACCTGGTGCTGGCCCGTGCCCTGGGCGACCTCTGGAGCGCCGGTCTCGACGCGGCCCTCCCCGGCGCCGGCGACCCCGGACCGCGCAGCCGCCGCGTCACCCTGCCGGGGTACGCCTTCGAACGCCACCGCCACTGGATCGACGCGCCCGGCGCCTCCACCGGCGGCGACGACGACGCCGCCGAGCGGAGCGCCCCGCCGGGCGACGGGCGCGCGCCCCGCCCGCACCTCCCCAGCGCGTACCTCGCCCCCCGCACCGACCAGGAGGGCGCGGTCGCCGCGCTCTGGGAGGAGGCCCTGGGCATCAGCGGCATCGGGGTGCGCGACAACTTCTTCGACCTCGGCGGGGACTCGATCCGCGCCGTCCTCCTGACCGGGCGGATGCGCCGCGACGGCGTGCTGGACGTGCCCGCCGCCTCACTGCTCGCCACACCCACCATCGCCGCGCTGCTCGACGGGGCGGACGCCACCGCGGCGCCCGCGACCCCGGTGGGCGGAGCACCGCCGACCGGTCTGCAACCCCTTCTGCCGCTGCGCCCCGCAGGCGACGCCCCCCCGCTGTTCTGCGTCCACCCGGGCGCCGGCGTCTCCTGGCGCTACACCGGCCTGCTGCCCCACCTCGACGCCGGGCAGCCCGTCCTGGCCCTGCAGGCCGCCGGACTCGACGGCACGCAGCCGCCCGCGCCGGACGCGGCCGCCATGGTCGCCGACTACGTCGCGACGGTCCGGCGCACGCAGCCCACCGGTCCGTACCGCCTGCTCGGCTGGTCCTACGGCGGGTTCGTCGCCCACGCCATGGCGTGCGCCCTGCAGGAGCAGGGGGAGGAGGTGGAACTGCTCGCCATGCTCGACGCCCCCCAGCCGCACGGCACGCGCCACGACGCGGCGGCCGTCGAACGGCAGGTCGCCGGCCTGCTGCTGCGGATGGGCGGATTCACCCCCGACCCGGCGGCAGCCCCGGACGTCGCCGACGTGCTGGAGATGATCGCCGCCGAGGGGCCCGACTCGGCGGTGCCGGTCACCCGCGACCAGGCCGCCGCCATCGCCGACGTGATGCGCAACAACCTGCGGATCGCCCCCGGCTTCGCCCCGGGCCGGTTCCGCGGGGACGCGCTGTTCTTCACCGCCGCCACCCCGCCCGCGACCCCCGGGCAGGACCTCGCGTCGGCCCCGGGCAAGGCGGACAGCTGGCGGCCGCACGTCGACGGCACGTTCCACGAACACCAGGTGCCCTGCGGCCACTACGAGATGACGGAGCCCGAACCGCTGGCCCGCATCGGAGCCGTGCTCGCCGAGGCGCTGCGCACACTCCCCGATCCGCCCCACCCCAGCCCCACCCCAGCCGAGAACCCAGGAGAACGCCCGTGACCGTGACCGTTCCCGCCCGCGCGACCGCCGATCTCTACGATCTCGGGGACGCCCCCGAGATCGGCACCGTCCCCCGCCGGATGCACGCCTCACTGATCCGGCGCGAACGCTACGGCCGGCCCGTCGACGCCTTCCGCACCGAGGTGGTGGACGTGCCGCCGGTGGGCCGCGGCCAGGTGGCGGTGAAGGTCATGGCCGCCGGGGTCAACTACAACAACGTCTGGGCCGCGCTCGGGTCGCCGCTGGACGTCATCACGGCGCGCCAGAAGGCCGGCGCCACCGAGGACTTCCACATCGGGGGCTCCGACCTCTCCGGGATCGTCTGGGCCGTCGGCGAGGACGTCCGCGGCGTCTCCCTCGGCGACGAGGTCGTCGTGCTGGCCTGCCGGTGGGACGAGTCCGCCCAGGACATCCGGCTCGGACGCGACCCCGCCGCGTCCTCCACCCAGCGGGTCTGGGGCTACGAGGAGAACTACGGTTCCTTCGCTCAGTTCGCGGTGGTCGACGACTACATGCTCCACCCCAAGCCCCAGCGCCTGTCGTGGGCCGAGTCGGCGTGCTACATGGCGACCGCCGCCACCGCCTACCGCCAGCTGTTCGGCTGGGAGCCGCACACCGTGCGCCCCGGCGATCCGGTCCTCATCTGGGGCGGCGCGGGCGGCCTCGGCAGCATCGCCATCCAGCTGGTCCGCCACGTCGGGGGCATCCCGGTTGCGGTCGTCTCCAGCGAGGAGCACGCCGAGTACTGCATGAAGCTGGGGGCGAAGGGCTGCATCGACCGGCGGGAGTTCGACCACTGGGGCAGGCTGCCGGACGCCGACGACGAGCAGGCGATGGGGCAGTGGCTGAAGGGCGCCCGCGCGTTCGGGCGACGGTTCTGGGAGGTGCTCGGCGAGCGCGCCGCCCCGCGGATCGTGCTGGAGCACTCCGGCGCGGACACCGTCCCGACGTCGATGTACATGTGCGACTCCGCGGGGATGGTCGTCATCTGCGGCGGCACCACCGGCTACAACGGCGACGTCGACCTTCGTTTCCTGTGGATGCGGCAGAAGCGGCTGCAGGGCTCCCACGTCGCCAGCGCGCGCGAGGGCCGCGAGGTGACGCGTCTGGTGCAGCAGGGCGTTGTCGACCCGTGCCTCTCCCGGACCTTCGCCTTCGACGAGGTGGGCCTCGCCCATCAGCTGATCCACGACAACCAGCACCCGGCGGGCAACATGGCGGTCCTCGTCAACGCCACGGAGTGACCGCCCGTGCGGGCCGGCGCCGCGGGTGGCGCGGTGCCGGCC
>NZ_JAAVJD010000012.1 GCF_012033735.1 Streptomyces lonarensis | reverse complement strand
GCCCCCGCGGCCCGCGACGGCCGCCCGGCCCGCTGCGGCTCCGCCTCCCGAGCCCCGCCGGGCCGCGGCCCGTGCCGGGCTCTCCCGCGCCACCGCCTTCCCGCTCATCTTCGGTGTCGTCGCCGCACTGCCCTTCGCCGTCGCGGCGCAGCCCGGCGAGGGCGTCCGGGACACCGCCTTCGCCCTGCAGTTCGTCGTCGCCTGCTACGCCGGCGCCCGGCTCTGCGCCATGGTGCTCGCCGGCCGGCGCCGCCTGGTCCAGGGCGCGTTCTGGCTGTTCTGCTACCTGGCGATGGGCATCGCTCCGCTGGCGCAGTCGGTGCTCGGCCGCGACCCCACCCCCGTGGTCGGCCCCCGCTCCGACACCGTGCTGGCCACCGCGCTGGTGCTGCTCGGCATGGTCGCCTTCGACGTGGGCACCCTCCTGGCGCGCAACCGGCCGAGCCTGCGGCGCCGCGCCCGCCGCCCCGCCCGCGTCGACCGGCCGCGGTTGTGGCTGCTCGTCGGCTTCTCGCTGCTCGCCAGCTCACTGCTCATCGTGCAACTCGGCGGCCCCGCGGTCTTCTTCACCAGCCGCGAAGAGATCATCGCCGGACTCGCCGAGGCCACCGCCGGCGAGGTCGACCAGGAGACGGGCGAGGCGGGCAACGCCCTGCTCCGCGGCTTCGGCACCGTCCCCGTGCTGCTGTCGCTGCTGCTGCTGACCCGCTGGCTGGTCACCTCCCGGGACGCCCGGCGGCGCCCGGGGGTCCTCGCCGCCTGGGCGCTGGTGCTGGCGGTCAACGTCGTCGTCAACAACCCGGTCTCGAACCCCCGCTACTGGTTCCTCACCGTGCTGTTCTCGCTACTTTTCACGGTGTTCCCCCGCAGCCCCGTGATGTACCGGGCCTCGCTGGCGCTGGGCGTCATCGTGGCGCTGCTGATCTTCCCGTTCGCCGACCGCTACCGCTACGCCGACGACGCCGCACGGCCGGCCGCCACCGACTCGCTGCTGGAACCCCTCACGGTCAAGGACTACGACCAGGTCGGCATGTTCGCCAACCACATCTCCTACGTCGAGGACGGTCAGCACACCTTCGGGCGCCAACTCCTCGGCTCCGTCCTCTTCTTCGTGCCCCGCACCCTGTGGGAGGAGAAGCCGCTCGACAGCGGGGTCCTCGTCGGGGAGTGGATGGGCACCAACAACACCAACCTCTCCTCGCCGCTGTGGGCCGAACTCTGGATCGACTTCGGACCGTTGGGGATGACCGCCGGACTGCTCGCCGTCGGCTACGGCGCCGGGCGCGCCGACCGGCGCTACGTCGACCGCACCCTCCACGACCCCGCCCCCGGCAACGTGTTCGCCGTGGTTGTCCCCCTGATCGCCGGGTACAGCTTCATTCTGCTGCGCGGGTCGCTGCTCCAGGCCACCGGCCGCATCGTCATCGCGGCCCTCTGCCTGGCGCTCGTCACCAGCTTCCGGGACCGCCCGGACCGGCGGCTGCGGTGACGCCGCGGCCGCCCGCCCCGCGCCACCGGCCCGCCCCGCCGGCCCGTCCGCACCGGACGCGCCGGCCCGAACCGAGGAGTGCCCGCACCGATGAGTGTCCTCCACCGCCTCCGCAACGCCGTCCGCCGCCTCGGCGTCGACATCACCCGCTACCCGGCCGGCTGGGCCGGGCCGCAGCTCGCCCAACTGCTGCGCGCCCACCGGGTGGACGTGGTCCTGGACGTCGGCGCCAACGAGGGCGAGTACGGCGCGATGCTGCGCCGCGCGGGCTACGCCGGGCGCATCGTCTCCTTCGAACCGCTGGCCGCCCCCGGCCGCGCGCTCGCCCGCCGGGCCGACGCCGACCCCAGCTGGACCGCGCTGCCCTACGCCCTGGGCGACAGCTCGGGCACCACCACCGTCAACGTCTCCGGCAACCGCGGCGCGAGCAGCTCCCTGCTGCCCATGCTCGACCTCCACGCGGAGGCGGCGCCGCACGCCCGCTACGTCGGGACGGAGGAGGCGCGGCTGCGGCGGCTGGACGAGCTGTGGCCGGAGATCGTCCGGCCCGGTGAGCGCGTGTTCCTGAAACTGGACGTCCAGGGCTACGAGGAACAGGTGTTGCGGGGCGCCGGCGAACGGGCCGCCGAGTGCGCCGGCCTCCAGGTCGAGACCTCGTTCGTGCCGCTCTACGAGGGGTCGATGCTGCTCTCCGACACGTTGGACCTGGTCGTCGGACGGCTGGGGATGACCCCCATGGCCGTCATTCCCGGCTACGTGGACCCGCGCACGGGGCAGATGCTCCAGGCGGACTTCGTGCTCTTCCGCGACGCGGAGGAACCCGGCAGCCCCGGCGCCCCCGCGGCCACCGACGCGGCCGGCGCCCCCGCGCCGCCCGCCGACGGCCCCGTTCCCGGCCGGCGCCCCTGACACGGGGCGCCGGCCGGCGCCCCGCCGCGACGCACCTCCGCCGCCCCGCCACCGCGCGCTGGGCGGCCCAGACCGGGCCCGTCACCGGGCCGGAAGGGGAACCGCACCATGCGCGTGCTGCACGTCGTCACCCACCACTCGCCCGACCACGTCTTCGGCGGGCCGACCCGGGTCGCCCTCAACCTCTGCCGCGCCTTACGGGCCGCCGGTGACGACGCCGCCGTCCTCACCGTGGGGGAGGGGTTCGCCGGGGCGCTGCCGCGCGCGGTGGACGGCGTGCCGGTGAAGCTGTTCCCCGCGCGGCGGCTGATACCCGGGTTCGGCTTCGCCGGGGTGACCTCGCCGTCGCTGCTGGCCCGGGCCGGCGGGTTGGTCCGCTCCGCCGACATCGTCCACGTCCACCTCGCCCGCGACCTGGTGACCTTCCCCGTGGCGCTCCGGGCCCTGCTCGGCGGCCGCCCCCTGGTGCTCCAGACGCACGGCATGATCGACCCCACAAGCGTTCCTGCGGCCCGGTTGGCCGACGCGCTCGGCGTGCGGCGGGTGCTGCGCGGCGCCGACATGCTGCTCCACCTCACCGACGCCGACCGCCTCGGCGTCGCCGCGGTGACCGCCCCGCACCTCCCGGCACGCTCCCGCCGCCTGGTCAACGGTGTCGCCGCGCAGCAGCACCGCCGCCCCTCGCGCGCCGAGCGCGGTGGCCCGCCGGTGGTGCTGTTCCTGGCGCGGCTGGAGGACGGCAAGCGCCCCGCCGACCTCCTCGCGGCCGTCCCCGCCGTGCGGGCGGTCCACCCCGACGCGCGGTTCGTCCTCGCGGGCGCGGACACCGGGGGGACGGCCGCCCGGTTGACGGCCCGCGCAGCGGAGCTCGGCGTCGCCGACGCCCTGGAGTTCGCCGGACCGCAGGACCACGCGGGCGTGCTGGCGCTGATGCGCTCGGCCGACGTCTACGTGCTGCCCTCGACCTTCGACACCTTCCCGGTGAGCGCGCTGGAGGCGCTGTCGGTCGGCCTGCCGGCCGTCGTCACCGCCACCAACGGCCTCGCCCCCGACGTGCTGCGCGCCAGCGCCGGGCGGGTGGTGGCCGCCGTGGCCGGTGACGCCGGGTTCACCGGGCACCCGGGGGCGCCGCTCGCCCCCGCCCCGGACACCCGCCCCGGTGACAGCGCCACCGAGGGGAACGGGGCGCTGCTCGCCGCCGCTGTGCTGGAGTTGCTGGAGCCCGCCGCCAACGAGGCCGCCTCGGTCGCCGCGCACCGGCTGGTGGCCGAGCGGTTCACGATCGGTGCGGTGGCCGACCGGCTGCGGGGGCTCTACGCGGAGGTGCTGGCGGCGCACGCCTGAGCCACGGCGCCGCCTGAGCCACGGCGCACGCCTGCGCGACGGCGCCCGCCGCCGCGCAGGCGCCGCGCGCCGTGACTCAGGGCATCAACGGCGCGTGCTCCGGGCAGAGGTGGGCTACGGCCTCCTCCGCGCCGGGGATCTCCCCGTCCTCCACCGCCTCGGCGATCGCCTCCGGGGCGTGCCGCGACAGGTAGCCCAGCCGTTCGCACGCCTCCTCGCCGAGCAGCAGCAGCGCCCCGGGGTCGGCCCCGCGCGGCGACTCCTGCGCGTCGAGGAACTCCCGCTGGTCCTCGCTGAACTCCAGCGGCACCTCGGGAACGGTCTCGCCGTGCCGTGCGCCCTCCTCGTCCACCGCGCCCTCGCCGGACGGACCGCCCCCGGCGTCCGCCCCGCCCGTGCCGTCGGAGCCGTCCGAGCCGTCCGAGCCGTCGGCGTCCGGTTCCCGGGCGTCGTCGGGGCTCTCCGCGTCGCGGTCGGCGTCCGGCACCTCCGGCGCGGCGTCGCCCTCGGCGGCGCTGCCGGCCGGCGCGGCGGGGGACTCCCCGCCGTCCGGCCCCGACCCGCAGCCGGCGAGCAGCGCCGCCGCGAGCAGCGCCGCCGCGAGCGCCCGCCCGCCGTGTCGCGTCCTCACGGCGCACCGAACGTGAGGTGCAGCTGCGGCCGGTTGTCGACCGCCGCCACCTCCCGCGACCAGAACCAGAGGTTGTCGGTGCCGGTGCTGGTGACCGCCAGGTCGAGCGTGCCGCCGAGCGACGGCCGCACCGCCGAGACGGTGAGCGGCGCCGAGTAGTGGCCGTTGGGGACGGTCCCGGCGGCGATGGTGCCGAGCACCGCCGTGCCCAGCGTGGGCCTGGTGCTCCAACTGGTGGCCGCCTCCGACCAGCTGCCCGTCACCGGGACCACGGTGTGGGAGTCCTCCGAGCCCGCGTACTCCTGGCTGGTGGTCCGCACCCGCAGCGCCGCCGCCTTCAGCACGGTGCCGGGCGGCGCCTGCGGCAGCGCGTACCGGAGGTAGGTCTCGTAGCCGGAGGTGCCGCGGACCGCGAGCGAGGTACTGCTGCCGTGGGTCGCGGAGGGGGCCCCCTGGTTGACGTAGGTGTCCGCGGTGGGCTGGAGCGTGGTGACGGTGTCGACCGGCGCGCTCGCCGCGTTGTGGTGGGCGGTGACCCGGGCGGCGGTCAGGGTGTGGTGGTAGACGGCCGTCTCGTCCAGCTGCCCCTGGAAGCCGTCGCTCGACGGGCGGCTGTTCCACCCCGAGAGGTTGTCGGCGCCGGTGCGCCAGTAGCCGCGGTAGTTCAGGTTGCTGGTGATGTTGGCGTTGGAGGCGACCAACTGCCCGTCCACGTACAGCCGCAGGCCGTTGGTGCCCTGGGTGGCGACCAGGTGGTGCCACCGGCCGTCGTTGTAGGAGCGGGGGCTGGTGACGAACTGCCGGCCGCTGCCCTGCGTCCCGAACACCAGCTGGCCGCTGTCGCGCATGTAGACATGCTTGTCGTACGAGGTGCTGGTCCGCCAGATGTTGCGGCTGAAGCCGATGATCCGCCCGCCCTGGGTGCTCTCGGTGCGGAACCAGGTCTCGACCGAGAAGCGGCCGGGGGAGTCGAAGGCGGTGTCGCTGTAGGTGTAGGTGGTGATCCCGCCGGTGTAGCCGATGCCCCGGGCGCCGGGGTACGGGACCGCGGCCGGGGTGACGCCCCGGGAGGGGTTGCCCCGGTGCACACCGCTGTTGTCGTTGCCGGAGACGTCGGAGGCGTAGAAGCCGCCGGTCTCGTCATGGCGCCAGTACAGCACCGGGTCGTCGGCGAGCACCGCGTCGGCGTAGGGCTGTGAGCCCGCCGCCGCCGTCACCGTGGCCGGCAGTGACTGCGCACTGGTGTTGCCCGCGGCGTCCGAGGCCGTCACCCGGTAGCTGTACGACTGGCCGGGGGTGAGCCCGGTGTCGGTGAAGGACAGCTGCGGCCGCTGCCAGGGGTAGGAGGAGCCCTGGACGGTGTGGACCGGGGTGGTGCCGGAGTCCCGGTACACCCGGTACGTCAGCAGGCTGTCGTCCAGGTCCAGGCTGGAGCGCCAGGTCACTGTCGCCTCCCCGGCGGCCAGGCTGTGCGCCGAGACCTCGGGGCGCTCCGGCGCCCCGGTGTCCGGGCCGGAGGCGAACCGGGTCAGTCCCCACTGCGGGCTGCCGTTGACGGTGGTGAAGCCGCCGCCGACCCAGATGAAGTCCCGGTCGTCCTGCGGCAGGTCCTCGGCGGTGAGGATGACCCGCGGCCCGATGGCCTCACCGAGGCCGTCGTTGGTGTCGGGGAACCAGCCCAGCAGGGTCGGGTCGTCCACCGACTGGGCGAACAGGTGGAACCGGGGGCCGTCGGGGAAGGAGCCCATGGTGGAGCAGTCGTGCGCGTGGTGGCCGCTGTACAGCACCCCCTGGTGGACGGTGACGTCCTGGGTGGCGCCCAGGCAGGTGTCGCGCCACCGCTGGTCGAAGGTGGACAGCTCCAGGGCGATGCGGCCGTCGAACGCGCCGCCCCCGGTGCCCTCGTTGGCGGTGTAGAAGCCGGTGTCGTCCACGGTGAGCCCCTTGACCACCGAGCGCTGTTCGATGAAGCCCAGCGGGTAGTCGCGGGTGGTGGCGCCGGTGACCGCGTCCACGACCGCCAGCGCGTGGGAGTCGCGTCCGTTGAGCCGGAAGAAGTCGCCGCCCAGGATGACGTTGTCGCCGTCGGGCGTCACCTCGATCGCCCGGCCGGGCTCGTCGGCGTCGGCTCGCCAGCCCTCCAGCGCCCCGGCGGTGGTGACGGCGGCGAAGCGCTGCCGCGGCTGGCCGGCGACTGTGTTGAAGTCGCCGCCCAGGTAGACGCGTTCGTCCGTCGCAGCCAACGCGCGAACGGTGGAGGGGACCGCCACGGGGAAGCTGCGGCGCTCACAGGTGGTCGTGTCGAACGCCGCCACATTGGAGGCGCCGACCCCGTTCACCGAGCCGAAGGTGCCCCCGACGTAGAGGGTGGCGCCGTCGGGCGAGACCGCCAGCGACCGGACCGCCGCGGCGACCGACCCTGCGGTGAACCGCAGGTCGCAGTCGGCCACCGGCTCCCCGGAGGCGGCGTCCAGCGCCACGAAGTTGGCGACGGGCTCCTCCTGGGTGCCGGCCGCGGCCCCGGGCGGGCGGACGGTGGAGAACGTGCCCCCCACGAACACGGTGCCGCCGGCCTCGGCCAGCGCCCAGACGATGCCGTTGGTCTGCCAGGTCGGCAGCTCGTCGGCGGTGATGCCCACCGGCGGCGTCAGCGCCGGAGCCGCCTCCGCCGCCTGCGGCCCGGTCTGGGCCGCGGCAGTGCCCGGCAGTGCGGCGAAGAGCGCGAGCACCCCGCTGTACACGACGGCGCGGCGCCACAGCCCGCCTCGGATCGGTCTCATGCTGTCCCTCGGTTCTGGATGAGTGGGGGGTGGACGGGGTGGACGGGGTGGACGGCTGGACGGGCCGGGGTGGGACGGGGAGTGGGACCGGTGGTGCGGGCGGTCAGCGGTCCACGCGTACCCGGGCGCCGGCCAACTCCGCGTCCAGCGCCTCGATGTCCGCCCGCACCATGAGGGCGGCCAGCTCGCGCCAGCCGACGGTGGGCCGCCAACCCAGCTGCTCGCGCGCCTTGGAGGCGTCACCGATCAGCGCGTCCACCTCGCTGGGACGCTCGTACTTGGGGTCGTAGCGCACGTACCGGGACTGGTCCAGGCCGCCCGCCTCGAAGGCGGCGTCCAGGAACTCCCGGACCGAGACCGCCTGTCCGGTCGCCACCACGTAGTCGTCGGGGTCGTCCTGCTGGAGCATCCGCCACATCGCCTCCACGTACTCCGGCGCATAGCCCCAGTCGCGCACCGCGTCGAGGTTGCCCAGGTACAGCCGGTCCTGGAGCCCCGCGCGGATGCGGGCCACCGCCCGGGTGATCTTGCGGGTCACGAAGGTCTCGCCCCGGCGGGGGGACTCGTGGTTGAAAAGGATGCCGTTGCAGGCGAACAGCCCGTACGCCTCGCGGTAGTTGACCGTCGACCAGTAGCTGAACACCTTGGCGCAGCCGTAGGGGCTGCGGGGGTGGAACGGCGTCCGCTCGTTCTGCGGCGGCGGCGCCGCGCCGAACATCTCCGAGGACGACGCCTGGTAGATGCGGGTCGCCACCCCGGAGGCGCGGATCGCCTCCAGCAGCCGCAGCGAGCCCAGGCCGGTGACGTCCCCGGTGTACAGCGGGGCGTCGAACGAGACCCGGACGTGCGACTGCGCGCCCAGGTTGTACACCTCGTCCGGCCGGATCTCCCGCAGCAGGTTGACCAGGGCGACACCGTCCGCGAGATCGGCGTGGTGCAGCACCAGCGTGCGGCCCGGCTCCTGCGGTCCCTGGTAGATGTGGTCGATGCGCTCGGTGTTGAACGAGGAGGACCGGCGCACCAGACCGTGCACCGTGTAGCCCTTGTCGAGCAGGAGTTCCGCGAGGTACGAGCCGTCCTGCCCGGTCACCCCGGTGATCAGTGCGGAGCGGCCCGCGAAGCTGGTGGACTCAGGACTCATCGGTGGCCCCCGGGGGTCAGCGCCCGCGTGCGCGGGCGGCGGTGAACGATGGAGCGCCGGCGGGCATTCTGCCCCAGCGGCGCGGTGGTTGCGGGGGGAACGGCGAAATCGGGACCGCTGCCGGCAGCCGGGCCGCCACCGCGCCCGCGGCTGGCAGAATCCGCGGCATGACAACAGCTCCCGCACTGCTGCCGCCCTCGGCCCGCGTCTACGTGGCCGGGCACCGCGGCCTGGTGGGCTCGGCCCTCACCCGGTACCTCACGGCCGAGGGGCACGAGGTGATCACCCGCACCCGCGCCGAACTCGACCTGCGCGACCCCGAGGCGACCGCCGCGTTCCTGCGCGACGCCCGCCCGGACGTGCTGGTGCTGGCCGCCGCGAAGGTCGGCGGCATCATGGCCAACTCCACCTGGCCGGTGGACTTCCTGGAGGACAACCTCCGGGTCCAGCTCAGCGTGCTGGCGGGCGCCCACGCCGCCGACGTGGACCGGCTGCTGTTCCTGGGGTCCTCCTGCATCTACCCCAAGCACGCCGAGCAGCCGATCCGCGAGGACGCGCTGCTGACGGGACCGCTGGAGCCCACCAACGAGCCGTACGCGCTGGCCAAGATCGCGGGCATCAGCCATGTGCGCTCCTACCGGCACCAGTACGGCCGCCGCTGGATCTCCGCGATGCCCACCAACCTCTACGGCCCCGGCGACAACTTCGACCCGGAGACCTCCCACGTGCTGCCCGGCCTGCTGCGCCGGTTCCACGACGCGGTCGCCGGCGGCAGCGAGGAGGTGGTGCTGTGGGGCAGCGGCACCCCCCGCCGGGAGTTCCTCCACAGCGACGACATGGCGCGGGCGTGCACCGCGCTGCTGCGCGCCTACGACGAGCCGGACCCGGTGAACGTCGGCTGCGGCGAGGACATCGCGATCGCCGAACTGGCCGCCCTGGTCGCCGAGGTGACCGGGTTCGGCGGCCGCATCGTCTGGGACACCTCGCGGCCGGACGGCACCCCGCGGAAGCTCCTGGACGTCGGCCGGCTGCGCAAACTGGGGTTCGAGCCCGCGGTGGCGCTGGCCGACGGTGTGCGGGACACCTACCGGTGGTGGCTGGAACACAAGGACTCCTGAGGCGAATGCCCCGGCCGGTGCTCTCCGCCGCCCGGCCGGGGCGCCGCGGCGGGCGACCGGGCACGGCGTCCGGGCCGGACGGGCGCCCGGGCGTCGGGGACCGGGGCATCGGGAAACGGGGCGTCGGGGCGCGGGGCCGCGGTGCGGGCGGGCGCCGGAGCCGGGGCGGCGGTCAGTAGGCGCCGCGGCCGCCGGTCACGGCGCGCGCGGTGCGGGCGAGGATGTCGAGGTCCCGGGTGAGCGACCAGTTGTCGGTGTAGGAGAGGTCGAGCGCGATGCCCTCGTCCCAGGAGAGGTCGGAGCGGCCGCCCACCTGCCAGGGGCCGGTCATCCCGGGCCGCACCCGCAGCCGGCGGGCCTCGGTCGGGGTGTACTGCGCGGCCTCCTCCGGCAGCGGCGGGCGCGGCCCGACCAGCGACATGCTGCCCGCCAGCACGTTCAGCAGCTGCGGCAGCTCGTCCAGCGAGCTGCGCCGCAGCAGCCGCCCGATCCGGGTCACCCGGGGGTCGCGCCGCAGCTTGAACAGCGGGCCGCCGTGGGCCTCGTTGGCCTCCTCCAGCTGCGGGCGGAGCCGCTCGGCGTCGCGGACCATGGTGCGGAACTTCCACATGGTGAACGGGACGCCGTGCCGTCCCACCCGGCGCTGCCGGTAGAGCACCGGCCCGCGCGAGTCCAGCCGCACCGCGAGCGCCACGAGGCCGAACAGCGGTGCCAGCAGCACGAGCCCGAGGGCGGCGCCGGTGCGGTCGAGCGCCGCCTTCAGCGCGGTCGCGCCACCCCGGCGGACCGGCGGGGCGAGGTGGAGCAGGCCGAGGCCGGCAGCCTCGCCCACCGCGAGGCGGCGGGGCGCGACGTCGGTGAGGCCGGAGGAGACCGTCAGCGGCAGCCCCGCGTCCTGCAGCGCCCAGCCCACGCGCCGCAGCCGCTCCCCGCAGAGGCGGGAGCCCGGGACGGCGAGCACCAGGTCCGCGCGGAGCCCGGTCGCCGCCTCCAGCACCGCGGCCCCGTCATGGGGTTCGGCCGCGGGCCCCCGGCCGGCGAGCCGTCCGCAGACCGGGACCCCGGACGCCGGGGAGCCGTCGCCCACCGGGACGACGCCCACCACGACGTACGGGTGGTCCGTTCCCGCCGCCAGCCGGGCGGCGACGTCGTCGGCGCCCGGCGCCTCGCCCACCAGCAGCACCCGCCGCAGCGCGTGGGCGCGGCGCCGCTCCGCGGTGAGGTGGTGGTGGAGGAGGGCGCCGGTACCCGCGGTGAGGACCAGCGCGGGCAGCAGCGCAGCGAGGGAGGTGAGTGGCGGCGAGGCCTCGCCCCCGAGGACGCGCAGGACGGCGAGGAGGCCGACCAGGAGGGCCCAGTCGTGGAGGGCGGCGAGCAGCCCGCGGGACTCGGCGAGGTGGCGGAGGGCGTAGCGGCGGTGGGCACAGCGGATGACGGTCCAGCCGGCTGTGGCGACGGTCGCGGTCAGCAGGGCGTGCGGTCGGCCGATGGCGAGGTGGACCGCTGCCAGGGGTAACAGGGCCCCGGCGATGTCGACGCCGACGGTGAGCGGCGCGTACCAGGCGGGTTTGGAGCCGCCGGCGGGTCGGGGCCCGTCGGCCGCCAGTGACGGTTTGTCCCCCGGGGCGTGCCTGGACATTCCCGCGTTCCGCATGAACCCCCCAGACCGAAGTCTCCATTGAGTCAGCACACGTCTTCGTGGAACCACGGGCCGGGGCACCGCAGTTGTCTCCCCCCTGCGGGCCCGGACACCCAGACGAGAGTAGGGGATTTCGTGGAGGTTCGGGTTCCGTTGGTGGAAACTTTGCGCGCACGACCACCGGTGTTGGCCGGTTCCCCGTCGCGCCGGTCGTGGCGCGACGGGGCGGCGTGCGCCGGGGTGCGGAGGTCAGCGGCCGGGGCGCACGGGGAGGACGATCGGCACCCCGGTGTCGGGGTGGGCCAGCACCTCCACCGGGTGGTGGTACACCTCGGTCAGCAGTTCGGGCGTCAGGGTGGTGGCGGGTGGGCCCTCTCCGACGATCCGGCCGCTCGCGAGGACCGCGACGCGGTCGGCGTGGGCAGCGGCCAGCCCGAGGTCGTGCACCACGACGACCACCGCGTCCCCGGCCCGGGCGCGCTCCCGGCAGACGGTGAGGACGAGTTCCTGGTGGCGCAGGTCGAGTGCGGCGGTGGGCTCGTCGAGGAGCATCACCGCGGTGCGCTGGGCGAGGACGCGGGAGAGCGCGACCCGGGCCTTCTCGCCGCCGGAGAGGGCGGAGAAGGGCCGCGGGGCGAACGCGGTGACCTCGGTGGCGGCCATCGCGGCCGCCACGACCTCCTCGTCCTCGTCCTCCGCGGCGGTCCCGGCCCAGGGGGCGCGGCCCATGCGGACCACCTCGTCCACGAGGAACGGGAACGAGAGGGTGGCCGCCTGCGGCAGGACCGACCGCCGCAGCGAGAGTTCGCGGGCGTTCCAGGAGTCGGCCGGTTTGCCGTCGATGAGGACGGTGCCGCCCTCGACGGGGGCGTCGGCGGCGAGTGCGGCCAACAGGGTGGACTTCCCCGCGCCGTTGGGTCCGACGAGGGCGAGGACCTCACCGGCCCGGACGGTCAGGGAGACCCCGTCGAGGACCGGTCGGCCACCGAGCCGGAGGGTGGCGTCCCGCGCCTCGGCCAGTACGTCCCCGGGGTGGTGCGGGGCGGGTGGCCGTGCCGCGCGGTTGCCCAGCAGCCGGGTGATCACCTGGTCGATCGTCATGCCCAGCCTCCCTGGCGGCGACGGGTCCGGCGCAGCAGCCAGAAGAAGAAGGGGCTGCCGATCAGCGCGGTCAGCACGCCGAGGGGCAGTTCGGCGGGGGCGGCGAGGGTGCGGGCGGCCAGGTCCGCGGCGAGCAGCACCAGCGCGCCGAGCAGCGCGCTGCCGGGGACGAGGAACCGGTGGCCCGGACCGGCGACCATGCGCAGCAGGTGCGGGACGAGGAGCCCGACGAAGGTGATGATGCCGGCCACGGCGACGGCGGCGGCGGTCAGCAGCGCGACCACCAGCACCAGGGCGATCCGGAGCCGTTCGACGTCCACCCCGAGGTGGCGGGCGGGCTTCTCCCCGAGGGCGAGCAGGTCGAGTCGGCGCGCGTACCAGGGCGCGGCGATCAGGCCGAGGACGGCGCAGGGCAGCACGGCGAGGACCTTGGGCCAGGTCGCCTGCGACAGCGATCCCAGCTGCCAGAAGGTGATCTCGGTGAGCTGGGCGTTGTCGGCGAAGAAGATCGACAGGCCGATGAGGGCGCCCGCGAAGGCGTTGACGGCGACGCCGGTGAGGATGAGGGTGACGACCTCGGTGCGGCCGCCGGAGCGGGAGAGCGCGTACACCAGCAGCACGGTGGCCAGTCCGGAGATGAACGCGCAGACGGTGACGGTCCAGTTGCCGAAGAGCGTGATGCCGAAGGCGATGGCGGCGACGGCGCCCACCGCGGCGCCGGCGGAGACGCCGATGACGCCGGGCTCGGCCAGCGGGTTGCCGAATACGCCCTGCATCAACGCGCCCGCGCAGCCCAGCGAGGCGCCGACCAGCAGGGCGAGGACGACGCGGGGGAGCCGGACGTTCCACAGCACCGACTCGGCGACGCGGTCGAGTTCGTGCCCGCCGAGCCCCGCGCGGTGGGCGACGGAGGCGAGGATGTCCCCGAACGGGATCTGGTAGGCGCCGATGGAGGCCGCCGCCAGCGCGGTGACCACCAGCGCTGCGAGGAGCCCGACGGTGAGGGCGGCGGCGCGGGCGGCCCGGGTGCGGGGTCTGGCCGGCGGTGCGTCGGGAGCCGGTCGTCCGGCGGGGCCGGTCGCCCGGTCGGCGGTGGCGGTGGCGGGGGAGGGGCTCACCGGGCTTCCGCCGCGCCCGCGTGGATCTGCTCGGTGAGCGAGGCGAGCACCTCGTCGGTCCGGGGGCCGTAGTTCAGCAGCACGCCGTCGTCGACGGAGGCGATGCGGCGGTCCATGCCGGCCGGGGTCTCGGCGATGCCCGGGATCTCCAGCAGTCCGTCGACGCCGCCGACGGAGGTCAGGCCCTTGGTCATGACGAGGATGACGTCGGGGGCGGCGGCGGCCAGCGCCTCACTGGTGATGGGGGTGAAGTCCTTGTCCAGGCCGGACTCGACACCGGCGTCGATGCCGCCCGCCGCCTCGATGAGGGAGGTGGCACCGGAGCCGGCGCCGCCCAGCAGGTAGACGCTGGCGGTACCGCGGAGGTAGAGGAAGGCGACGCGGGGCGCGTCGCCGCCCTCGGGTATCGCCGCGCGCGCCGCGTCGAGTCGCTCCTGGGTGCGGTCGACGAGCTGTTCCCCCGCCCCGGTCACGCCGAGCGCGGCGGCCACCGCCTCGATCCGGCCGGTGACGGCGTCGAGTTCGCGGGGTGTCTCGAAGACGACCAGGGGGATGCCGGCGGAGCGGATCTGGTCGATCGCCTCGGCGGGGCCGGTGCTGTCCTCGACCAGGACCACGTCCGGGCGGAGCGAGAGCACGCTCTCGGCGGAGACCTCGTGGCCGCGGGTGACGACGGGCAGGTCGGCCGCCTCCTCGAAGGTGGCGGTGACGTCGCGCGCCACGACGCGGTCGCCGAGGCCGAGGGTCCAGACGATCTCGGCGAGTGAGCCGGAGAGCGGGACGACCCGGTCGGCGGAGGTGACGGTCACCGCCGTGCCGTCGGCGGACTCGACCTCGGTCGGCAGCGCGGGTTCGGGTGAGGGGCCGTCGAGCGGCTCCAGCCGGTCCGCGGCGGGTTCCGCCGTGGTGCCGGTGGAGGCGGCCCCGCTTCCGTCGCCGGCGTCGGGGCCCTGGGCACAGCCGGTCGCGGCGACGGCCAGGGCGAGGGTCGCGAGGAGCGTTCCGAGGAGTCTGGGTCGGTGCTGCACCTGGCTCCGCCTTTCTGGGCAACGGGTTCCGGGGTCCGGGCGGTCCGCCCGGGGCCCGGGGTTCCGATCACGGCCAACCGTAGTTTAGGTTAGCCTAACCTCAGTCATCGCCCCTGGTTCGGAGGCATCCGATGCTGCCCACTCCCGCCCGTCGCCGGGCCTCCCTCGCGGGGTTCCTCGGCGTCGTCCTGGCGGCCCTCACGCTGGCCATGCTCCCGGCGCCCACGGCGCACGCGGCCGAACGCACCGTATCGGGGGGCCGGTTGGACTGGGGGGTCCGTTCGTCCTTCCTGACCTACATCACCGGCCCCATCGCGCAGGGCAGTTGGGGACTCTCGGGCGGGGCGGGCACCGTCGGCAACAGCCAGTTCCGCTTCCACTCCGCCACCGGCGGCTACGACCCGGCGACCGGCGCGGTCTCCGCGGCCTACTCGGGCGGCGTCCGCTTCCAGGGCCACTTCGACGAGCAGGGCGTGCCCGAACTGGATCTGACGATCAGCAACCCGTCGGTCCGCGTCAACGGCGCCTCCGGCACCCTCTACGCCGACATCCGCTCCAAGGCCCGCGGCTCCGGCCAGGTCAACGAGGCCAGCGGCGTCGCCCTGGCCTCGCTCGACCTCTCCGGCGTGGACCTGCGGGGCGGCAGCCGGATCTCCGTCACCGGCGCCCCCGCCACCCTCACCACCGACGGTGCCACCGCGTTCGCCGGCTACTACGCCGCCGGTGACCCGCTGGACCCCGTCACCTTCACCGCCGACACCCTCGACCCCGCTCCCGACCCGGCGGAGCCCGCCCCCGACCCGGCACCGGACGACGCGGCGCGCGAGCAGGACGAGGAGGCGGACGAGGACGAGGACGCCGAGGACGCCGAGGAGGCGCCCGCCGCCGCCGAGATCACCGACGCCGCGCTCGACTGGGGCGTGCGCCGCACCTACCGCGAGTTCGTCACCGGCGACATCGCGGACGGCGGCTGGGAACTCGCCGACGGCGCCCAGGACGGCGGCGCGCTGTTCCGCTTCCCCGACGGCACCGGCGAACTCGACGCCGAGGCCGGTGCGCTGACCGCGGCGTTCGCCGGCAGCCTCCACTTCACCGGCAACGACCTCGACCTGCTCGTCGACGCCGTCCGCGTCGAGGTGGCCGACGGCTCCGGCACGATGACCGCTGACGTCACCACCGCCGACGGCACCGCCGAGGCCCAGCCGCTGGTCACCTTCGAGGTGCCCGAACTGGCCGTCGAGGACGGGCTGTTCCACCTCTCCGAGGCGCCCGCCGAGCTGACGGCCGAAGGCGCCGAGGCGTTCGGCGGCCTTTACGCCGAGGGCACCGTCATGGACCCGCTCACCCTCGCCGTCGCCGTCAGCGACGATGCGGAACTGCCGCCGCTGCCCGACCTGGGCAGCGAGCCCGTCGAGGAGGTCGAGCCCGAGCCGGCCGCCGAACCGGAGCCCCTGGCCGCTGAGTCGACCGCCGACGACTCCTCCTCCACCCCCGTGCCACTGCCGGCCGCCGCCGCGATCGCCCTGCTGGCGCTCGCCGGGGCCGGATACCTGGTCCGGCGCCGCACCTCCGGTGCCCGCCCGGCCACCACTCCCTCCGAAGACACCGACAAGGAGACCACCGAACGATGACCGCCATACGTATGCGCGGCGCCCGCACGGGCCGCCTGCTGCTCGCGGCAGCCACTGCGACGGTGCTGTCCGCGACAGCGTTCGCCGCGCCGGCGGCAGCCGACACCGCGGCACCCGCAGCCACCTACGACCTGGTCGACGGCACCCTCGACTGGGGCGTCCAGGCGTCCTTCCGCAACTACATCAGCGGCCCGATCGCCAAGGGCAGCATCACTCTCGACCAGGGCGCCGAACGCAACGACGACGGCACCTTCGCCTTCACGGGCGGCACCGGAAGCTACGACCTCGGCACCCACTCCGTGGCCACCGAGTTCAACGGCAGCGTGCACTTCGAGGGCCACGGCGGCGTGCTGGACCTCAAGCTCTCCGACCTCAAGGTCGTCACCGAGGGCCGGACCGGCGGGGCGATCCGCGCCGACGTCACCGTCGGCGCTGACACCACCGAGGACGTGGAGTTCGCGAGCCTCGACATGAGCGGGGTCCGCCCGGGGCAGGGTGCCGGTGGCGCGATGGTCTTCGCCGACATCCCGGCCACGCTGACCGCCGAGGGCTCGGTGGCCTTCGGCGGCTTCTACGACGCCGGCACCGCGCTCGACCCGGCCACCCTCACCGTCAGCGCCGTCCCGCCCTCCGAGCCCGGTGAACCGGGCGACGGGGACGACGGTGACGACGACACCGGCGAGCCGGGCACCGGCGAGCCGGGCGACGGCGACAACGGTGGCGACGACGACACCGACAACCCCGGCGACGGCGACGACGACGGCGGTGACGACGACGGCAAGGACGACGACACCGACAACCCCGGCGACGGTGACAACGGCGGTGACGACGACACCGACAACCCCGGCGACGGGGACAACGGCGGTGACGACGACGGCAAGGACGACGACACCGACGCCGACGACGAGCCGGTCTCCGGCACCATCGCCGACGGCACCCTCGACTGGGGCGTGCGGGAGTCCTTCCGCACCTACGTGACCGGCCCGATCGCCCGCGGCTCGGTCGAACTGCTCGGCGCAGCAACGGAGAACGGCGACGGGACCTACCAGTTCCCGGACGCGGTCGGTGAGTTCGACGCCGAGGCCGACGCCCTGGTGGCGGCCTTCGACGGCGGCGTACAGTTCGTCGGCCACGAGAAGGCCGACGGCGAGTACGAGCTGGACCTCAAGTTCTCCGAGCTGGCCGTGGCGTTCGAGGGCACCGAGGGCGTCCTCGTCGCCGACGTCGTCTCCCACACCCTCGGTGGTGACGTCGTCGAGTACGAGGGCGTCGTCGTCGCCGACCTGACCCTGCCGGCCGCCGCGCTCAACCCGGTCGACGACGTGATCCTCCTGGAGAACGTCCCGGCCGTCCTCACGGACGAGGGCGCCGAGGCATTCGGCGGCTTCTACGAGGCCGGTGCCGACCTCGACCCGCTCACCGTCGCCGTCTCGCTGGACGACGACGCCGAGCTGCCCTCCGGCGGCGGCAACAGCCCCGCCCCGCAGACCGGTGGCACCACCCCGATCGCCGGTGGCGGCGCCTCGGGCGGCGTCTCCGGCGGCCTGGCGGGCGGCGGCTTCGGCTCCGGCTCCCTGGCCTCCACCGGAACCCCGGCCGGTGCCCTCGCGGGCCTCGCCGCAGCCGTGACCGTCGCAGGCGGCGCGGCCTACTGGGTGACCCGTCGCCGCAGCGCCTCCCCGCTGGCCGACTGACACCCGTTCACGCCGCTGCCCGCCCGGTCCCGACAGACCGGGCGGGCAGCGGCACGTCCACACCCGTGCGGCCCCTCGGGGACCGGGACGACGCAACGCCGGCCCGGCGGGTGAGCCCCGCCGGGCCGGCGTCGTCGCGCTGATCAGCGCCTGGTGTCGGTGCGCGGTGGTCAGCGCGCGGTGGCCGCGCCCAGGTCCTGGAAGACCGCGGAGTTCAGCGAGAACGCGCGCTTGCACTCCTCCACGATCCGCAGCCGCTCGGCGTCGTCGCCCGGCACCGCGTCGAGCAGCGCCCGGTACTCGCGCTTGAACGCCGCCGGGTTGCCGATCCCCTCGAAGACGTAGAACCGCACCCCGTCGCCCTTGGTCTCGAACCCCCAGGTCTTCTCCGCGATGGAGCGGATCACCTGGCCGCCCGAGAGGTCGCCGAGGTAGCGCGTGTAGTGGTGGGCGACGTACCCGCCGGTCCACCCCGTCGCCGTCTCGGTGATCCGCTCCGCGTAGGCGGCGGTGGCCGGCAGCGGCCGCACCGAGGTGCGCCAGTCGGCCGAGCCGTGCATGTGGTCGAGGTCCCGCTCCAGCTGCGCCACTCGGGCGAGCTCGGGGCGCACGAAGGGCCCCGCCACCGGGTCCGCGGCCAGCTGCGCCGTCGGCGCCTCCAGCGCGCGGTACACGAACCACAGCTGCTCGGTGTACAGCCGGAACGCCTCGACGCCCAGCCCGCCGCCGAGGAGGTCGCTCATGAAGGAGGAGTTCTCGGCCTCGGTGTGCTGCTGGTGGGAGGCTTCGCGGATCTGCGTGGAAAAGGGTGTCGCGACGGGCGCGGTCACAACGGACCTCCGGGGGCCGGGGACGGGGCGCGGCAGGCAGCCGTGCCCCGTCATCCTCTCGACTTAGGTAAGCCTAAGTCAAGGTGTTGCCGACATGCTGTCGGTAAAGATCCGGTCCGCGTCCCGCGGCGGTCGGCTCAGGGCAGCGTCAGGATCTCCGCGCCGTCGGCGGTCACGACCAGCGTGTGCTCGAACTGCGCCGTCCGCTTGCGGTCCTTGGTCACGACCGTCCAGTCGTCGGACCACATGTCCCAGTCGTGGGTCCCCAGCGTCAGCATCGGCTCGATGGTGAACGTCATCCCCGGCGCCATCACCGTGGTGTGCTCGGCCGAGTCGTAGTGGGGGATGATCAGCCCGGAGTGGAACGAGGTGTTGATGCCGTGGCCGGTGAAGTCGCGGACGACGCCGTAGTCGAAGCGCTTGGCGTAGGACTCGATCACCCGCCCGATGACGTTGATCTGACGCCCCGGCCGCACCGCCTTGATCGCGCGGTTCAGCGACTCACGGGTCCGCTCCACCAGCAGCCGCGACTCCTCGTCCACCGCCTCCTCGCCGCCGACGAGGTAGGTGGCGTTGTTGTCGCCGTGGACCCCGCCGATGTAGGCGGTGATGTCCAGGTTGACGATGTCGCCGTCCCGCAGCACGGTGCTGTCCGGGATGCCGTGGCAGATCACCTCGTTCACCGAGGTGCAGAGCGACTTGGGGAACCCGCGGTAGCCCAGCGTCGACGGGTACGCCCCGTTGTCGCAGAGGAACTCGTGCGCCACCTCGTCCAGCCGGTCGGTGGTGACCCCGTCCGCGATGTGCCGTGCGGTCTCCACCAGTGCCTGGGCGGCCAGCCGGCCGGCCACCCGCATCCGCTCGATCGTCTCCGCGTCCTGCACCTCCGGCCCGGTGTACGGTCGCGGCGCCTTTCTCCCCACGTACTCGGGGCGCCGGATGGAGGAGGGGACGGACCGCAGGGGGGAGACGGTCCCGGGGCTGACGAGCGACTGCGCAGACATGCCGTCGAGTCTAAGACCCGGCCGTCGGCCGACCGCCGCCCACGTCGGCCGCTCCCGCCCGCACGGCAGGTGGTCGGAGCGGCCCGGCGCGGGCAGGATGACGGTATGGCTCTCTTCCGACGCAGCTCCCAGGACACGCAGGGCAAGGACGGGCAGTGGTACTACTGCCTGCGCCACCGCACGGTCGAGGAGGGGATGCAGTGCCCCGCCACGGACCGGTTGGGCCCCTACGCCACCCGCCAGGACGCCGAGCGCGCCATCGCGACCGCGCAGGAACGGGACGAGGAGTGGCGCAACGACCCGCGCTGGCGCGACGAGGACGAGGACGACGGCGCCGAGGGTGCGGAGGGCGCCGGCGGCGGCCCCGGGAAGGGCTGACCCCGCCGCGAAGGGCTGCCCTCCGAAGCCGGCCGCCCGGGGCGGGTGTCGCGGGCGGGGCGCGCCGCACCGCTTCTGCCGCCTGGCAGGATCGGGTCATGACCACTTCGGACCAGCCCACCGACCCGACGCCCGCGCCGGACGCCGGCCCCGGCGCCGCCCCCACCGGCAAGCCCGCACCCAAGGACCCCTGGGACCTCCCGGACGTCTCCGGCCTGACCGTCGGGGTGCTCGGCGGCACCGGTGACCAGGGCCGCGGCCTCGCCTACCGCCTCGCCCGCGCCGGGCAGCGCGTCGTCATCGGCTCCCGCTCGGCCGACCGCGCCCGGCAGGTCGCCGCCGACGACCTGCTCGGCCCCGTGGGGGTGGAGGGTGCCGACAACGCCGAGTGCGCCCGCCGCAGCGACGTGGTGATCGTCGCCGTGCCCTGGGACGGCCACGCCGCCACCCTCACCGCGATCCGGGACGACCTCGCGGGGAAGCTGGTCGTCGACTGCGTCAACCCGCTGGGCTTCGACAAGAAGGGCGCCCACGCGCTGACCGTGCCCGAGGGCAGCGCGGCGGAGCAGGCCGCCGCCCTGCTGCCCGACTCCCGCGTCACCGCCGCCTTCCACCACCTCTCCGCCGTGCTGCTCCAGGACACCTCGCTGGCGGAGATCCCCACCGACGTCATGGTGCTCGGGGAGGCCCGCGCCGACTGCGAGACCGTGCAGGCGCTCGCCTCCCGCATCCCCGGGATGCGCGGCGTCTTCGCCGGCCGGCTGCGCAACGCCCACCAGGTGGAGTCGCTGGTCGCCAACCTCATCTCGGTGAACCGCCGCTACCGCGCCCACGCGGGCATCCGGCTCACCGACATCTGAGCCGCGCCCGTCCCCGCCCCCGCCCGGCGGGGGCGGGCAGTCGGGCGGCCGTCCGTCCCGGGGAGCCGGGCCGGGCGGCCCGCCGAGGGCCGCCGCCCATGCGCCACAATGGGCCGGTACGTACCCGACAGCGCCCCGCACCGAAAGAGCCCCCCATGCCCCGCCGCATCACCCCCGCCGCCGCCCGCCGCCTGGCCGTCCAGGCCGTGATCGTCTGCGTGATCGCCCTGGCCGCGGCGGTGATCTCCTTCGCCCTGATGCGCAACATCTGGCTCGGGGTGATTTGGACGCTGCTGGCCGGCGTCGCCTCGAACCTGGCCTGGTACTACCGGCGCGCCGCGGCCGCGCCCCGGGAGGCCGCCCCCGTCGCGGAGGGCGCCGGCACCCCGGAGTGAGCCGCGCCCCGGCCTCCCGCCGGACCTGCCGGGAAGCCGGGGCGCGCCGCCGCCGTCAACGGAAGCTGTGCTCCGGCGCTGGGTAGCCGCCCTCCACGACGTCCTCCGCGAACGCCTTCGCCGCGTCGCCCAGGACCTCGCGCAGCCGCGCGTACTCCTTCACGAAGCGCGGCTTGCGCCCGCCGGGCCAGTCGGTCATCCCCGCCATGTCCGTCCACACCAGGACCTGGGCGTCGCAGCCGGCGCCCGCGCCGATCCCGACGGTGGGGATGGCCAGCTCCCCGGTCACCTCGGCCGCCAGCTCCGCCGTGACCAGCTCCAGGACGACCGCGAACGCGCCGGCGTCCTGTACCGCCTTGGCGTCGCGGCGGAGCTGCTCGGCGGCCTCGTCGCCGCGGCCCTGCACCGGGTGCCCGCCGTAGGCGTTGACCGACTGCGGGGTCAGGCCGACGTGCGCCATGACCGGGATGCCCGACCGCACCAGCAGGTCGATCGCCTCGGCGGAGCGCTCGCCGCCCTCCAGCTTCACCGCGCCGACCCCGGCCTCCTTCATCAGGCGGGTGGCGTTGCGCAGGGCCTGGACGGGGCCCTCCTGGTAGCTGCCGAACGGCAGGTCGCCGACGACCAGCGTCCGGCGCGTCCCGCGGACCACCGCCGCGGCGAGCATGACCATCTGGTCGAGCGTCACCGGAACCGTGGAGTCGTACCCCAGGTGGGCGTTGCCCGCCGAGTCGCCGACCAGCAGGACCGGGATGCCCGCCTCGTCGAACACCGCCGCCGTCATGGCGTCGTAGGCGGTCAGCATCGGCCACTTCTCGCCACGCCGCTTTGCGGCGGCGATGTCGCGCACCGTGACCCGGCGGCTGCCGCGGCCGCCGTAGAGCGAGGGTGTCGTCTCGCCCGACGCGGGTGCTCCCGGCGTGCGGGCAGGCTCGTTCGACTGCGTCATCGCAGAACTCCTGTTCGTCGTCTCGAAGCGCCCTTCGGCGTCCCCGGATCACCTCCATCGTCCCACCGCCGCCACACCGCCGAGAAGGTGCCGGGCGCTACCGCGGGGAGACGTCCGTCACGACGCGCGCGGGCCCGGCCCCGGAACCACGCGGTCCCTCAGTGACGTCCCGGTATCCGAGAGCGACGCCCGTGACCCCGTGGTGACGGGCCGGTGACGGCGCGGCGGACCCGCCGCCGGGGCGACACCGGCGGTCACCGGGCGGACTCGACCAGGCGAGAAACACCACGGAGGGACACCGTCCGATGTCGGACCGGGACGTCGGCTCGCCTATGGTTCCTGGGGCAACACGTCACGGCCAGCGAGGGGGAGAGATGGCACGCACCGACACCTCCGCAGTAGCACCGGCGCCCGACGCCGGTGAGTCGGGGAGTGAAGGGCGCCGGGCCTCCAGATGGAGCGACCGCACCGGCCGTTGGCGCCGCGGCCTCGTGATCGCCGCCCTCGCGCTGCTGACCGCCGCGGTCATGCTGCTCCACTCCAAGCTGCCCAACTCCGTCGGCAACCTGGGAAGTCTGATCCAGACGTTTCTGCCCTGGTTCGGGCTGGCGGTGCCGGTGCTGTTGGTCTGCGCCCTGATCCGCCGTTCGCTCTCGGCCGTCGCCGCCATCACGGTGACCGTCATGGTGTGGGTCAACCTCTTCGGCGGCGCGCTGCTCGACAAGACCGGCGAGGGCGGCGCGTTGATGGTGGTCAGCCACAACGTGGACGCCCACAACCAGGACCCGCGCGGCACCGCGCGCAGCCTGATCGACTCCGAGACCGACATCCTGGCGCTCCAGGAGATCCCGGAGGGCCAGGAGGAGCTCTACGACTCCGAGTTGAACGACAGCTACCCGTTCCACAGCGTGCAGGGCACGGTGGGGCTGTGGAGCCGCTTCCCGATGGGCGACAGCGAGGAGATCGACATCGGGATGGGGTGGCCGCGCGCGATGCGCTCCACGGTGGAGACCCCGCAAGGCGTGGTCGCCGTCTACGTCGCGCACCTGCCATCGGTGCGCGTGGAGTTCCGGTCCGGTTTCACCGCCGGGCAGCGGGACCGCGCCGCCTCCACACTGGCGGAGGCGATCTCCGCCGAGGAGCACGAGCGGATCATCCTGCTGGGCGACCTCAACGGGACCATGAACGACCGGGCGCTGGCGCCGCTGACCTCGCAGATGCGCTCCACGCAGGGCGCCACGGGTCGGGGTTTCGGCTTCAGCTTCCCCGCCCAGTTCCCCATGACCCGCATCGACCAGATCCTGGTGCGCGGTGTCGAGCCCGTCTCCTCCTGGTCGCTGCCCGCGACCGGCAGTGACCACCTCCCGGTCGCCGCGCGCATCGATCCCTGACCGCGCCGAGCCCTGACAGCGCCGCCCCCCCCTGCGCCGTCCCCCGGCCCGGCGGCGCCCCGCGGGCGGCGGGGCGCCGCAGCGGCGGCCTATGACCTCGGCCACCCCGTGGGCAACACCGTGCGCCGGGCGCGCCTCGCGCGCCGGCGGTGTGCGAGAGTGGGGACAGAGCCGCGACAGGCTCCCGGACGAGTGCGTCGTACCCGGCCAGGACAAGACGACGCATGGAGGGATCGTCGTGGCCTGGCTTCTTCTTGTCGTCTCCGGAGTGCTGGAGGCCGTCTGGGCGACCGCCCTGGGGCGCTCGCACGGCTTCACCCGGCTCGGACCCAGCGTCGTCTTCGCGGTGGCGCTCGCGCTGTCCATGGCGGGGCTCGCCCTCGCCCTGCGCACCCTGCCCGTCGGCACCGCCTACGCGGTGTGGGTGGGCATCGGCGCGGTGGGGACCGCCGGGTACGCCATGGCCTTCGGTGGTGAGCCGGCGACCGTGCTCAAGCTGCTGTTCCTGGCGGGCATCGTCGGCTGCGTGATCGGCCTCAAGCTGGTGCACTGACCGCGGGCCGGTACGTGCGTGCAAGGCACTGCCGGCGACCGCGGCACACCGACGGCCGCACATCCGCGGGTGTGCGGCCGTCGTGCGCGGTGGGCCCGTCCCCCGAGCGGGCCCACCGCGGTCCGGGGGTCAGCCGAGTCCGGAGCCGGGCGCCGTGTCGTGGGCGCCGGTCTCGCGCCAGCCGTTGGTGATCGGCAGGCGGCGGTCCTTGCCGAAGCCCTTCGGCGAGATCTTGGTACCCGGCGGGTACTGGCGCCGCTTGTACTCGGCGGTGTCCACCATGCGCAGGATGCGCGTCACCAGGTCGTCGTCGAAGCCGGCCGCGACGATCTGCGCGTGCCCTTCGTCGCGGTCGACGTACCGCTCCAGGATCGCGTCCAGCACCGGGTAGTCGGGCAGTGAGTCGGTGTCCACCTGGTCCGGCCGCAGCTCCGCGCTGGGCGGCTTGGTGAGGGAGTTCTCCGGGATCGGCGGCGTCCCGCCGCGCTCGGTCGCGTGCTCGTTGCGCCAGCGCGCCAGCTTGAAGACGGTGGTCTTGTAGACGTCCTTGATCGGCCCGTACGCGCCGACCGAGTCGCCGTAGAGCGTCGAGTAGCCGCAGGCCAGCTCCGACTTGTTGCCCGGTGCCAGCACGATGTGCCCCTCCTGGTTGGAGAGCGCCATCAGCAGCGTGCCGCGCAGCCGCGACTGGAGGTTCTCCTCGGCGAGGCCGGTCAGCTCCGTCGCGCCCATGTAGGCGGCGAACATCGGCTCGATCTCCACCGTGCGGAACGGCAGTCCGGTGCGCTCCGCCAGCTCCGCCGCGTCGTCCCGGGAGTGGTCGGAGGAGTACCGGGACGGCATCGAGACGCCGTGCACGTTCTCGGGGCCGAGCGCGTCGCAGGCGATGGCGGCCACCAGCGCGGAGTCGATACCGCCGGAGAGTCCGATCAGGACCGAACGGAAGCCGTTCTTGCGGACGTACGCCCGCAGCCCCATCACCAGCGCGCCGTAGATCTCCTCCTCGTCCCCGGTGGCCGGCGCCACGTTGCCGGGGTGCGCCGGCTCGTAGGCGGGCACCGGCTCCGCGGAGACCGTCCGGTGGTCGATCCGCAGGCCGTCGGCGACGATGCCGGCCGGGGCCTCGGCGGCGGCCGGCAACTCCAGGTCGACCAGCAGCAGTTCCTCGGTGAACTGCGGTGCGCGGGCGATCACCGCGCCGTCCGCCCCCACCACGATGGAGTCGCCGTCGAAGACGAGGTCGTCCTGGCCGCCGGTCATCGCCAGGTAGGCGGTGGTGCAGCCGGCTTCCTGCGCCCGCTTGCGCACCAGCTCCAGCCGGGTGTCGTCCTTGTCCCGCTCGTACGGCGAGGCGTTGACGGAGAGCAGCAGCCCCGCTCCCGCGGCGCGGGCGGCCGGTACGCGCCCGCCGTCCTGCCAGAGGTCCTCGCAGATCGCGAGCGCGACGTCCACCCCGCGCACCCGGACCACCGGCAGGGTCTCCCCGGGCAGGAAGTAGCGGAACTCGTCGAACACCCCGTAGTTGGGCAGGTGGTGCTTGGCGAAGCTCAGCACGACCGCGCCCTCGTGGAGCACCGCGGCGGCGTTCTGCGGGGCGCCGGCCGGCTGGCCGTAGCGGGCTCCCGCCTCCGACCGGTCGAGGTACCCGACGACGACCGGCACCGAGCCGAGGCCCTCGCCCGCCAGCCGGGCGGCGAGCCCGGTCAGCGCGGCCCGGCTCGCCTCGACGAAGGACGAGCGGAGCGCCAGGTCCTCGACGGGATAGCCGGTGAGCATCATCTCCGGGAAGGCGACCAGGTGGGCGCCGCCCTCGGCGGCGCGACGGGTGTGGTCGACCACGGCGTCGGCGTTCCCGGCGAGGTCGCCGACGCGGGAGTCGATCTGGGCGAGGGCAAGTCGTAGCTGAGGCACGTCGCCGAGTCTACGCCCCTAATCGTCGAACTGACGAGATGTGCGCGGTGCGTCGCCGGTCACCCCGCGCCCCCGCGGTGAGGCGCGTCACGGCCGGACCGCGCGGGCGCGCACCCCCGCGCACCCCCGTGCACCGTCGCGCCGGTATTGCGGACGCACTCCGCCGTGCCGCCGCACCACGCGTCGGTGTCCGGCCGCGACGCGGGTACGCAACGCCTGCGAAACGGTGTGGTGGAATGCTCGTGTGCCCCGGGCGGCCCGGGGTCTTCCAAGGTCCGGTGCCTTGCCGCGTGACCAGCGAGGATGGGTGGAGATGGACAAGCAACAGGAATTTGTGCTCCGGACGCTGGAGGAGCGCGACATCCGGTTCGTCCGACTGTGGTTCACCGACGTGCTCGGCTACCTCAAGTCGGTCGCCGTCGCCCCCGCAGAGCTGGAGCAGGCGTTCGACGAGGGGATCGGCTTCGACGGCTCCGCCATCGAGGGCTTCGCGCGCGTCCACGAGTCCGACATGATCGCCAAGCCCGCGCCGGCCACCTTCCAGGTGCTGCCCTGGCGCGCCGAGGCACCCGGCACCGCGCGGATGTTCTGCGACATCCTCATGCCGGACGGCTCGCCGTCCTACGCCGACCCGCGCTACGTCCTCAAGCGCATCCTCTCCAAGACCTCCGACCTCGGGTTCACCTTCTACACCCACCCCGAGATCGAGTTCTTCCTCCTCAAGGACAAGCCGGTGGACGGCAGTCGGCCCACCCCCGCCGACTCCTCCGGCTACTTCGACCACACCCCGCAGAACATCGGCATGGACTTCCGCCGCCAGGCGATCTCCATGCTGGAGTCGATGGGTATCTCCGTGGAGTTCTCGCACCACGAGGGGGCACCGGGGCAGCAGGAGATCGACCTCCGCTACGCCGACGCGCTGACCACCGCCGACAACATCATGACCTTCCGCCTCGTGATGAAGCAGGTCGCGCTGGAGCAGGGCGTCCAGGCGACGTTCATGCCCAAGCCCTTCTCGGAGTACCCCGGCTCGGGCATGCACACCCACCTCTCGCTCTTCGAGGGCGACCGCAACGCCTTCCACGAGACCGGCGCCGAGTACCAGCTCTCCAAGGTCGGCCGCTCCTTCATCGCCGGACTGCTGCGCCACGCCGGGGAGATCTCGGCCGTCACCAACCAGTGGGTCAACTCCTACAAGCGCATCTGGGGCGGCGCCAACCGCCCGGCCGGCGCCGGCGGTGAAGCGCCCTCCTACATCTGCTGGGGGCACAACAACCGCTCCGCGCTGATCCGGGTGCCGATGTACAAGCCCGGCAAGACCGGCTCCACCCGGGTCGAGGTCCGCTCGCTGGACTCCGGCGCCAACCCCTACCTCGCCTACGCGGTGCTGCTGGCCGCCGGCCTCAAGGGCGTCGAGGAGGGGTACGAACTCCCCGCCGGCGCCGAGGACGACGTCTGGGCGCTGACCGACGCGGAGCGCCGCGCACTCGGCATCGACCCGCTGCCGCAGAACCTCGGCGAGGCCATCGACCTCATGCAGCGCAGCGAACTCGTCGCGGAGACCCTGGGCGAGCACGTCTTCGACTTCTTCCTGCGCAACAAGAAGCAGGAGTGGGAGGAGTACCGCTCCGAGGTCACCGCCTTCGAACTCCGCAAGTCCCTCCCGGTGCTGTAGCGCCGGAGCCGGGGAGAGGGGCGGGGTCCGACACCCCGCTTCCTGCCGTGAAGCCGACCGGCCGCGCGGCGGACCGTTGCGCGGCCGGTCGACGTCACGAGGGATGTGGGAGCGCGATGCTTCCGTCGCGCTCAGGGGCTTTTACGGGAAGCGGCCCCGGCCCCGTGGCGGCCGCTCGGCGGACCGTCCCGCCCGACCTCCGCAGAGCTGTCGCCGGCGGGCAATGGGGCATCGCGGCCGCGGCAGCGGGCCGGAGGCACGCACGCTGCGATGGCGAACCCGGGCGACGGCGAAGAGGTGGTGTCTCCGCCTGCTCCGAGTGCCGCGGCCTGGCCGGGCTCGCTCACCCGGCATCAGCCCCGGGAGGCAGAGGCCCCACCGACGCGGGGCGCCCGCCACCGCCCCGCCCGGCGCGGTGGCCGACGACAGCGGTGCCGCCGCACCGGAGGAGGCGAGTGGTGGTGCCGCGGCGGCTACGGACCACCGGGGGCAGAGCTGCCCAGGGCCGCGAGCGCCGCGTTGGCGGCGCGTTCGGCAGCGGCGGGTGCGGTCTTGAACCCGGCGCCCGACCACCCGGCTGCGACCACCACCCGAGGAGCGCCGGGCAGCGGCCCGAGTATCGGGCCGTGGGCGCCGTAGAGGTCCACGCCCATTCTTCCGCCGAGTGCCGCCGCGCCCTCCAGCCAAGGCCACCGTTCGCGGGCGCCCTCCCTGATGAACGTGATGTGCGCTTCGACCAGTTCGTCGGCGCCACGCGGTGGTACGTCCCACTCCCGCCCCGGGCGGCCGGTGAGGAAGCCACCCTCGAAGACCCCGTCCAACTGCGGTCGGCCCCACATTCCGGTGACGAGATCGCTGACGGTGGGGACGCAGCGCCCGGCGCGGTCGAAGAAGGCGTATCGGATGGCCTTCGTGCGGAGCGTCCCGCCGCTCGGGGAGAGCGCTGCGGGGAGCAGAGCGGGGGTCCCCGCACCTGCCGCAAGGACGACGACCGACGAGGTGGCGGTGGCCGTGGAGGTGTGCACCACCACGTCCGAGGGGCCGGGAACCAGTCTGCGCACCGCGCCGCCGGGCAGTTTGACGGCGCCGTTCTCCAGAGCGGTCCGCCTCTTCATTGCGGCGAAGGAGCCCGGGTCGGCGTAGCCGCCACCGGGCTCCCATATCGCTCCGGCCAGACCTGTGGTGGCGATGCCGGGGTGCTCCGTCCGCAACTGGCCGACGTCCAGCAGTCGGGCTGCGATGCCGCCCGACTGCAGTTCGGCGATCCCGGCCGCGGCCTCCGCCAGACGGTCGGGGCCGAGCAGAGTCAGCGAACCGGTCCGTCGAAAACCGGCTGATCGGCGCTCCTCGCTCTCCGTCCCCCACAACAGCTGGTGGCTTCGCACGCCGAGCACTCGCGCGGCGCTGGTGGGTTCGTAGGATCGGACCAGGCCACCGGAATATCGGGTGGCGGACGGTCCCCCCACTTCAGGGTCGGTGATCGCCACGCGAACGCCGGCTGTAGCCAGCAGCGCGGCGACGGCCGAGCCGACCGCACCGCCGCCGACCACCACGGCGTCCAGGTCACGCACCATGGTCAGGGGGCGTCTGCCGGCCGGCGGTTGCCGGAGCGAGGGTACGGACAGGAACGACCTCCCAGCCGCCGTCGGGGCCCCGGCCGGTCGGTTCCCCGCCGGTCGTGAAGCGGAACCCGGCCTGAGCGCGCACAGCGGTCAGCAGCTGCCGTTCGCGGGCCTCCGGCTGTGCGGTGAGTGCCGCGGTCAACGCCCGGAACGCGTTGTCGACCAGGCTCGCCGGGCTGCCTGTGAGCCTGGCGACCAGTGCTTGGCCCGGCGACTCGCCGAGGAGCTCGGCGAACTCGCCGATCGCGCAGTCGTCGGGGAAGAGCAGCGGACCGGTTCGTCCTGCGTCGACGGCCTGTCGGGCCGTGCGGGCCGCACCCGCGTGGGTTCCGCAGATCAGGAGCGCGCCGTCCCCGGCCGAACGGGCGGCTGTCCTGACCGTCGTGAGCCCTGTGGAGGACAGGGCTGTCGCGGAGTCGGCGAGGCGCCGGCCGTAGTCGCTGCCGTCGTCCGCCACATCCAGGCTCGTCCGCCCGGTGGCCAGCACCGCCGTCCGCAGCGCGGCCAGCTGTCCGTCGTCGTCGGGGCACCAGCGCAGAGCCCAGCCGTCGGATCCGTCCAGCAGGCCCGGTCGTGTGGACAGGGGCAGCAGCGCAGGCAGCCGGGCCTGCCGGTAACCCGGCAGGGCGTAGTGCGCACCCAGGCTGTTGAAGTGGCCGATGACGGCCGCCGGAGACGGCGGTCGGACGACGCGGACACCCACGGAGCGGGCGGTCGAGGCGTCGCCCCGGTCGTCGTGGAACTCCCAGACGATCGGCGCGTCGTGCGACCGGGCGGCGGCGTTGCGCAGCAGTTCGCCCCAGGCGGCACGTGGGCCGCTGAACGGTCCGACCACGGCGATCCGCACGGTCCCGGGCTCAACCACCGAACACCGGACCGGTCAGCGGGCCGAGGGGAGCGCCGGCGGGCAGCGGGCGCAACGCCTCGGCGTCCACCGGCCTGCCAACCGCCACGCCGAGGGCCTCGGACAGTCGCGCTGCGGCGTGGGGCATGACAGGAGCGGCCCAGGCGCCGAGGGCGGATGCTACCGCGAGTTGGGCGGCCAGCGCCGCGCGGTGGGCCCCTTCTCCGCCCGGTCGACCCCGTTCGTGGGCGTGAACATGCTGGAAGTCGTGCGCACACGCGACCGCCTCGTTGAGGAGCGCGGTTGCGCGGCGGGGGGCGAAGCCCGTGACTCCGTACGCCTCCCGCAGGTCGGTCGCCGTCCGGGTGAGCCGCTCGCGCAGCTGCTCCCAGGCAGGGCCGGCGGGGGCCCGGTCCGGCACTCGGCTGTCACAGTCTTTGGTGACCTCGTCGAACAACCGGCCGAGCCAGCCGTCCCAGCGGTCGGACAGGTGCTGGCGGGTGCGGGCCAGATCACCGGTGCTGAAGCTGGTCTGCCGCCCCTCGGGACGGTCGGCCAGCACATGGAAGCGCAGGACGTCGGCCGGGGTCCGCACCAGTTCATCATGGGCCCAGATGGCGTGCCGCCTACTGGTCGAGAACTTCAGACCTTCCAACCGGTAGAACTCGTTGACCACGAACGCCCGGGGCAGCGGTGGACGGGAAGGGTGCGCGAGGAACTGTGCGGGGAACAGCAGCGCGTGGAAGTAGCCGTTGTCGAAGCCGAAGAATTGCACCGGGCCCCGACTTTCCGGCGTGCCGAGGTGGTCAGTGGGGCCCTGCGGGTCGAAGCCCAGCAGGCCGTGCTGCCACAGGTAGCCGGGTCCCATCTCGAACCAGACGTAAATGCGTTGCCGCTCGAAGCCGGGAACGGTGGTGGGGAGCCCCCAGTCGCCGGGGTGACTGACGGCGATCTCGGGCAGACCGTCGGCCAGCATGGTCTCGCACAGCGCCCGCAGATGCGGCGGCATCGCGACGCGCTGCCAGAAAGCGGCGAGGCGGTCGGCGAACGGGGCAAGGGGAAAGTAGAGCCGCTCGCATGCGCGCAGCACGGCCGGACGACCGCACGGCACGCAGCTCGGATCGGTGAGGTCGGCGCAGTCGTTGGGCCGTCCGCAGGGTTCGCACGCGTTTCCGTTGGAGGATGAACCGCAGTGCGGACAGCCGCCGGAGACGTACGCTTCGTACAGCCAACGCTCGCACGAGCCGCACCAGGGCAGCGGGCGGGTCCGGGCGACGAGGTGGCCCCTGTCATGGAGGCCGCGCACGAACTCCTGCACGTGCTCCGCGTAGCCCGCGTCGCGCCGTGGCCGGCTCAGCGCGTCGAACTCCACCCCGGCGCGGGACCACACGTCCGTGATGGACGCACCGTAGGTGTCGGCGACATCCTCGGCGGCACGGCGGCCGTCCTTGAAACCGCGCACTGGGACGTAGCTCTGGTGGTCGTCCAGCCCCGAGGTGTAGTGGGCGGGGCGCCCGTCCGCGGTGAGGAAGCGCCGAAGCACGTCTCCGGCGATGTAGGGGCCGGCCAGGTGCCCCACGTGGAGGTCGCCGTTGGGGGTGGGAGGCGTGGCGGTGATCCAGGACGTGGCGTTCACGCGTCCACCTCCGCCGTGCCACTGGCCTGGTGCTCGTGGAGCGGCCAGTACACGGAGACCCAGGTACACGGCACGTTCCGGGAGGCGTGCACTACGTGTTCCTTTCCACGGGGCAGCACCAGCACCTCGTTTGCAGTGAACTCGGCTTTCTCCCCGTCGAGTTCTATGGTTCCACCGCCGGAAAGCACGATCATGACCTCGTCCTGGGCGTGGCAGTCGGGATCCGACGCCGAACCGGCCGGCAGGAAGCAGGCCATCGCGCCGACCGGGGGCTCGGGCGTGTCCCCGCGCCACGGGATGAGGCGCTGGCAGGCCATGCCGAACTCCCGGGTGGCGGAGGACTCTTCGATGGGGAACTTCGTGATCATCATTCCTCGTTCGAAAGGGCGGCAACCGTGCCGCAGGGGCCGAGAAGGGGCGTGACCAGCGATGTGAGTGTGAATCTCTTTGTGCCGGAGTACCGGGCGCGGTGAATTCTGCGCAGCTGTCCCCGGTGGCTTTCCCGGCGCATGGTAGCGAGCCCCGGCCGGTCCTTCCCAGGGTGTGCGGGATGTTGTCGACCAGGAGAGACGGGGGACCCTTCGGTGTCTCCCGTGGTCGACATCGCAGTGTCCCCCGAGGGAGGTAGTCGGGGCCCTAGGGTGGCGCCTATGTTGGCCGCACCGTCTCGCGACGGGCACGCCGATATGAGCACGTTCCCGCACGTCACGGAGGGCGCAACCGACCATGTCGCAGATTCATGGCACTCTGTCACCGCTGTACGACGTGGTGGGCATCGGGTTCGGCCCGGCCAACCTGGCACTTGCTGCGGCGCTGCGGGAGAGCGGCGGAGGACGAGGTGCCGATTCCGCGCCCCGGGCGCTCTTTCTGGAGCGAAAAGAAGGATTCGGGTGGCACCGGGGAATGCTGCTGGACGACGCCACCATGCAGGTCTCCTTCCTCAAGGACCTGGTGACGTTACGGAACCCGGCAAGCCCGCTGAGTTTCGTCTCCTATCTGCATTCGCAAGGACGGTTGGTGGACTTCATCAATCACAAGGTGATGTATCCCAGTCGCGTCGAGTTCCACGACTACCTGGAGTGGTCCGCTAGAGCGGTGGATTCGATGGTGCGCTACGGGACGGAGGTCACCGAGGTGCGGCCGGTCACCGTGGACGGCGTGGCCGATACCCTTGAGGTCGTCGGACGGAGCGCCGGTGCAGAGGACGAGACGGTGTTGTGCCGGACCCGCAACCTGGTCGTCGCGACCGGGCTCCTGCCACGGTTGCCGGAGGGCGTCGTAGTCTCGTCGCGCGTATGGCACAGCAGTTCCCTCCTGCCCGCCCTGGAGGCACTGCCCGGCCCCGCGCCGGAGCGATTCGTGGTGGTCGGTGCCGGCCAGAGCGCCGCCGAGGCGGTCGATCACCTGCACCGGACTCACCCCAGGGCCGAGGTCTGTGCGGTGTTCAGCCGCTACGGATACAGTCCGGCGGACGACAGCCCCTACGCGAACCGCATCTTCGACCCAGGGGCTGTCGACGACTACTACGGCGCCCCGCAGGATGTCCGGGACCGGCTGATGGCCTACCACCGCAACACCAACTACGCCGTGGTGGACCTGGAGCTCATCGAGGAGCTGTACCGGCGCGCCTACCAGGAGAAGGTGCAGGGCCGTGAACGGTTGCGCATGATGCCGGCCTCCACGGTCTGCAGTCTGGCCGTTCCGCCTGGGGAGGAGGACGACCGGATCACTGTGCACGTGCAGAACCAGCTCGACGGAAGCCGTCTCGAACTGCGTTCCGACGCCGTGGTGTTCGCCACGGGCTACACTGCCCCTGATGCCGCCCCGTTGCTGGGCAAGGCAGGGCCCCATTGCGCCCGAGACGCCGAGGGGCGCCTGAGGGTGGCCCGGGACTACCGGGTCGTGACCGACGACTCGCTGACCGCAGGCATTTATCTCCAGGGCGGCACCGAGCACACCCACGGCATCACCTCCTCGTTGTTGTCGATGGCCGCCGTGCGTGCCGGTGAGATCGTGGACTCCGTCCTGGCACGCCGCACAGCCGGCGCCCCGGTGGCGGCGGAGGGGGCGGACCGTGGCTGAGACGGTCGTCGTCGGCGGCGGAGTGATCGGCGCGGCGATCTTCCACGCGCTGGCCACCCAGGGGGAAGAGGTGACCCTCGTGGAGCGGCACCGTCCGGGGTTGGGGGCCTCGGCTTGGAGCGGCGGCATCGTCCGGGCGTTCCACCACGAACCGCAGCTGAGTGACCGCGCGGCCCAGGGCTGGGACTACTACCGGGAGTTCACCACACATACCGGCGAGCGGGCCTCCTTCACTACCAGCGGCTTTCTCTCCCTGGTGGGCCCGGAGCAGCGTGCCTACGCGCGCCGAGAGGCAGCCCGGATCGCCAGCCGCACTCCGGCTCTCTGGCTCGAACCGGATGAACTGGCAGCCCGGTTCGGCACGATCCTCTCCGACGCCGGCGGCGGCGGCGTGTGGGAGCCGGAAGCCGGCTACCTCGACCCGATGGACGTGGTCCGCGGTTGGACAAGAGCCGGGCAGAGAGCCGGCGGCACTGTGCTGACGGGCACCCGGGTGCTTTCCCTCGCCCGCACCGCAGGACGTGTCACGGGTGTTCTGACCCCCGGTGGCCCGTTGCGTGCCGACACCGTCGTGCTGGCTACCGGCCCGGCTACGCCAAACCAGTTGACCTCGTGGGGCATCCGGCACCACCTGTGGCTTCAAACGATCCAGGTCGACCTGCGCCTGCCCTCCGTACCGATGGCCGACCACCCGGCCTTCGCCGACCACCGGCACGGGACGAACGGCCGTCCCGATCCCGACTCCGGGGGGGTTTTCACCGGCTACCCCACCGGTCAGCGGCCCCAGGACGAAGGGTGCGGGGATCTCGACCCGGCCTGTACCGCCCGCGCAGGTGACGCTGCCGCCCGCCGGTTCTCCTGGGTGGCCGGCAGCAAGCCGGTCGGTGGTCTGCGCGCCGCCGAGTGCCATGCGCCCTCGGAACTCGGCGCAGTCGGCCCACTGGCCGATGGGCCGGAGGGGCTGCTCCTCGCCACCGGCTTCAACGGAGGCGGCTTCAAGATGGCGCCCTGGGTGGCCTCTGAGGTCGCCCGCCAGGTCACGGGCCCCCGCTGATCGGGGAGCCCCGCCCTGAGGCGTGTCGCCTGTCCCCGAGCGCCGGCCCGGCCGAGCCGCCGGAGGAACGCCGCACATGGCGACCACACTCCCGTACGCGACGTCAGCAGAGATGAGACCTTCATGAGCAAGCAGATAGCGGGCGTCCTCCCCGTCGTCCTGATGCCGTACACGGACTCGGGCGCGCTCGACGAGGAGGACTTCCTCTCCCAGGCGGACCACATCTTCGAGTCCGGTTGCCAGGGCTTGGTCGTCGGCCAGATGTCCGAGCTGCTGCGGTTGACCCACGACGAGCGACTGCGCGTTGCGGAGTTGTGCGCCAAGTCCGTGCAGGGCCGCGGGATCTCGGTGATGAGCACCGGCGCCGAGACCGCCGAGGCGGCGGTGGGGTACTCCCGGCACGCGGAGGCAGCCGGCGTGGACGCCCTTCTGGTCATGCACCCGGCCACACTGCCGCTGGGCGACGACGAGATGGTCGAGTACTACGGCCGGATCGTCGAAGCCGTAAGTGTTCCGATCATCGTCCACCACGCCAAGAGTCTGGCGAGGATCCCGCTCTCCATCGGCGCGCAGGCGCAGTTGCTGCGCCAGTACGGCGAGGACCGCGTGATGTTCAAACCGGAAGCGCAACCGACCCCTCCTCGGGTCAGTCAGCTGCGTGACGCCACCGACGGGCGCGCCCGCATATTCGAGGGGGACGGCGGCATGATGCTGCTCGACTGCCACCGCAGGGGTCTGGCGGGCACCATCCCCGCGACCGAGACCGCCGAGATCGTCGGCGTCCTGTGGCGGCTGCTGGAGGCCGGTGACCGGGCGGCCGCAGAGCGGATCGGTCACCCGCTGTCGTACCTGATGTGTCACATGATGAACAGCACCGACTACTACCTCTCGATCGCCAAGCGCCTGCTCAAGGAGCGCGGGATCGTCAAGAACGACCACATCCGCGGCCCGAGCGCCCACGTGCTGGACAGCGAGTCCTGGTCCGAGGCCAGCCGTGTCTACACCCGCCTTCTGAACCTCTCCAAGGAGCTCTCCCGATGAAGAACCACGCATTCACCATCCGCCTCAAGGACGAAGCCGCCGCCGAGAAGTACATCGCCCTGCACCGCGAGGTCTGGCCCGAGGTGGTAGGTGCCGGCGGCGCCCTGGACACCATCGGGGTCCGCAAGCTCCAGATCTTCCACATCGACCCGCTCACCCTCTTCATGTACGTCGAGGCGGAGGACCACTTCGAGCCGGTCCGCGACTTCCTGCGCGCCAACGACCTGCACCCCAGGGTGCAGGAGTGGGACGACATGATGCACGCTGACGGCGGCCTGCTCGAACGACACCCGGGTAACGATGGAGAGCTCAACTGGGCGCCGATGCGCCGCATCCACCACGTCGACTTCACCAACACCCTTCCCGACCTGGAGGACAAGTGAACTCCCCGGGGGCCGCGTCGAACACGGAGCGCGTCGTCCTCGACTGCACGCTGCGGGACGGCGGCTACTACACCAACTGGGAGTTCGACGACGCACTCGTCCGTGACTATCTGGCGTTGTGCCCGCAGCTGGGCGTGGATGTCGTCGAACTCGGTTACGCCCGTTTCCGCGAGGGTGGCTGGGGGCCCTACGGCGACCTCCCGGGGCCGCTGACGCCCCAGCTCGCCGCCGTGCTCCCGGACGGGAACGGTCTGCGCTTCGCCGTCATGGTCGACGCCTCCGAGTTCACCGGGCTGCCGCAGGGAAAGGTCGGCCAGCTCCTCTCGGACAGGCTGGCGGACAGCGCACTCCCCGTCGACCTGGTCAGGGTCGCTGTGCGGTACAACCGCGTAGCCGGGTGCGTCGAGGCCGTGCGCTCACTGCGCGAGGCGGGTTTCGGCGTGTGCCTCAACCTGATGCAGATCGACCTGGCGGACGAGGAGGAGACGGACGCCTGTGTCGGCGCCGCCCAGCGCATGGGGCCCCTGGAGGCGCTCTACCTCGCGGACTCCCTCGGCTCGCTCCGCCCCGAGCGGACCGTCCGACTGGTTCGGCGGTTCCGTGACGGCCTAGGCGCCCCCGTGGGCATCCACGCGCACGAGAACCAGGGCTTCGCTCTCCACAACACGCTGGTAGCGGCCGCGGAGGGTGCGACGTGGCTCGACGCCACCGTGCACGGTATGGGGCGCGGGGCGGGCAACACCCGCACCGAGCAGCTGCTGGCCGCGCTCGGAGCGGACGCCGACACGCTTCAGCCCCTCCAGGAGCTGATTGTCCGGCACTTCCAACCGCTGATGGAGCGTTACCGGTGGGGCGCCAGCGGGCTGTACGGACTGGCAGGGTTGCGCCACGTGCACCCCACCTACGTACAACGGCTCGACGAACGGCTCGGTCAGGACCGGGAGGCCAAGCTTCGGGCCATGCACTTCCTGGCCGAGGTGCCCTCCGCGACGTTCGCCGTCGCACTTCTGGACGGCGCGGAGGGCCATGCCCGGGGCTGAACGGCTACAGGACTTCCTTGCTCGCCACCGGGTGGTCGTCTTCGATCTCGACGGGGTGCTGGTCGACTCCAACGAGCTGAAGACCGAGTGCATCGGACAGGCGCTCTCCCCCTTCGGGGCCGCGCGCGTTGCGGAATTCCTGACGGAGTTCCGTGCCACGTTCGGCCGATCCCGTCGTGAGCACTTCGCGGCCTTCTACCGGGACTACCTGCGACAGCCCGGGGGCGACGCGGAGTTCGAACGGTTCTACGAGCGGTACGCCGGGGCCTACGCGGAGCTGCTGAGGGACCGCTACCCCAAGGCCCCGCTCTGTGCGCACGCCGACCTGCTGGTGAAGGAACTGGCCGACGGGGACCTCCCGTTGTACGTGGCCACCGGCACTCTCACGGAGGAGGCGCGCCGTGTGCTCGAGGGCCACGGACTCCTGGCAGCGTTCAGGGACGTCCTGGGCGGTGAGCACCCCAAGCGGGCGCGCCTGGAAGAGGTACTTGCACGTTCTGCCACCCCTGCCTCGGCGGCAGTACTCGTCGGCGACTCCCGCCAGGACCTGCTCGCCGCGCACCGGGTCGGTCTTGATTTCCAACTTGTCACTCGGTACGGCTTTTTCGGGCATGATCGAGTACTGACCGGAGCCCTTGCGAACGGCGCGCGTTGGGCTGTCGACCTCCGTCCCGACGGCCCAGTCTCCGGCCCGGTCACCGCTCCGGCACACGCCGCCGACCAGGAAGCATCAGGTGAACCATGAGACGACCCGCTGACCTGCCCCTCGTCGTGATCTCCGGATCGACCCGCGGCATGGGCCGGGCGCTGGCGCTGCGCTTCGCGGCGCTCGGCCACCCGGTGGCCGGCTGCGGCCGGGACGGTGGTGCCGTGCGGCGGCTCGCCGCCGAGCTGGGCCCGGGCCACGTCGTGCAGGCTGTCGACACCGGCCGGGCCGAAGAGGTGTGTCAGTGGGCGGCGACTGTCCGGGAGAGGCTGGGGCGCCCCGGGCTGGTCGTCGCCAATGCCGGAGTGGTGCACCGCCAGCGGCCCGCCTGGGAAGTGCCGCCGGCCGAGTTCGAGGAGACGCTGCGTACCAACGTCGGTGGTGTGTACGCGATGTGTCGCGCGTTCGTGCCGCAACTCGCGCAGTACGGTGGGACGTTCGTAGCCGTGTCCTCCGGCTGGGGCAGGTCGCCACGCCCCGGACTCGCTGCCTACACGGCTTCGAAGTTCGCCGTCGAGGGATTCGTCCGGGCGGTGGCGGGCGAAGTACCTGAGGGCGTGAAGGTGCTGGCGGTAGCCCCTGGCAGCGCGGTGGACACCGATGGCCTGGCCACCTGCCTGCCGGACGAGCACACCGACTACCCGCGGCCGGAGGCCTGGGCGGCGCCTGCAGCGGACTTCCTGTTGCATGGTCTGGCAGAGGTGCCCGGCGGCACGACGGGCCTCAGCTTTCCCGATCCTGCGCCTGCCCAGCCGTCCGCCTCGGGCACGGGGTGAAGGGCCATCTTCCCAGCACGCTTCGTACCCGTCCCGGCCGGCAAGCCAACCCCTGTCAGCTCGCACAGTGAAGGACCGAACCCACCCATGTCCGAATCCATCAGCCAGACCGACAACCCGGCTCCGCTCCACGGCCGCCGAGTGGTGATCACCGGCGCTTCCCGTGACTTCGGCCGGACCCTGGCGATCAGGTTCGCCCAACAGGGCGCCGCGGTCCATCTCTCCGCTCGTACCGAGCAGGCGGCCGAGAAGGTCGCGCAGGAGATCCGCGACCTCGGTCTCGGGCCGGCGCACGCGTTCGCCTGCGACCTCACCGACCCGGCCTCTGTCCAGGCCTTCGCGGAGAGCGTCGGAGCCCTGACACCGGCTGTCGACATCCTCGTCCACAACGGTGCTCGCTGGCTGGAGGGCTCCGACCTGCTGTCCGTCGGGGACGAGGACGTGGTGGACACCATCGCCTCCGGCGCCACCGGGACGGCCCTCGTCACCAAGAACTTCCTTCCGCTGCTGCTGGCCTCCGAGTGTCCCGACATCGTCGGGATGGTCTCGGTGTGCGGGGTGCCCGGCAACCATCGTTCCGAGGCGCACGCCGCCTTCTACGCGGCGAAGAGCGCGCAGGCCGGCTTCCTCGACGTCCTCTCCAAGCGGCTCCGGCCGCGGGGGGTACGGGTGATCGGCCTCTATCCCCCGGACTTCGACAACCACGACCCGCTGGGCTCGGAATGGGACACGGTCGAGCGCGGCGCGTCCTCGCAACTGACCGCTCAGTCCCTGAGCGAATGCGTGCTGTTCGCTGTGAGTCAGCCGCGGGACTGCTTTATCCGGTCGTTCCACTTCGAGCAAGTCCAGGAATCGACGACGGGGGAGATGACCGAGTGAGCCCGCCCGAGCCGGCTGACCAGGTCCCCTGGGCCGGCAAGGCGGAGCAGGCCGCCGCTGTGGCCGCAGCCGACCCGTCACTGGCCCTCGCCACCAGCGTGCATGACGACCGCGATGCCCTGGACGCGCTCCTGGCGAGGTCCTCGGTCGCCATGGTCCTGCGACCCGAGTTCTCCGGCGACATGGGCTCGGCAGTGTTCCATCGACCGGGTGGCGCGCTGAACACCGCTGTGGCGGACGAGTTGTGGGCGTCTGGCCGGGTGGTGTCGCATCCGTACCGCTCCGGTGTGCCGCACTTCGCCAACGGACTCGTAAGCGATGGGAAGTTCGTCCTCACTGACTGCTGGCGCTGCTTCACCCTGCCCGAGCGCGAGCGCTGGGCGCTGACCAGTGTGGTGAACCCGGCGCCCGACTCGCCCACTGCCCGCTTGCTCGCCCGACGGCTGCGCGACCTGCCGGGGGCGTTGGGCGCAGGCGACGGTCCTTTCCACGTGGAGGTGCTGGTGGACGCCGACGCCGTGGCGGTCGTCAAGTTTTCCACCCGGCGTGCCGCCTATCCACTGCCCGAGCTGTGCGCCTTGCTCGGCGTCGACGGACAGCGTTCCGACCGCCCCTACGACTCCTACACGGACATCGGTTTCGCCGGGGACTACTCGTTCCGGGTTCCGCACCCGGGAGTCCTGGTCCACGTCGAGGACCTGTCCGGTCTGAGAGCGCGACCGTCCTACGCAGCCGACGAGCTGATTCCGCAGCCGGGGGATCGCTTGACACCGGGCGCTCCCGAGTGTGCACAGCTGACTCTTCTGCTGCGGCATCACGACGAGTTCACCATCTACGCAGACATCGACCATTACCAGCAACGCCACCGGAACGGCGTCTTCCGGCTCACCACGGGCTGACGTACCAATCCGAAGCGGGCCGTCCCGCCGGCACGATCCCGAGCACTCCCTCGCCTGTCCTCCTTCCTGACCGTCCAGACAAGGAACCGACGTGCCCTCGAAAGACTCACTGATGCCGCCCTCACCGATTCGTACGGCACGCATCGCCCGTCCCCGCGAGCTGCTGATGTGCCGGCCCGCCCACTACGAGGTCGTCTACTCCATCAACCCCTGGATGGAGCCTGAGAAACCGGTCGACGCCGCTTTGGCCTTGGCGCAGTGGGAACAACTCCGTTCCGTCTACCGGGCGTTGGGACACGTGGTGCACACCATTGAGCCGGAGCAGGGCCTGCCGGACATGGTGTTCGCCGCCAACGGGGCGACCGTGGTGGACGGCAGGGTCCTGGCCGCGAGGTTCCGGCACGTGGAGCGAACGGCGGAGGGGCCGGCCTACCTGCGGTGGTTCCTGCGCAACGGCTGGACCGAGAACCTGTGGCCCGAGCACATCAACGAGGGAGAGGGCGACTACTTACTGGTTGGACGCCGCCTCCTGGCCGGCACCGGCTTCCGGACCGACGTGCGTTCGCACGCGGAGGCACAGGAGTTCTTCGGGGTGCCCGTGACCGGCCTCACCCTGATCGACCCACGCTTCTACCACCTCGACACCGCTCTGGCGGTGCTGTCCGACGACGAGGTCATGTACTACCCGGAGGCGTTCAGCCCCGGAAGCCGCGCCGCACTGCGTGAGCTGTACCCGGACGCGGTACTCGCCACCGTCGCGGACGCCGAGGTTTTCGGGCTGAACGCGTTCAGCGACGGGCGCCACGTCGTGTTGCCCCAAGCGGCGGCCGGGCTTGCGGCCCAACTCTCCGAACGTGGTTTCGAGCCGATTGGCGTCGACCTCTCCGAGTTGCTCAAAGCCGGCGGCAGCGTGAAGTGCTGCACGCTCGAACTGCGCCGGCCGATCTGACCGTTCCGGAGGCGCCGGGCCGACCGTACAACCGCCCCTCCGGACCGGCGGCCGGCAGCCGCCGCCCGACCAACGCTTCGTCCCTCGGAAGGACGCACCACCCATGAGTATCGAGCCCTCCGGTGCGCCGACGCAGCCGGTTACCGATAGCCTTTCGGCGGCCTTCCACGACGACACCGCCGCCGTCCTCGAACTGGCCGGAAAAGCTGCCGCCGAGTACGTTGCCGCGCTATCGGCCGCCCCCGCAGCGCCACGACGACAGCACGAGGACGACGGAAGGGAGGTCCTGGCCCGCTTCGCCGGGCCGCTGCCGGAGCGCGGTATGGGCGCCGAGGCTGCCGTCCGACAACTGACCGAGCACGCACTGCCGCAGGCGGTACGTTCCTCCGGTCCGCGCTACTTCCACTTCGTTACCGGGGGAACCACCCCGGCAGCGCTTGCAGCCGATTGGCTGACCTCCACCATTGACCAGAACGCCGCCGCCTGGGTGTGCTCACCAATGGCGACACACCTGGAGACGGTCGCGCTGGGCTGGCTGAAGGAGCTGTTCGGGTTGCCCGCCGGGTGGGGCGCCGTCACGACCACCGGCGGCACCATGGCAAACTTCACCGGCTTGGCCGCCGCCCGGCGCTACTGGGCCGCACGGCACGGCGTGGACGTGGACGTGGACGGACTCGCCCGCCTGCCCCCCATGCCGGTGTTCGGAAGTGGGTTCGCCCACGCCAGCATCAGCAAGTCACTCGGGATGCTCGGCCTGGGCCGCTCCGCGCTGCGCCGGCTGACCGTGGACGGCAGCGGACGCCTGGACTTGGGCGCGTTGCGGGTGGCGTTGGAGGAGTTGCGGGGCGCTCCGGCGGTTCTCGTGGCCACCGCCGGTGAACCGGACGCCGGCCGGTTCGACCCGGTGGCCCAACTCGCCGATTTGGCCGATGAATTCGATGCCTGGCTGCACGTGGACGGCGCGTTCGGAATGTTCGCGGCTCTGAACGACCGGACCGCCTGCCTCGTCGAGGGCGCCGCGCGTGCCCACTCGGTGACCGCCGATGGCCACAAGTGGCTCAACGTGCCTTTCGACACAGGCTTCTGCTTCGTACGCCACCCCGAGATACTCGGGCCCGTCTTCACCAACCAAGCCGCCTATCTGGTCGATGCGAACGACCCGCACGTCAACTACGCCAACCTCGGCCCCGACAACTCGCGCCGGGCCCGGGGCCTGGCGGTGTGGGCCACGCTGGCTGCCTATGGGCGGGAAGGCTACCGCGAGCTGATCTCACGGCATCTTGCGGTGGCGACCCGGTTCGCCGAGGAGGTACAGCGTGATCCCGACCTGGAACTGCTCGCCCCGGCGACCCTGAACGCGGTGTGCTTCAGGGTGCGGCCGGCCGGTGTCGCGGTGGACGGGCTCGACGCCCTCAACCGGCGGCTGGCCGACCGGTTGCTGCTCGACGGGCGGGTGCACCTGGGGGCAACCACCTTCGACGGGCGTGCGGCACTGCGCCCGGTCTTCGTCAACTGGCGCACGACGTCTGAGGACACGGACCTCATCCTGAAAGTGCTCCGGGAACTGGTGGCGGAGGACGCGGCCTGTCACGGGTGAGGGTCCGGCGCCCGCTCAGGGTCACCCTCGCGGGCCGGGTTCAGCACCTTGTCTCCTCCCGCTGACAGAGCCACCCGGGCGGTTCGCACCCACGAGGCGGTCGTAGCCGACGCTGCCGGACGGACCCGGCCAGGGTGCGGACCGAGGACATGGGCGCGCGGGGCGGATGCGGCGTGCGCGGCGCCGGCCACGGCGGGCAGCGGGCGAGCTCCGCTCGGTCCGCGCTGGTGGCCTGCTGCGATGAGGGCGAGCTGGACCCGGTCGCGAGCGCCGAGTTTGGCCATGATGCGGCTGACGTAGGTCTTGGCGGTGAGCGGGCTCAGGGTGAGACAGTCGGCGATCTCCTGGTTGGTGCGCCCCCGGCCGACCAGTGCCAGTACCTCGTTCTCGCGCTCGCTGAGCCGCCCGGCCGCACTGCCGGCCGCGTTTGGTGCCGGCCTCCCGGTGCCGCCCCGCACGTGCAAGGCGCGGCCGTACTCCTCCACCAGCCGGCGGGTGTGGCGAGGCCCCAGCCACGAGCCGCCCGAGGCGACCGCGCGCACCGCCGCCAACACCACGTGCGGTTCGGTGTCGGCGGAGACGAACGCGCAGGCCCCGGCGGCGAGGGCGCCGAAGAGATTCCTGTCGTGGTCGTGGATGGTGAGCACCACGACGCCGCAGCGGAGTTCGGAGACCACTCGCCTGACGGCGGCGTGGTCCAACTCGTCGGACCCGGGCTGTCGCCCGTCCATGACCACCACGTCCGGCCTCAGGCCGGTGGCCGCCCCGAGCATCTTCTCCGCTGTAGGAAAGTCTCCGAGGACCGCCACGTCCGGGGCGGAGTCGATGATCAGACGGAGCCCGGAGCGGGCCGGGGAGTGCGCTTCGGTCACGGCGACACGGATCGTCACAAAGTGCTCCTGTGCGAACGAGGTGAACGGTACCTGTCGGGGTTGCCGACGTTGCTGCGGCGGACATCGAACCGGGAGATGGCGCCCGGCCGCCCCCGCGAAGCGTGCGGTTGCCGGGGCCTCGCCGCGTCTTCCCGGCCTGTATTTGACGCGTGGCCGAGGTGTCGCTCCGACTCCTGTGACCCTGCTGTCCCATCTCCGACCCGGGGACTGTTCTGCGGTATTACAGGATCGTGATCTGCGCGTTTCATGGTGATACATTTCTCGATACGCGGCATCCGACCAAGGGAGGACTTCCTTCCTCCTACTTGAAGCCGACCGCACGCTCGGGGGAGCGCTTGATGGTTCGTGTTCTTGCGATAGACGACGAAGCGCTGGTGCGCGAGGCGTTGCGATTAACCCTGTCCACCATTCCGGACTTCAGTGTGTCGGTGAGCGCCCCGGCGGACGCGCTGGCCACGGCGAGCGAGGCGGGAAGCGATATCGCCTTGTTGGACGTGGCCATGCCCGGTCATGACTGGTTGGATCTGCTCGCCTCGCTGCGCGCGCTCACCCCCCGCCCGGCCGTGGCGATCCTCACGTCTTTCGAGGTGCCGGGCCAGATGGACCTCGCGTTGCGTGCGGGGGCCACCGGGTTTCTCTTGAAGGACATGCACCCGGAGTTCTTGGCGCATTCACTCCGCACCGTGGCAGCCGGCGGTATGGTGTACGTTCCACCGGCCAGCGCCTCGACTATCGCTCGGGTGCTCACGCGGTCGCTGCCTGAGCGGCACGCCCCCGCTTTGCCGTGCGCTATCACCCAGCGTGAGCGAGACGTGCTCACGCTTCTCGCGCTCGGGCTTCAGAACGCCGACATCGCCCGGCAGCTCGATATCGGCACTACTACCGTGAAGACGCATATCGGTGTACTGAAACGGAAACTGTCGGTCCCCAACAGGGTCGTGCTCGCGCGTCTGGCGCAACAGGCGGGGCTGGTGTGAGCGCAGCCGGGCGCCGCGTGCTCGCCGAGTCCGCCATCGTCGCCTTCGCTCTGCTCGAGGTCGGCGCGACCCGCGGGTTCGGGCCGGACTGGGTCCTTCCGTGGGCGCTGCTGGCATGCGCCGCCCTGCTCGCCCGTCACCGCTACCCGCGTACAGCGCTGGTGGTCTCACTGCCCGCGGTTGCGAGTACCTACCTCTGGCTGCCCGCCATCTTCCCCCTGTACGCGCTGGCCCTGAGCCGGGTTCCGCGCGTGCAGGTCTGGGTCTGGGCCGGAGCGACCGCCCTGGTGATGGGCTTCCCCTGGTCGCACTCGGGGCCGGGGTACTGGTCCTGGGAGGAGATCGTGCTCCACGCCATGGCCGCCGCGCTGTTGGCGTTCACTCCGGCGTGGCTGGGGTCGGTGACCGCCTCCCGGCGCGAACTGGCCTCCAGCGCGGCGGAGCTGGCGCTGACACGGGAGAGCGAGCGCACCTTGTCGGTCATCGCCGCCGTGGAGGAGGAACGCGAGCGCATTGCTCGCGACATGCACGACAGCGTCGCCTACCACTTGAGTCTCATGGCGCTCAAGCTGGGTGGCGATGACCCGATACGCCAGCACACCGTGGACGCTCTGGACGAACTTCGGCGCACCCTAGGTGCTTTGCAGTCACCGGGTCTGGCGGAGCTTCCTTCCCTGGTCGGGGCGGTGGGGCCGCAGGCGCGCCTGGAGTGCCCGGGCTCGGCCTCGTGGGCGCACTGCCCACTGCCCGTACAGCAGGCGGCGTACCGGGTGGTGCAGGAGGCGCTCGCCAACGCGTGTCGCCACGCGCCCCGAGCCGGCATCCGCGTGGTTGTCGACCGGGACCCCGGCCGTTTGACCGTCTCGGTGCACAGCGCCCGGCCCTCTGCCCCTCCACTCGCGGGCCTCCCCTCCAGCGGCCGGGGGCTCGCGGGGCTGCGCCACAGAGTGGCCGAGCTGCGAGGTACGTTGCACGCCGGCCCGGTGCCAGGAGGCGGCTTCCGGGTCAGGGCGGTCTTCCCCTGCTCGCCCGCCGAGCCGCCGCTCCAGTGAGCTGGACCGGTGAGGTCTCCGGCCTGGGGTGGTTGTTCGGGGTTCCCTCTCGCTCAGCGGCGCAAGTGCGGCGGTAGCGCGATGCCTTCGGGCAGCGCTGGGTCGGGGACCGGTGCGCCGGGCACGGCGTGCAGCGGCAGCACGCCCGCCCAGAGGCCGAGTGCGGCGTCCTCGCTCCCGGCATCGTCCGGCGGGCCGGTCCGCACCTTTACGGACGCCTCGTTCAGCCCGAGTGCCAGCAGCGACGTCGCCGCAAGCTCCTTGCGGTTCGGGCGGCGGGCGTAGTCCCACTGGCCTGGTGCCGCCTGTTCGGTCACCACTCGCAGGCCCTCTAGCTTCTCGTCCTCGTTCTCCACCAGGCGGGGCACCCCGTAGACCATGGCGCTGCGGAAGTTGACGCTGTGTTCGAACAACGACCGGGCGAGCACCACTCCGTCGACGTGGGTGACCGTGACACACACTTCGGCCTCCGGCGCCCGCATCAGGCTGGGAGTGGCGACCGATCCGTGGAAGAAGAGGGCATCGGCGGTCGCACCGTAGACCGTGGGCACCACCCGAGGGGTGCCGTCCACCAGGACGCCGAGGTGACAGACGAACCCGGCAGCCAGGATCGCGTCCAGATCGGAACGCGCAGTGCGTGCTTTGTTCTTCATGCGGCGCAGGCGGGTCCGCTCGGTCGAAGCGAGTTCGTCGCCGAGGGGATGGGTCTGCGGGGTCTTCACCGTTCGACATCTCCATGCTGGGGGCGGGGCGCAACCTGCCGGAAGCGGGCGGCTCGCAGTCGGCACGGCGCCCCGAGGCGCTTGCGCGGGCGGTCGTAGCGTAGGGCACCGATGCGCAGCGTGTCCTGGTAATGACGCTTTCTGTGCGGAGGTGCGGGTCGGCCTCCGCCTGTCGGCCGAAGCGCCCACGCTGTCGCGCCGCGCCTCGGGGCGGCGCTCGGCCCGCAGCGCGAGCGCGACCGCGTGCCGCCGGCTGATGGTTCGCAATGCAACCGGTCGTTGGTGTCGGCGAGTTTCCATCGTCCCGTCGGGCGTCGTGGTGACCTCCGGAGCTGACCGCCCTGCCCGTGTGGGCGGCCCGCCGGGGCATCGATGCTCCGACCATCAGGTCTGGACCTTTGTTCGGTCAGGGGTCTAGGCTCCAGAGCGCTCCGGATGCCAACTCGTCTCGCCCCGCTGCTGGATGGGAATGCCTGTGATCGACATAGTGGTGGTCCTCCGGGCGGAGGACGCGGTGCTGGACTTCTCGACCGTCCTCACCGCCCCCGACCGTCCCGAGGTCCGTGTCGTGGTCGCCGGGACCGGTGACGTCGTGTCGCTGTCGCCGGACGGCGATCCTCTCGACGCCCTGGCGGCGCTGGGGCAGCGGGTCCGTCCCGGTGGCGTGGTGGGGGCGCCACCGGGGCCGGACACGCTCCGCGGCCTGATCGACCGTGCCGCGGGGGAGCGCGAGGCCCGGGTGTGGACCCATTCGCCCGGCGACAACCGGCGCAGCCGCGGTCGGCTCGGCAGGGACGCGGCGGTCGCCGCCGGCGGCCGTACGGTGCGCCACGCGGTCGGGTACTCGCCGTTCCTCCAGTACGTCAGCGACGAGGACCGTGCGCTGGACGCCGCGGGCGTCGCGCGCAAGACGGCGTTCGTCAACCGCTGGTGCGGCGGGCTGCTGGCCGAGGCCGACCCCGAGTACCTCGTCGACACCCCCCGCATCCCCGCCGTCGAGCGCTTTTTCGCCGGCGACGCCGCGGAGCGGGAACGGCTGTTCGCGCTGCTGGCCAGTCTCGGCGACGAGGCTGCCGCCGTCGCCGACCCGTGGGAGTTCGCCACCTCGCCCTACGAGCAGGAGCGGCTGGACGCCACCACCGCCTGGACCGCCCGGTGGGTCCGCCCCGACGACGGGCCGCTGGTCGAGGTCGGCGCCTGCGAGGGCGCGCTGACCGGCCGGTTGGAGCAGAAGGGCTTCCGCGTCCTCCCCACCGAGCCCAACGACGCCTTCCGGGCCCGCCTCGACGCGAGCCGCCCGGAGTCGGCGCCGGCGGGTACGGAGGACCTCGCGGCGCTCGCCGGCGGACGGCACCTGCCGGGAGCCGCCTACCTGCTGGTCGAGATATTGTACTACGGCCAGGAGCCGGCGCTGCTGGACGCGCTGCCCACCGACACACTGCTGGTCGCGCTCGAACCCGGCGCCCTGGCCGCGCGGTTCGACCCCTGGCTCGACGGCAACGCCACCTGGCGGCAGGTCGACCGCGTCGAGCTGGTGGCCCCGGCGGTGGAGGCCGTCTGCCTCGGGCGCGCCTACCTCAGCAAGCGCGGCAGCACCGGCCTCGTGCTGCGCCGCCGCACCGCCGACTGAGCCACCGCCGACCGCCGACGCCGACGCCGACCGCGGGCCGCCGACCGACCCGCCGCGCCGACCGCTCGACGGAGTGCGGAGGCCCGACTGCGCGCGGCCGGGCGCGCCGACGTGCGCACACCGCGCGCTCACCACCCCACCCCCTCCCCACCGCCGGCCGCGCAGCCCCCCCCGCCGCCGACGCCCGGACCCCCACTGCCACGGCCGCCCCGTGGCTCTCCGGAGAGGCCCCGCCATGCCCGCCCCCCACCCCTTCGACAGCTGTGTCGGCCTCGGCTACCACTGCGAGGTCACCCACCAGCTCCGGCGCGTCACCGGCGACGAGCGCGCCGCCTTCTTCGACTGGCTCGACCTCGAACTCGCCTCCGTCGTGGAGGCGATCGACACCGACTTCCGCGAGGTGCTGCGCCCGGGCGCGGTCGAGCCGTTCAGCGACGGACTCTGTGCCCTCGACCGCGGCTCCGACATCCGCTTCTTCCACGACTTCGCCCCGGGTGAGCCGGGACGGCTCACCCGGGAGGACATCGAGGAGCAACTACCGGCCGTACGAGCCAAGTTCCGGCACCTCGCGGACCGGTTCCGGGCCCGCGCCGCCTCGTCGGCACGGGTGCTCTACATCCACCACGACGCCTTCGACGAGAGCGCCGCCGACGACCTGCGGCGGCTGCGCGCCACCCTCGCTGCGGCCCACCCCGGCCACCGCTTCGCCCTGCTGTGGGTGCGCCGCACCCCGCCGACCGACGGCGCCGCGCTGCCGCCGGGCATCGCCTGGGACACCACCCCGCTGGTGCCCGGACGGTGGGAGGGCGACGACTCCGCCTGGGACGACGTCTTCGACCGGCTCGACCCCGCCCGTCTCTGGCCCTGAGCCGGCACCCGGCCGCGCACCGGCCCGGGTGACACCCCCGCCCCGCGCCACCCCACTGCCCGAGGAGCCCTGTGCACCAGCCGTCCCAGCACCCCGAGCACACCCACCACACCGAGCACACCAGAACGGCCGGGAGCAGCGGAGCCGGCGGGCGCGCCCCCGGAACCCTCGTCGTCTCACCGCACTTCGACGACGCCGCGCTGTCGCTGGCCGGGCTGCTGCCACGGCTCCCCGGGCCCGTCACCGTCCTGACCGTTCACGCCGGGCCGCCACCGACCGATGCCGCCGTCTCGTGGTGGGACGCCTCCTGCGGGTTCACCTCCGCCGCCGAGGCGCACCGCGTGCGGGATGCCGAGGACGCCCGCGCCTGCGAGCTGCTGGGCGTGGCACGGCGCACCCTCGGCCACCCCGACGGCCCCTACGGCGGCGACCCCGGCCTCCCCGAACTCGCCGACGCGCTGCGGGAGGCTGCCCCGGGCACCACCGTCCTGCTGCCGCTGGGCACCAACCAGCCCGACCACCGGGCGGCCCGGGAGACCACGCTGCGCGCGCTGGCCGACCGCGCCGACCTGACCCCGCTGGTCTACGCCGACCTCCCCTACACCGGGCACCTCCCGGGCTGGGGCGGTGACCGGACCGACGAGGCCCTGGCCGCCAGCGAGACCTGGGGCGAGGCGTTCCGCGAACTGCGCGGCCGCTACGTCACCGAGGTCGCGCACGCGGCCCGGCTCGACGCCGCGGCATGGGCGCGCAAGCGCGCCGCCGTCCTCTGCCACGGTTCGCAACTCGCCCCGCTCGCCCTGGACCACGGCGCGTTCCTCGCCGCCGACGGGCCGCTGACCGCCGAGCGGATCTGGTCGCTCGCACCGGGGCCCCACGACGGCTGACCGGCCCCGGACGGCCGAGGACGGGACGGGCGGCGAAGCGGCCCGCCGCCCGCACCCGCCACCGGCGGCTCGTGCCCGCCCCCGGCCCGGACCCGTCACCGGCTGCCCGCCGTCCGCCGACCACGCCGTGTCCTTCCCGCTCGCCGATCCGCCGTCGCACCGCCCGGCGCACGGCGGCTCCCCGAAGGCGCGGTCCG
>NZ_JAAVJD010000129.1 GCF_012033735.1 Streptomyces lonarensis | reverse complement strand
GCCGCACTGCGTCCGGGCGCCTCGGCGGGCCCCGGCTCCCCCGCCTCGCGAGGCTGAGGAGTCCGGGCAGGCGCGGCGCCGCGGGGTGGGAGGTCCAGTCGAGGTGGTGCCGCTGCTACCGGAGGGCCGTCCGCGCGCCCGGGCCGGGACAGCACCGCGGAGACGGCCCGGGGCCGGCCTGTCGGAGCGGCCCGGACGCCACCGCGCCCGCTCCCGCCGGAACGGCGGGGTACCGGGCGGGGAGCGGTTGCGGGCTCGGGCGGTGCCGAGGCCGCGTCACCCGGCCGTGCGGTGCCCTCCGCACCGTCGTCGTCCGTCCCCACCGCGCCCTCGACATGCTCCCGAGCACCCTCGCAGACCCGGCGCAGGATGCGCGAGACGTGCATCTGGGAGAGGGAGAGTCGCTGCGCTATCTGCCGCTGCGTGAGGTCGCGGAAGAAGCGGAGGTGCAGCACGGCCCGTTCCCGGGCGGGGAGGGCCCGCAGGTACGGGCGCACCGAGACGCGTTCCGTCACGCGCTCGTAGTCGCTGTCGCAGTCGCCCAGCGTCTCCGCCAGCGGCCGCCCCGCCGCGCCGGTCGGGGCGTCCAACGACAGGCAGGCGTAGCTGTCGAGCGCTCCCACGCCGCGCCGGACCTCCTCCTCGTCGATGTCCAGGTGTTCCGCGAGCCGCCGCTGCGCGCCCCGGCTCCCGGGGTGCTCCTCACCGAGCTCGCCCGCGGCTCGTCGGACGAGGTTGCGCAACTCCTTGGTGCGGCGGGGCACGTGCAGGTCCCAGGTGTTGTCGCGGAAGTGGCGCCGGATCTCGCCGGTCACCACCGGGACGGCATAGCCGGCGAAGGCGTGTCCGCGGTGCGGGTCGAAACGGTCGAGCGCCTTGGCCAGTCCCAACGCGGCGACCTGCAACAGGTCCTCGGTCTCCTCGCCCCGGTCGCGGTAGCGGAGGGCGATGCGGTGGGCCATCGGCAGCCAGGCGGTCATCAGGTCGTCCAGCAGCCGGGAGCGCTCGGTCCCCTCGGCCAGCGTCGCCAGGCGGTGGAACCACGCATCGGTGTCCGGGGTGTCGGCGTGCCGGTGCCGGGGGCCGGCGGGGGAGGTCGTGGGGTCGGTGGGAGCAGTGGGGGTCATGGGGCTCGCTCACGTTCGTGGGGGCGGCGGCGGTGGCGTCTCCGAAGGTCCGGTGGTCACGTCGAGTGGTGTCGGCCGATCGGCGCCGTCCGGTGACCCGGGACGGCGGACCCTCGGTCCGTCGACGGCGGGAGGGCGGCCCGCCGCCGGTCCGTGGCGGCGGCACGCCCGTCACAGCGGCCTCAGCCCTGTCGGGTTACCGGGCGCAGTCGATTCCAAACCGAGAATGCCGGACATGTGTACGTACGGACTGCCGGCCGCTGGACCGGTGCGACCGGGCCGGCGGGGCAGCCGGGTGAGGCCGGGGCGAGCTCCCCGGCGGCGCGCACCGGCGGGCGTGCCGCAGCGCTCGGCCTCGTGCCGTGGCGCGGTGGGGACGGCCGGCGCGGGTCCGGGACGGCCCCCCGGACCGCGCTGCCCCGGAGCGCGCTGACCCCGGGCCGGGGGACGGGACGAGAGGTGCAGCGGCGAGGCGCGGCCCGGTGGCGAGGCCCCGGGCCGCGCGTTCTGGTGCGGAGTTCAGCGCCGCGAAAGGTGCGCGGCGACCGCGCTGTCGGCGTGGTCGTACATCGAGAGGACCTGCGCCAGGCCGGTGACGCCCAGGACACGGACGGTCTGCGGCGGGACGGCGGCCAGCGCCAGCTCCGCGCCGTGTGCGGCCGCGTGGTTGCGGGCCGCCACGAAGACCGCGATACCCGAGGAGTCGCAGAAGGTGAGGCCGCCGAGATCGAGCAGGAGCAACTGCCCGGCCGCGGGCGCCAGTGCAGTGACCGCGGCCCGCAGGGTGGGCGCGGTGGCGTAGTCCAGATCGCCGCCGACCTCCAGCACCGGGCCGGAGTCGGCGTCGACGGGGGCGATGGTCAAGTGGTTCATGCGGTGGTCTCGTGGCTGTTCGAACGGCTGTCTGTGGCGGCGTCGGCCTGTCGGGTCGCGCCGCCCGCAGTCCCGGCTCCCGTCACCGGAACGCCCAGGGCGAGCAGGGCGGTGTCGTCGTCGAGACCGGCGCCGAAACCGTGGAGCAGTTCCGTCAGGGACTCGACCAGCGCTGACGCGCCCACCGGGGCGCGCTCCCCGGCGAACGCGGTCAGCGCCGCGTCGCCGTAGAGCCCGCGGTCCGCCCCGGTACGGGCCTCGGTGAGCCCGTCGGTGTGGAGCAACAACGTGTCCCCGGCACGCAGCACAGTACCCGCCGTGGTGAAGTTGGCCGTCGGGAGGATACCGACCAGTAGCCCTCCCGGGGTGCGCAGATGCTCCACCTCGCCGTCGCGGCGCACCACCAAGGCGGGCGGATGCCCCCCGGAAGCCAGGGAAATCTCCACCTCGCCGGTGTCGGGGTGCGGCCGCAGCACGCCGAAGATCGCGGTGCAGTAGCGGGGGTCGCTGCCGGTGTACCGCTCGTAGAGGACGGTGTTGAGCGTGGTCAACGCCGCTTCCGGCTCGGAGTCGTGCAGTGCGGCGGCGCGCAGCGTGTAACGCACCAGTGAGGTAACCGCCGCCGCCTCCGGCCCCTTGCCGCAGACGTCCCCGAGGAAGAACGCCCAGCGCGACCCGTCGACCTGGAACAGGTCGTAGAAGTCGCCGCCCAGCTGGTCGAGGGAGGCGGTGTGGTAGTACGAGGCGACCTCCATCCCGGGGACGCGGGGCAGGTCGTCGGGGAGGAGGCTGCGCTGGAGCACGGCCAGCGCCGACTGCAGGCGGGTGCGGTCCGCCTCGGCGCGCACCCGGGCCTCGTCGGCGGCCTTCTTGCCGCGCAGCAGCTCCGCCTCGTAGGCGCGGCGGTCGCGGGCGTCGAACAAGGTGATGCGCATCAGCAGGGGCTGGCCGTCGGCGCTGGTCTTCAGCGTCGCGCTCGCCATCACCGGAAGGCGGCCGTCCCGAAGAGAGAGGTCCATGGCCATGCCGTTGACCTCGCCCTTGAGCCGCAGCAAGGGGAAGAACCGCGTCTCGTAGAACAGTTTGCCCGACCCCGTCAGGAGGTCGGGGAAGGTGAGGCGGCTCACCACCTCCTCCCGGGTCAGCCCCAGCCACTCCAGCAGCGTGCCGTTGACCCGGGCCACGGTGCCGTCCATCAGGGTGGAGAGGTAGCCGCACGGCGCCTTCTCGTAGAGTTCCTCCGCGCTGTCCTCCAGCAGCGCGGTGAACGCGGCGTCGGTCGCGGTGCCGCCGCCGGCGGCCCGGCGGCGGTCGTCCCGTTCCGGCGCCGGGGGGCGGGTCGTCTCGGGGCCCGGCAGGGCGGACGCCCCGGCTTCCTTCACTGCTTCGTGCTCCTCGCCCGGCGCGGTCATCGACGGTTCACCACCCCTGCGAACTCCCGGAGGGCCCGCGCAGTGGCCTCCGGAGCGCTCAGTTGCGGACAGTGCCCGGTGGCGTCGAGGGTCACCAGCCGCGAACCGGCGATCTGCTCGTGCACCAACCGGCTCACCCCCAGCGGGGCTATCGCATCCTGGGCGGTACGCACGATCAGGCTGGGAATGGTGACCCCGGCGAGGTCGGCGCGGGAGTCGGTGAGGAAGGTGGCCCTGGCGAAGGCGCGGACCACCTCGGGATCGGCCGCACAGAACACCTCCTCCAACTCGGCGGTCAGCTCGGGACGGCCGGGGTCGCCGATCACCACGGGGGCGAGCCACTGCGGCCACCCCGGGTTCGCCTCCAGCGAGTCGAGCAGTTCGTCGATGTCGGTCGCGGAGAACCCGCCGTGGTAGCCCTCCTCCGGAGCGTCGAGGTAGCGGGGGTTCGGGACCAGCAGGACCAGCGCGCCGATGCGGCTTCCCTCCGCCGTGGCGGCGAGCACCCCCACCATGGCACTCACCGAGTGGCCGACGAGGGTGACGTCCCGTAGGTCGAGCTCCTCGCAGATCTCCGCGACGTCCGCGGCGTAGCCCTCCAACGAGCCGTAGCGCTGGGCGTTCCAGGCCCCGCGGTCCGAGCCGCCGCTCCCGGTGTAGTCGAAGAGCACCAGCCGGAACCGGTCGGAGAGGGCGGGGACCAGGAGCCGCCACATGCTCTGGTCGCAGCCGAAACCGTGCGCGAGGAGCAGCACCGGCCCGTCCGCGCGCCCGGTGACGACGACGTTGTTCCTGCGGCGGACATCCATGGAACCATCCTGCCACCCGCCCGCGCGGGAGTGGCGTTGCCGGGGTGCCGGGGGCGGCGTGGCGGACTCGCGGGTGGCAGGAAACGGCTGCCGGCGCTCCGCCTCGCCCCGCACCGCAGCGGGCGGCAGGCGCCGCTTGCCGCCCGCCGCGGTGCGGCCCGGGCTCACGCGCGGCCGGGGAAGTGCTCGGGGTCGAACCCCGTGACCCGGAAGGAGACCTGCACCGTGCCCACCCCGGAGACGGGGACCTCCACGGCCACCGTCGCAGCGGTGCGCAACCCGGCGTAGAACTCCTCCGCCCGGCCGAGGCGCAGGCGTGCTTCGTCGTCGCGGTCACGGGAGGCGGGCAGCTCCAGCGGTTCGGCGTCGTCGACGGTGACCCGCACCGTGCACTCGCCGGTGCAGTCGATCGAACCGGCGGGCAGATCCAGCCACGCCTCGCCGCCGTGGACGGAGTGCTCCGCGACCGTCAGGACGGCGGGGTCGTCGCCGCCGTCGATGTCGACCGGTGCCTCGCTGTCGATGTCGGCGGTCCGCAGGGTCCCGTCCGACTCCCGGGTCTCGTCGTACCGCCAGGTGCCCGGGGTGGCGGCGGCCTCCTCGGCGTCCGTGCCGGTGTCCGGTTCCGCCGTGGCGTCGGGGCTGGTGTCCTCGGGCTCCGCGGTGGGAGAGCTGTCGTCGGGCGTCGGCTCGGCGTCGTCGGTGGGTGAGGCGCTGATCTCGGCGGGGTCGCCGCCCGTCCCGGTGTCCGCGCACCCCGTCAGCAGCGCCCCGCCGAGGACCGTCGCGACGACCGGCCCGGCCACTCGTCTGTCTATTCGCATTCCTGCCGCCTCCGTCGTCACCCTGGGCCGCCGGCTCAGCGGCCCGCCGATTGTCGCGTGGCGGGCCCGCCGACTGTGGACGGCGCGCGGCGGTGGCCGGAACACGGCAGGAAACCGCCGTGCGGGGGTGGTCTGCAGGACCCCTGCCGACCGCCCCCGCGCAGCGTCAGTCTCCGGGGCGCCCCGTGGGCGGCAGCACCGGCAGGCCCGCCGCCCGCCACGCGCGGAAACCGCCGACGAGATCGGTGGCCCGCACGACGCCGACCGTCCGCAGGGAGGCCGCCGCGAGCGAGGATGCGTATCCCTCGTCGCAGAAGACGATCCACCGCAGCCCGTGGTCGTCCGCCTCGGGCAGCGCACCCTCGCTGGAGGGGTCCAGCCGCCACTCCAGGTGGTTGCGTTCGATCACCAGCGCACCGGGGATGCCGCCCTCCTCCTCGCGGCGGAGCTGCGGGCGGGTGTCGACCAGCCGTGCGCCGGCCGCGACCTCGTCCTGTGCCTGCCGAGGGGTGACGCGGTCCAACTCCCCGCGGGCCCGCTCCAGATGGCGGTCGATGCCGAGTGGTGCGGCAGCGGAAGGGGTGGTGCTCATCGGTCGACCTCCTCGGTGCGGTCCAGCACCAGGGTGCCGTCGGCGCGATGGCGATAGGTGTTCATGGCGGTGAGGGCGGGTGCGTAGGCGTGGACGCTGGCCGCCGGTTCCGTGCCGCGGTTGACGACCTCGTGGACGTAGCGCGGGCCGAAGGACCGCAGACCGCCCACGGCCAGCCGTCGCGGCGCCGCGTGCGGGGAGCTCACCGCACCCGGAAGGAACGTTCCCTCCGCCAGTTCCCCGCGGACCACGGTGAAGGCGCCGGAGGAGCCGCCGTGGTCGTGGATCTCGGTGCCCTGGCCGGGAAGCCAGGTCAGCAGCCACACCTCGTGGTCGGCCGCGACGCTGAGCCGGGTGTAGAAGCGCTCGGGAGCGGTGAACCGGAGAAGCGGTTCCCAGCTCGCCGTGTCGGCGGCGAAGCCGCGTGCCAGGGCGGCGAGCGACGCGGGGGAGTGGGTGGTGCGGGGCGCGGGTACGGCGGGGCGCTGTACGGCAGGCATGAGAATGACCTCGCTGGGGTGGCGCACGGTCGTGCGACGAGCGGAAGGGTTTTCCGCCGCACCCGAGGCGATCGCCGGGCGCGGCCGTCAGGGACGACCGCGGCGACACAGCGCGCTGGCCACGCGGACGAAGTCCACGTGGTGTCGTACGACGAGGCGCGTGCCGGGAAGCATGGGCGAACACTCTCAGCCGATACCGCGGCCGGTCAACACGCGGGCGTGTCGCCCCGGTGTGCCCCGGGTCGCCCACCGGGGGCCGAGGCCACGCCGGGGTCCGCGCTCCTTCCGGTCTCCGGGCCTCCGGCGGGGGCGGACCCGCTCCCGCCGGGATACGGCGACAGCCCGAGCTCCGCCCGGTACCGCGCGATCTTCCCCAGCAGCAGTTCCCGGCGGGCGGTCAGCAGCAGTTCCACGGCGTGCAGCACCCGGGCGTCGTGCTCCTCCAGCAGCCGCAGCCGCTCCGCGGCCGTCCCCGCCCCGGTGCCCAGCTCGCTGTAGCGGCGCAGTTCCGCCACCGGCATGCCGGTCTGCCGCAGACAGCGCACCAGGGCGAGCCGTTCGAGGTCCCCCTCGCTGTAGACACGGCGGCCGCCCCCGGTGCGCGCCACCGGGGTGATCACCCCCGACTTCTCGTAGTACCGGAGCGTGTCGAGCGACATACCGGTGCGTTCCGCGGCCTGGGCCGGCGTGTAGTGCGTCATGACAGCAGAGTCTGCACTTGACCTGGAGCGCACTCCAGCTCCCAGGCTCGTCCCATGACCGCATCGCACCGGCGCACCGACGCCGTCCCCGCTCCCGGCCCCGCCTCGCTCGTGCTGGGCACGATGAACTTCGGCACCACCGTCCCCGAGGCGGACGCCCACGTCCTGCTGGACCGGTTCGTGGAACGCGGCGGACGCTGGATCGACACCGCGGACTGCTATGCCTTCTGGCGGGGCGGGACGGGTCGGGGCGGCGACAGCGAGGAGGTGCTCGGGCGCTGGCTCGCCTCCCGCCCGGGGATGCGCGACCGGGTGCTGCTGGCGACCAAGACGGGCGCGGAGCCGGCCGTGCCGGGGGTCGCGGACGGCCCGCGGACCGGACTGTCGGCGCGAGCGGTGCGCTCGGCGGCGCAGGCCAGCCTGCGGCGGCTGGGCGTGGACCGGGTGGACCTCTTCTGGATACACATGGAGGACCGTGCCACGGAACTCGCCGAGACCGTCGACGCTCTCGCCGAACTCACCGACTCCGGGCGGGCGCTCCGCGTCGGGGCCTCCAACCACCCCGCCTGGCGGGTGGAGCAGGCGCGCGCGCTGGCGGCCGCCCGTGGGGCCCGGCCGCTGGACGCCGTCCAGTTGAGCCACAGCTACCTGCGCCCGCGGCCCGGCACGCTCACCACGGAGCACCGCTTCGGCGACCTCAGCGAGGAGCAGCTCGACCACGCCGCGGCCAACGGCATGGAGGTGTGGGCCTACACGCCGCTGCTGCGGGGCGCGTACGACGTGGCCGACCGCGAACTGCCCCGTGCGTACCACCACCCGGGGTCCACCGCCCGGTCGGCGGCGCTGGCCTCGGTCGCCGACGAGCTCGGGCTCTCGGCCGGGCAGGTGGTCCTCTCGTGGTTGGCGGGCGGGCAGGTTCCGGTCCTGCCGATCCTCGGCGCGTCCCGACCGTGGCAGCTCGACGCCGCGCTGGACGCGGTGGCGACCCCGCTGCCGCCCGAGCTCCGGCGGCGCCTCGACGAGGCCGGCACCGACTGACGGGCGGCGCGGTCCGTCCGGCGTCGGGCGCCGTCCGGGCTCCGGTCCGGGGGGCCGGGAGCGGCTGCCTGCCCGCCCCGCGGGCCCGGGCGCAGGGCGGGCACCCGATCCGGGAACCGAGTGGGTCGGACGCACCGCCCAGCGAGGGCGGCGTGTCCCAGCCGCCGCCGCCCTGCGGTGGTGTCACCGCAGGTGGGGGAGGGGGCGACGCCCCCTGGGCGTCCCCTCCCCGCGCCGGGGGCGCTCGCCGCGCTCCCGGTACCCCCGCCGCCCGGGCGCCTGCGTGGCGACCCCGCCCGTGTCCGCGCAACGCCGGACGGTGACACCGCGCGGGCCCGACCCGGGCAGGGACGGGCCGTCGCCTCCCAACTCGTCGCCCAGGGGCGCCGACCGCCGCAAACACGCGGGTCGGCGCGGCAACCGGCGGCGGCCGGCACCGTCACGCCGACGCGCCACCCGGTCACCGCGTGTGAGCCCGATCGCGGCGCTGTGTGCCCGGCCGATGCCCGATGGTGACCGGACGGGCACGCGGGCCGGGGTGATCTGCCCGCACGGCGCCCGTCTCGGCCCTTGCCTCGAGCGCCCGCTCGACCGGTGCGCGGGTCCGTATCGGGCGAAGCGGGCCGTCGAACGGGCGTCGTTTTCGACGATCGCTGCCGAGATCCGCTGTGCTGAGCGGCTGCAGCTACCCGTCGGCTGCCAGGAAACGGGCAGATGCGGTCACGATCTCCCGGACGGGCGGCCTGGAGATCACGCGCCGTGCGCTGTAGAACTTCTCCTCAGGGCCCGAACGGGCATCGAAGGTGAAAGGCGTGCGGGAGACATGAGCGCGGAGGAACGACAGCGGGCCATTGTCGCGGCTGCCCGCCGCTCCGGAGCGGTGGACGTCGCGGAGCTCGCCGACACCCTCGGAGTCGCCAAGGAGACCGTGCGGCGGGACCTGCGACTGCTGGAGGACCACGGCCTGGTCCGCCGCACCCACGGTGGCGCCTACCCCGTGGAGAGTGCGGGATTCGAGACGACCCTCGCCTTCCGCACCACGATGCACGTACCCGAGAAGCGGCGGATCGCGACCGCCGCCGCGGGACTGCTCGGTGACGCCGAGACCGTCTTCCTCGACGAGGGCTTCACCCCGCAGCTCATCGCCGAGGCGCTCCCCGCCGAACGGCCGCTGACCATCGTGACGACCTCCCTGGCCACCGCCGGGGTCCTCGCCGAACGCGACAACTGCACCGTGCTGCTCGCCGGTGGCCGGGTACGCGGCGGGACGCTCGCCACGGTCGACCACTGGACCGTCTCCATGCTCTCCGGTTTCGTCATCGACCTGGCCTACATCGGCGCCAACGGCATCTCCCGCGACCTGGGCCTCACCACCCCCGACCCGTCGGTGAGCGAGGTCAAGGCGCAGGCGATCCGCGTCTCCCGGCGCCGCGTACTGGTCGGCATGCACACCAAGTTCGCCGCCGTGAGCTTCTGCCGGTTCGCCGAGGTCGCCGACTTCGAGGCCATCGTGACCACCACCGGACTTCCCCTTGCCGAGGCCCACCGCTACTCCCTGCTGGGGCCGCAGGTCATCAGGGTCTGACCGCGGACCGACGACCGCGGGGCACGCACCCGACTTTCGCACAGACGTACACGACCGACAGATTCCCTCTCTTTCCCTCTCTTTCCACCTCGAAAACGGGCGGACGGCTGGTTCCCGTTGCCCCTGTACCCCTGGAGCCCAATGATGCGCAGTCAGAGTCGACGCACCCGCGCAGCGATAGCCACCGCCCTCGCGGGCGGCATGCTGCTCACCGCATGCGCCGGAGCCGGAGGATCGTCAGGGGGTGACGGCGAGAGCGTCAACGTGCTCATGGTGAACAACCCCCAGATGGTGGAGCTCCAGCGGCTCACCGCCGACAACTTCACCGAGGAGACGGGGATCGAGGTGAACTTCACCGTCCTCCCCGAGAACGACGTCCGCGACAAGATCAGCCAGGACTTCGCCAGCCAGTCCGGCCAGTACGACGTGGCGACCATCTCCAACTACGAGACGCCGATCTACGCCCGCAACGGCTGGCTCCACGAGCTCGACCCCTTCCTCGCCGACGACGCGGACTACAACGAGGAGGACATCCTCGAGCCGATGCGCCTCTCGCTCACCGGTGAGGACGGCAAGACCTACGCGCAGCCGTTCTACGGCGAGTCCTCCTTCCTGATGTACCGCAAGGACGTCTTCGAGGAGCTCGGCCTGGAGATGCCCGAGCAGCCCACCTGGGACGAGGTCGCCGAGTTCGCCGCCACGGTGGACGAGGAGCGCTCCGACATGAAGGGGATCTGCCTGCGCGGCCTCCCCGGCTGGGGTGAGCTGATCGCGCCGCTGACCACGGTCGTCAACACCTTCGGCGGCACCTGGTTCGACGAGGACTGGAACGCGCAGCTCACCGCGCCGGAGTTCGTCGAGGCCACCGAGTTCTACGTCAACCTGGTCCGCGACCACGGCCAGTCCGGCGCCGCCCAGTCCGGCTACGCCGAGTGTCTGAACAACATGACCCAGGGCAACACCGCCATGTGGTACGACGCCACCGCCGGTGCCGGTTCGCTGGAGGCCGAGGGCTCCCCGGTGCAGGGCGACATCGGCTACGTGCCGGCGCCGGTCAAGGAGACCGAGTCCTCCGGCTGGCTCTACACCTGGGCCTGGGGCATGCAGAAGGCGTCCGAGAACACCGACAACGCCTGGAAGTTCATCTCCTGGGCGTCCAGCCAGGGCTACGAGGAGCTGGTCGGCGAGACCAGCGGCTGGTCCAACGTCCCCGCGGGCAAGCGCGCCTCGACCTACGAGAACGCCGACTACCAGGCGGACGCGGAGGCCTTCTACGACGTGACCTTCCGCGCCATCAGCGAGGCCAAGCCGGACGACCCGGGCGTCCAGCCCCGCCCCGCCGCCGGTATCCAGTTCGTCGGCATCCCCGAGTTCACCGACCTGGGCACCCGCGTCTCCCGCGAGATCAGCGCCGCCATCGCCGGTCAGCAGAGCGTCGAGGAAGCCCTGGAGAAGGCCCAGGCCGCGGCCGAGCGCGTCGGCGAGGGGTACCAGGACTGATGAGCACCTCCCCGACCGCGGCGCCGCCGCAGTCGTCGGGCGCGGACGCCGGGCGGAACGACTCCGCCCGGCGGCCGGCCGCGGCCCGCCGCGCAAGCGTGTGGGCCCGCCGGGCGCCCCTGCTGCCCGCCCTGATCTTCCTGATCGTCATGACCCAGCTGCCGTTCGCGGCCACGCTGGTCATCTCGCTGTTCGACTGGAACTCGCTCTACCCCGACGACCGCGCCTTCGCGGGACTCGCCAACTTCGGCGAGGTCCTGACCGACGCCGACCTGCGGTCCTCGGTCCTGACCACGATCATCCTCACCACGACGGTCGTGCTCGCCTCCCTGGTGCTCGGCCTCGCCATCGCGCTGCTCCTGGACCGGTCGTTCCGGGGCCGCGGCATCGTCCGCACCCTGATGATCGCGCCGTTCCTGGTGGTGCCCGTGGCAGCCGCGCTGCTGTGGAAGCACATGCTGTTCAACCCGGAGTACGGGCTGCTCAACGGCTTCATCAACTGGTTCGCGGGGCTGTTCGGCATCGACAACCCGGTCCAGCCGGACTGGATCTCCGAGATGCCGCTGCTCGCGGTGCAGATCTCGCTGGTCTGGCAGTGGACGCCGTTCATGATGCTGATCCTGCTCGCCGGGCTGCAGAGCCGTCCCGGCGACGTCATGGAGGCGGCACGCCTGGACGGCGCCGGCAACTGGCAGATGTTCCGCTACATCACGCTGCCCCACCTGCGCCGCTACCTCGAACTCGGCGGTCTGCTCGGCTCGATCTACATCGTGCAGAACTTCGATGCGGTGTTCATCATGACCCAGGGCGGTCTCGGCACGGCGAACCTGCCGTTCAGCATCTACCAGACCTTCTACCAGGCCCACGAGTACGGCCTCGCCTCCGCCGCCGGCGTCCTGGTGGTCATCGGCTCGATCATCCTGGCCACCTTCGCGCTGCGCGTCGTGTCGTCCCTGTTCAGCGAGGAGGGTTCCCGGTGAGCGCTGTGACCACCACCGCCGCCCCGTCGGCCAATCTCGCCCAGCGCGGCAAGGGCGCCTTCCTCGGCCTGCTCGCGTGGGCCGTCGGCCTGCTGTTCTTCCTGCCGGTCGCCTGGATGGTGCTGACGAGTTTCCGCTCGGAGTCCGACGCGGCGACCAACCCGCCGTCGCTGACGGCGCCGCTGACGCTCGACAGCTACCGCGAGTTCTTCGGCGGCGGCGCCAGCCCCTGGCCCCCGCTGATCAACTCGCTCACCGCCTCGCTGCTCTCCACCCTCCTGGTGCTGGTGCTCGCCCTGCCGGCCGCGTACGCGCTGTCGATCCGGCCGGTCAAGGCGTGGCGGGACGTGCTGTTCTTCTTCCTGTCCACCAAGATGCTGCCGATCGTGGCCGCGCTGCTCCCGATCTACCTGATCGCGCAGAACATCGGCATGCTCGACAACATCTGGCTGCTGATCATCCTCTATACGGCGATGAACCTCCCGATCGCCGTCTGGATGCTGCAGTCCTTCCTCGCCGAGGTCCCGGCCTCGGTCATTGAGGCGGCCCAGATCGACGGCGCCCGGCTCCCCGTCATCCTGTACCGGGTGATCATGCCGATCGCCGGTCCCGGCATCGCGGCCACCTCGCTGATCTGCTTCATCTTCAGCTGGAACGAGATGCTGTTCGCCCGGGTCCTCACCGGTGTGACGGCGCAGACCGCCCCGGTCTTCCTCACCAGCTTCATCACCAGCCAGGGGCTCTTCCTCGCCCAGATGTGTGCGGCCTCGTTCGCCATCTCCCTGCCGGTGCTCGCCGCGGGATTCGCCGCCCAGGACAAGCTGGTCCAGGGCCTGTCGCTAGGAGCCGTCAAGTGAAAGCCGCCGTCATCGAAGCGCCCGGCAAGGTCACCGTCACCACGGTGCCCGACCCGACCCCCGGCCCCCGCGACGTGGTGGTCGAGGTCGCCTCGTGCGGCCTGTGCGGCACCGACCTGCACATCCTGGAGGGCGAGTTCGCCCCCACCCTGCCCATCGTCCCGGGCCACGAGTTCGCCGGGACCGTCGCGGCGATCGGCACCCAGGTCACCGAGGTTGCCGTCGGCGACAAGGTCGCGGTCGACCCCTCGCTCTACTGCCACGAGTGCCGGTTCTGCCGTGAGGGCCGCGCCAACATGTGCGAGCGCTGGGCCGCCATCGGCGTCTCCGTGGCGGGCGGCGCCGCCGAGTTCGCGGTCGCCCCGGTCGCCAACTGCGTCAAGCTCCCCGACCACGTGGACGTCGCGGACGCCGCACTGATCGAGCCGCTCTCCTGCGCGGTGCGCGGCTACGACATCCTGTCGGCCCGCATGGCCTCCCGGGTGCTGATCTACGGCTCGGGCACCATGGGGTTGATGATGCTGGAGCTTGCCAAGCTCACCGGCGCCGCCTCGGTGGACGTGGTCGACCTCAACCCCGACCGCCTCGCCACGGCCCGTACCCTCGGCGTCTCCAACGCCGCTGCCGGCGCCGACGAACTGGGTCGCCCGCAGGGCTGGGACATCGTCATCGACGCCACCGGCAACGCCGCCGCCATCCAGGACGGCATCAACCGCGTCGCCAAGGCCGGCACGTTCCTGCAGTTCGGCGTCTCCGACTACGCCACCACGGCCACCATCGAGCCCTACAAGATCTACAACCAGGAGATCACCATCACCGGCTCCATGGCGGTGCTGCACAGCTACGAGCGTGCCGCCGACCTGTTCGCCAACGGGGTGATCGACCCGGCCGTCTTCATCAGCGACCGGGTGCCGCTGGCCGACTACCCGGCCGCGATCGACCAGTTCAAGGCCGGCAAGGGCCGCAAGATCGTCGTCGTGCCCTGACATCCGTCGTCGCGCCCCCACCCGGGGCGCCGACCCGCCGCGCGCCGCGCCCCCCACCCGGGCGTGCGGCGCCGCTAACCGCCGGTGTGCGGGACGCCCGCGGCGAGGTGCAGCCGGGTGAACGCCAGCGCCTCGGCCAGGTCCGCCTCCCGCTCGTCGCCGGAGACCGCCCGCCGGGTGTTCACCTCCACCACCACGTGGCCGGCGAATCCCGTCGCGCCCAGCCGGCCCAGCAGCTCACCGCAGGGCTGGCTGCCGCGCCCCGGCACCAGGTGCTCGTCCTTCGCCGTGCCGGTGCCGTCGGCGATGTGGACGTGTGCCAGCCGGTCGCCCATCCGCTCCGCCATCGCCAGGGTGTCCACCCGGGCGGTCGCGGTGTGCGAGGTGTCCAGCGTGAAGTGGCGGTAGTCGTCCTCCGTCGGGTCCCAGCCGGGGGAGTAGGCCAGCATCTCGCGCTTGCGGTACCGCCACGGGTACATGTTCTCCACCGCGATGCGCACGTCGGTGTCGTCCGCCATGCGCCGCACCCCCGCGACGAACTCCTTGGCGTAGGCGCGCTGCCACCGGAACGGCGGGTGGACCACCACGGTGTCCGCGCCGAGCTGCTCGGCGGCCGAGCGCGACCGGCGGAGCTTCACCCACGGGTCGGTCGACCACACCCGCTGGGTGATCAGCAGGCAGGGCGCGTGGATCGCCAGCACGGGCACGTCGTGGCGTTCCGACAGCCGTGCCAGTTCGTCGACGTCCTGGCTGACCGGATCGGTCCACACCATGACCTCGACACCGTCGTACCCGAGCCGGGCGGCCGTCTCGAAGGCGGCCGCGGTGCTCTCCGGGTAGACGGAGGCGGTGGACAGGCCGACACGCGTCGGCGGTAGCGCTGCTTCAGGCATAACGCGCCCCAGCGTAGACGCTGCCGCGGACGCACCGGCGGACGCCGACCGTGACCTGCTTGACCCCGCCGCCGCCACGGAGCACGATGCGGACGTGAGCGACGAACCGGGAGCGAACCGGTCAGAACCGGCCCGGCCGCGCGGCGCCGCCGGTGCGTCGGGGCGACCGGCCGCGGTCGACGCCCGGGAGCTGACCGTCGAGCGCGGCGGACGGCCCGTCCTCCACGGCATCACCCTCACCGTCACGCCGGGCACCGTCACCGGACTGCTCGGGCCGTCCGGCTGCGGCAAGACCACGCTGCTCCGTTCCGTCGTCGGGACCCAGGCGCGCGTCCACGGTCGGCTCAGCGTCCTCGGCCGCCCGGCCGGCGACCCCGGGCTCCGCTCCCGCATCGGGTACGTCACCCAGGAACCCTCCGTCCACCGCGACCTGACCGTCCGGCAGAACCTCGACCACTACGCCGCGGTCCTCGGGGTCGGGCGTCGGCGCCGCGCCGCCGACGTGGCGCGCGTCCTGGACGACGTGGACCTCCGGGACCGGGCCGGGGCACTCACCGCCGACCTCTCCGGCGGGCAGCGGTCGCGGGCCTCGCTGGCCGTCGCCCTCCTCGGCGAACCCGAGCTGCTCGTCCTCGACGAACCGACGGTCGGACTCGACCCGGTGCTGCGGCGCGACCTCTGGCGCCTCTTCCACCGCCTCGCGGCCGGCCGCGGCACCACGCTGCTCGTCTCCTCCCACGTCATGGACGAGGCGGACCGCTGCGACCGGCTGCTGCTGATGCGGGACGGCAGAATCCTGGCGGACGACACCCCGGACGGCCTGCGTCGCGCCACGGGCGCGGCCACCGTCGAGGACGCCTTCCTCCGCCTCGTGGAGACCCCGCCCGCCCGCGGAGGCAGCCGGTGACCGCGCAGCCGCCGACCGCCCCCGACCGCCCCCGACCGCCCCCGGCCGCACCCGCGCCGGCCGGAGCCGCCC
>NZ_JAAVJD010000128.1 GCF_012033735.1 Streptomyces lonarensis | reverse complement strand
GCCGGGCCCCGGCGGTCGCCGGGGTGACCGGCACCGGGCCCGGCGCACGGATGCCGGCGGGGCACGGGGGCGGCGGCGCGACCCTCCGGACCCGCCGCGCCAATGCGCACGGACGGCGGGTCCGGACGGCCCGTGCGCCCCGTTCGGCCGACCGCGCGCGGACCGGATAACTCCCCCGACTGGCACGGCAGGAGCAGCCGCCGCTCCGGGCGGCAGTAGGCTTCCGGCGGGGAGCCCCACAAGGCTGCCGCCGACCGACGAGATCACCAGAGCGCCGACGTGCCGCCGGAGGAACGCCCGAATGAGCCTGACCCTGAGGACGATCAGCCGCGAGCAGCATCTGGCGTACATCCGCTCACTGCCGTCAGCCAGCCACATGCAGGTCCCCGCCTGGGCCGACGTGAAGTCGGAATGGCGCAACGAGTCGATGGGCTGGTACGACTCCTACGGCAAGCTCGTCGGCGTCGGCCTGGTCCTGTACCGCCAGCTTCCCAAGGTGAAGCGCTACCTCGCCTACATGCCCGAGGGCCCGGTCATCAACTGGTACGCCCCGAACCTCGAGGACTGGCTGCAGCCGATGCTGGCCCACCTCAAGGCCCAGGGCGCCTTCTCGGTGAAGATGGGCCCGCCCGTGGTCATCCGCCGCTGGGACGCCAAGGCCATCAAGGCCGGCATCCAGAACCCGGAGGTGAAGCGGCTTCGGGACGTGGAGGCGACCTTCCTGGAGCCCCGCGCCTTCGAGGTCTCCGACAAGCTCCGCCGCATGGGCTGGCAGCAGGACGAGGACGAGGGCGCCGGCTTCGGTGACGTCCAGCCCCGCTACGTCTTCCAGATCCCGCTGGCCGGGCGGACGCTGGAGCAGGTGCACAAGGAGTTCAACCAGCTGTGGCGCCGCAACATCAAGAAGGCCGAGAAGGCCGGCGTCCAGGTGGTCCGCGGCGGCTACGACGACCTGCCGCAGTGGCAGCAGCTCTACGAGGTCACGGCCGAGCGTGACAAGTTCCGGCCCCGCCCGCTCGGCTACTTCCAGCAGATGTGGAACGCGCTCAACGCCGAGACGGCGCAGCGCGGCGACGAGCCGCGGATGCGGCTGTACTTCGCGCTCCACGAGGGCGAGGCGGTCGCCGCGGCCACGATGCTGGTCGTGGGCGGCCACGTCTGGTACTCGTACGGCGCCTCGGCCAACCACAAGCGCGAGGTGCGCCCCTCCAACGCGATGCAGTGGCAGATGCTGCGGGACGCGCACGCGATGGGCGCGCAGGTCTACGACATGCGCGGTATCGGCGACTCGCTGGAGGACACCGACCACCTCTTCGGACTGATCCAGTTCAAGGTGGGCACGGGCGGCGAGGCCGCCGAGTACCTCGGCGAGTGGGACTTCCCGCTGAACAAGCTGCTGCACAAGGCGCTCGACATCTACATGTCGCGCCGCTGACGCATCCTGGACAGGGGCACCGCCGGTGTCCCCGTCCGCGCCCGCCCCGTGCGACGCGCGCGCCCCCATCCTCGCCGCCCCACACGGTGCCCCCACACGGACCAACCACAGACGACCCGGAAGCTAGAGAGGTGTCCCCCGGTCATGGCGCTCACCCTGTATGTCGATACCGACCGCTGGCGGGCGCACCAGCGCGCGGTGGCCGCCGCGTTCCCCGGCCTGGTGCCCGTCTGCAAGGGCAACGGTTACGGCTTCGGCCACGAACGGCTCGCGGAGGAGGTGGCCATGCTCGGTTCCGACATCGTCGCCGTGGGCACCTCCTACGAGGCCGCGTCGATGCGGGAGCTGTTCAGCGGCGACATCCTGGTGCTGACCCCCTACCGCCGCGGCGAGGAGCCGGTGCCGCTGCCGGACCGGGTGATCCGGTCCGCGTCGTCGGTGGACGGCGTGTACGGGCTGGTGGGCTCGCGCGTCGTGGTCGAGGTCATGAGCAGCATGAAGCGCCACGGCGTGGCGCCGGAGGACCTGGGCAAGCTGCGGGCCGCGCTGGACGACGTGCGGCTGGAGGGCTTCGCCATCCACCTGCCGCTGGACCGTGCCGACGGCACCGACGCGGTGGAGGAGGTCATCGGGTGGATGGACCGGCTCCGTGCCGCCCAGCTGCCGCTGCACACCATGTTCGTCAGCCACCTCAGCGCCGACGAGCTGAGCCGGCTGCGGCAGCAGTTCCCGCAGACCCGGTTCCGGGCCCGCATCGGCACGCGGCTGTGGCTGGGTGACCACGACGCCACCCACTACAAGGGCGTCGTGCTGGACGTGACCGCGGTGACCCGGGGCGACCGCTTCGGGTACCGCCAGCAGAAGGCGTCCGGCGACGGTTGGCTGGCGGTGGTCTCGGGCGGCACCTCGCACGGGGTGGGGCTGGAGGCCCCGAAGGCGCTGCACGGCATGACCTCGCGGGCCAAGGGCGTCGCGCGGGCGGGGCTGGCGACGGTCAACCGGAACCTCTCCCCCTACGCCTGGGACGGCAAGCAGCGCTGGTTCGCCGAGCCGCCGCACATGCAGGTGTCGATCCTTTTCGTCCCGGCGGAGTCGCAGGAGCCGAAGGTCGGGGACGAGATGACGGCGATCCTGCGGCACACCACCACGCAGTACGACCGGCTCGTGGATCTCTGACGCGAACCGCCCGCCCGGGGCTCCGCCGTTCGCACGGCGGCGCACGAGGCGTGGCGACGGCGAGGGGCCCGGCTCGCGGTGTGATCACTCACCGCTCGCCGGGCCCCTCGCCGTTGTCGTCGGCCGTCGTGGCCGGCTGCCGACCGCGGCCGCCTGCCTCACGGCAGCGGCGCGGCGGCCGTCGCGCTCAGGCGTCGCCGTTGATGAAGTCCTCGACCTTCTGGCGGGCGACGTCGTCGAAGTACTGCTCCGGCGGCGACTTCATGAAGTACGAGGACGCGGAGAGGATCGGGCCGCCCACGCCGCGGTCCTTGGCGATCTTCGCGGCGCGCAGGGCGTCGATGATCACGCCGGCGGAGTTCGGGGAGTCCCAGACCTCCAGCTTGTACTCGAGGTTCAGCGGGACGTCGCCGAAGGCGCGGCCCTCGAGGCGGACGTAAGCCCACTTGCGGTCGTCGAGCCAGGCCACGTAGTCGGAGGGGCCGATGTGGACGTTGTTCTCGCCGAGGTCCCGGTCGGGGATCTGCGAGGTGACGGCCTGCGTCTTGGAGATCTTCTTGGACTCCAGCCGCTCCCGCTCCAGCATGTTCTTGAAGTCCATGTTGCCGCCGACGTTCAGCTGCATGGTGCGGTCCAGGATGACGCCGCGGTCCTCGAACAGCTTCGCCATGACCCGGTGGGTGATGGTGGCGCCCACCTGCGACTTGATGTCGTCACCGACGATCGGGACGCCGGCCTCGGTGAACTTGTCGGCCCACTCCTTGGTGCCGGCGATGAAGACCGGGAGGGCGTTGACGAAGGCGACCTTGGCGTCGATGGCGGCCTGGGCGTAGAACTTCGCCGCGTCCTCGGAACCGACGGGCAGGTAGCAGACCAGCACGTCGGCGCCGCTGTCCTTGAGGACCTGGACGACGTCCACGGGCTCCTCGTCGGACTCCTCGATGGTGGCGCGGTAGTACTTGCCGAGGCCGTCGAGGGTGGTGCCGCGCTGGACGGTGACGCCGGTGCGCGGCACGTCGCAGATCTTGATGGTGTTGTTCTCGCTGGCGCCGATGGCGTCGGCGAGGTCGAGGCCGACCTTTTTGGCGTCGACGTCGAAGGCGGCGACGAACTCGATGTCCCGCACGTGGTAGTCGCCGAACTGGACGTGCATGAGACCCGGGACCTTGCTGGCCGGGTCGGCGTCCTTGTAGTACTCGACGCCCTGCACGAGCGAGGCGGCGCAGTTGCCCGCGCCGACGATGGCTACGCGAACCGAACCCATTCGGTTGCTCCCTAGTTGATCTCAGTGTTGTCGGCGATTTCCCGCGTGGTCACGGGGCCTTGGCACGGCCGGTTCCGCCGGTGGGCGGCTCCGGCCGGGTGCCGTCCCCGTCAGGGGACGGGCCGTCCTGCTGTGTCGGGTCGGGGGAGGCGCCGTGCTGGTCACGGCGCTCGCGCCCTTCCCGTTCGCTCGCGATCAGCTCGTCGAGCCAGCGGACCTCACGCTCCACGGACTCCATGCCGTGGCGCTGAAGTTCGAGGGTGTAGTCGTCCAGCTTCTCGCGGGTGCGGGAGAGGGAGGCGCGCATCTTGTCGAGGCGCTCCTCCAGGCGGCTGCGGCGGCCTTCCAGCACCCGCATGCGCACGTCGCGGTTGGTCTGGCCGAAGAAGGCGAAGCGGACCCCGAAGTGCTCGTCCTCCCAGGAGTCCGGCCCCGTCTGGCCGAGCAGGTCCTCGAACCGCTCCTTGCCCTCCGCGGTGAGGCGGTAGACGATCCGCGCGCGTCGGCCGGCCAGGGCCGCCCCGCGCGCCTCGTCGCTGTCCGCGCCGGGCTCCTCGGTCAACCACCCCTGGGCCACCAGCGTCTTCAGACACGGGTACAGCGACCCGTAGCTGAAGGCGCGGAAGACACCGAGGGAGGTATTGAGCCGTTTCCGCAGCTCGTAGCCGTGCATGGGGGCTTCGCGGAGCAGGCCGAGAACGGCGAACTCCAGGACACCGGATCTCCGGCTCACGGTCGCCGCCCACCTCCGTTTCCTCTCCGTCCACGACGATCGGTCACACGACGCGTGGTCGTGTGTTCGCTGCGTACCCCGCCCAGGGGGCGCGGTGCGGCCGATACGTCGCCTCGATGTATCGAGTCGATACATCTGGACGATAGAGCAGTACCCAGGAGGCGACAAGATCAATCATCGTGAGGGGAGTCACATATCGGCCTTGCCCTGCAAGGAAGAAGAACTTTGCGAACTTCGCCGGAAATCGCTGGTTTTGGCGGTGCGTACTCTGGGCGGATGCGGAGCACCACCGGGAACCCGGGCGCGAGAGAAGGCGTCCTCTTTCACGGTGAGGTGTACCCGGTACCGTTCCGGGGGGCCGGGCTGCCGGGGGCAGCAGTCCCACCAGCAGTACCCACCACCTTCAGACGCCTCCGTCTGTCCGAGGAGTAGCTGCATCCATGAGCGAGCACCGTCGCAAGCCGCCGTCGCGCGGCCGTCGCGCGAGCGGGTCGTCCGGCCGTAGGGCCGCGCCACCACCGGGCCCCACCGCCCCCGGCCAGCAGGGCCCCCCACCCGGCACCGGCGAGCCGGTCTACGGCTCCCGCGCGGAGGCACGGCGGGCGGCACAGCAGGGCGGCCGCCGCCGGCCGGAGCCCGAGGGCAAGAAGCGGTTCATCGACTACCCGCGCCACGGCAAGCAGGGCGTGCGCCGCTGGCTGCCCTCGTGGCGGCATCTGCTGGGTGCCGCACTGCTCTTCATGGCCATGATCGTGGGGCTCTTCGGCATCGCCTACGCCATGGTGAGCAAGCCGGACCCGAACGAGGCGGCCCAACAGCAGACCAACGTCTACTACTGGGCCGACGGCTCCCGCATGGTGGTGCACGGCGGCGGCGGCGACAACCGCCAGAACATCGGCTACGAGCAGCTTCCCGAGCACCTGGTGGAATCGGTCGTCTCCGCCGAGAACCACACCTTCTGGGAGGACAGCGGCGTCGACCCGATGGGCATCGCCCGCGCCGTGGTGAACATGGCGCGCGGTGGCGAGACCCAGTCGGGGTCGACCATCACCCAGCAGTACGTGAAGAACAACTACCTCAGCCAGGAACAGACGCTGGAGCGTAAGTTCAAGGAGCTGATGATCTCCATCAAGGTCGGCCAGAGCGAGAGGAAGGAAGTCATCCTCGAGGGCTACCTGAACACCGCCTACTTCGGCCGCGGCGCCTACGGCATCCAGGCCGCCTCCCAGGCCTACTACGGCAAGGACGCGACCGACCTCGACGCCAACGAGTCGGCCTTCATGACCAGCCTGCTCAAGGGCCCGGAACTGCACGACCCGGCCGGCGGCACCCAGGGCGAGGTCAACGCCGAACGGAACACCAACAACGCCATCGAGCGGTGGAAGTACGTCTGGAACCGCAGGGTCGAGCTGGGCTACGCATCCGCGGCCGAGCGCACCGAGAACGACGAGTTCCCGATGCCGCAGCGCCCGACGCCGGCGATGGACCTCGCGGGGCAGACCGGCTACCTGGTGGAGATGGCCAACGCCTACCTGGTCAACGAGGAGCGCGTCACCCCCGAGGACCTCGCCCTCGGCGGTCTCTCCATCCACACCACCTTCGAGAAGGACAAGGTGGAGATGATGGAGGGCGCCGTCAACTCGGTGCTGGAGAAGCTCGACCCTGAGGAGCGGGAGGAGAACCAGCACGTCCAGTTCACCTCCTCGGCCGTGAAGCCGGGCGACGGCGCGGTGGTCGCGGTCTACGGCGGCCCCTCGGCCACCGAGCACTTCATCAACAACGCCACCCGGGCGGACGTGCAGGTCGGCTCGACCTTCAAGCCGTTCGTCCTGGCAGCCGCCCTGCGGGACGGCATCCGGGACGCGAGCAAGGGCCCCGACCAGGGGCCGGAGGACCGCACCCGGATCTCGGCCGAGTCGAAGTACTACAGCGAGAACGGCCTGCTGATCAACAACTACGACGGCACGGTCTGGGAGGGCGAGGACGACGACGGCGAGCCGTTCAACTGGAACCAGCGGAACTACGAGGACCAGTCACAGGGCGACATCACGCTCCGCGAGGCGATGGAGGTCTCGGCAAACTCGCCCTTCGTGCAGCTCTCCATGGACATCGGCGTCAAGGAGGTCGGCAAGGCCGCCATCGACGCCGGCCTGCCGGAGTCGCAGCTCGGTGAGTACAACGACACGGTCCCGACCTTCGCGCTGGGCGTCTCCACCGTCAGCTCCATGAACATGGCCAACGGCTACGCCACCTTCGCCGCCCACGGCGAGCAGGCCCAGGTCTACACCGTGACCAAGGTGGACGGCCGCGACGGCAACATCTTCACCCACGAGAAGCAGGTCAAGCGGACCTTCGACTCCGCCGTCGCCGACACCGTCACCGACGTCCTGGCGGGCGTGGTCGAGCGCGGCTCCGGCACCGCGGCACAGGAGATCGGCAAGCCGGCGGCGGCCAAGACCGGCACCACCGACAAGAACATGAGCGCCTGGTTCGCCGGCTACACGCCGCACCTCTCCACCGCGGTCGGCATGTACCGCTACGACCAGGAGGACTCCGGCCAGGGCTTCCAGTCGATGCGCGGCACCGGCGGCATGGACAACGGCGTCACCGGCGGCAGCTTCCCCGCCCAGGTCTGGGTGGAGTTCATGAAGGGGGCCACCGCCGACGACGAGCCCACCGGCTTCGCCGAACCGCGGGACGACGGCGAGGTCGTCTACGGCGGCGGCGCCGAGAGCCCCGCCCCGCCCCCGGTCGACCCGCCGGAGGAGGAGGAAGAGGAGAGCAGCGAGCCGAGCGACGAGCCGGAGGAGGAAGAGGAGGAGGAGACTCCCGAGCCCGACCCGAGCGACGATCCCGACCCCTCACCGGACCCGAGCGACGACTGCCGCCGCTGGGACCCGAACTGCAACGACGACGGCGGCCAGTCCGGTGGCCCGGGTGGCCCCGGCGGCCCCGGCGGTCCGGGCGGTCCCGGTGGGCCCGGCGGGGACACCAGCGGTCCCGGCGGGGACCCGGGCACCCCGGGCGACCCGGTGGATCCCTCGATGCCCGAGGACCCCGTCGATCCGGGTGACGAAGACGGCGGACGGATTCTCGGCTCCTTTGGTGGACGCGACTAGGCACCGTCCGGCCGGCGTCCACCCGAAGTGACACAGGCTGAGGCCACGTTCGGTACCACCGAACGTGGCCTCAGCCGCTTCCCGTGGGCCGTACGGCAGGATGTGGGCATGGTGCACCCCGACTCACGACCGGTCGTACGGCCATCGCGACAGGACGAGGTCGCGGCGGCCGGCAGCGAACTCCTCGGCGGGCCGGCGGGGCGCCGAGCGGGCGCACGCAGTCACCACTGGCCACCGGTACGGATCATCGCCCTCGCGATGATCGGCACCTTCGCCCTCGGGCTGGTGCAGAAGCTGCCCTGCGCCCGACGCGGCTGGTTCGAGGGCGCCGCCACCCAGTACACGCACGCCTGCTACTCGGACATCCCGCACCTGTACACCGCACGCGGCTTCGCCGACGGGCTCATCCCCTACTTCCAGCGCATCCCCGAGGAGACCTCGGCGAGCATGGAGTTCCTGGAGTACCCGGTCCTCACCGGCATGTTCATGGAGTTCGCCTCCTGGTTCACGCCGGGAACGGGTCTCGTCGAGCGGCCCGGGCAGTACTACTGGCTCGTCAACGCCGGACTTCTCCTGGTCTGCGCGATCGTCATCGCGGTGTGCGTCTCCCGCACCCAGCCCCACCGCCCGTGGGACGGGTTGATGGTCGCGCTGGCACCGGCGTTCGCGCTCACCGCCACCATCAACTGGGACCTGTTGGCCGTGGCGCTCACCGCCGCCGCGCTGCTGATGTGGTCCCGCAGCAGACCACTGGCGGCCGGCGTCCTCATCGGGCTCGCCACCGCGGCGAAGCTCTACCCACTGCTGCTGCTCGGCCCGTTGCTGCTGCTGTGCTGGCGCGCGTCCCGCTGGCGACCGTTCGGCCGCGCGCTGACGGGAGCGGCGGCCGCCTGGGCCGCGGTGAACCTGCCCTTCATCCTCGGCGCGACCGAAGGGTGGTCGAAGTTCTACACCTTCAGCCAGGAGCGGCCGGTCGACTTCGGGTCCTTCTGGTTGATCCTGGCGCACCGCACCGACTGGCAACTCTCCCCGGAACTCGTCAACGACCTGGCGACGCTGATGATGCTGGGAGGATGCGCGGCACTGGCAGTGCTGGCGCTGAGCGCGCCGCGCAGGCCGCGACTCGCCCAGTTGGCCTTCCTGGTCGTCGCCCTTTTCATCCTCACCAACAAGGTCTACTCACCGCAGTACGTGCTGTGGCTGATCCCGCTCGCCGCGCTGGCTCGCCCCCGGTGGCGGGATTTCCTCATCTGGCAGTGCTGCGAGGTCATCTACTTCCTCGGCATCTGGTTCTATCTGGCGGAGAACGCCGGCGCCCCCGGGCTACCGCCGGGCGGCTACCACCTGACGATCGCCGCGCACCTGCTCGGCACCCTCTACCTCTGCGTCCACGTCATCCGCGACGTCCTCCGCCCGGAGCGGGACCCGGTCCGGGCGGACGGTTCCGACGACCCGGGCGGCGGGGTACTGGACGGCGCCGCCGACAGGTTCACGCTTCGACGGTGGCGTCGGCACCCACCGTCCGGCGCCACCGACACCGTGGCGGCGCCCACCGTCCGACCCGCTGACCGGCGCCCGCCGGACAGTGCAACCGTTTCACGTGAAACATGAGAGTTCGTTGCTGCCTCGATGACCGTCATCCATGACTTCCGGACGCTCTGGGCGTTCCCCGACTTCCGCAAGCTGCTGGCCGTACGCCTGCTGTCCCAGTTCGCCGACGGCATGTTCCAGGTCGGCCTGGCGACCTACGTGGTCTTCTCGCCGGAACAGCAGACCACTCCCGCCGACATCGCCGCCGCGATGGCGGTGCTGCTGCTGCCGTACTCGCTGCTCGGACCGTTCGCCGGGGTCATGCTGGACCGATGGCGCCGGCGACAGGTGCTGCTGTACGGCAACCTGATCCGGGCGGCGCTGGTGCTGCTGACCGTGACGCTGGTGGTCGCGTCGGTCCCCAACTACCTCTTCTATCTCGCGGCGCTCTCGGTGACGGCCGTCAACCGGTTCATCCTCGCCGGGCTCTCGGCCGCACTGCCCCGCGTGGTGGACGCACGCCGCCTCGTGGTGGCCAACTCGCTCTCCCCCACCGCGGGCACCGTCGCAGCGACCGTCGGCGGCGCCTGCGCCTTCGGCGCCCAGGCGCTCATTGACGCACCGGCACGGTGGTCCGACGCTCTCGCCCTCGGCCTGGCGGCCGCCGTCTACCTGATGGCGGCCGGCGCGGCGCTCCTCATGCACCGGGATCTGCTCGGTCCTGCCGCCTCGGAGCGGGTGAGCGACCTGGGCACCGCACTGACGGCGACAGCGAGCGGCCTGAGGGAGGGACTGGCGCATCTGTGGTCCCGCCGCCCCGCCGCGCAGGCGCTCGCCTTCGTCGGCGTGATGCGGTTCTGCTACGGAGCGCTGCTGGTACTCGTCCTGATGCTGGCGCGCTACGCCTGGGGGGAGACGGACAGCGACGGTGTCGCCTGGCTCGGCCTCGCCGTCGGGTTCTCCGGTGCCGGGTTCTTCGTCGCGGCGGTCAGCACGCCCTGGATGGTGGCCCGCTGCGGCCGGTTCGGATGGTTCGCCCGCTGCGCCGCGCTGGCGGCCGTGCTGGTGCCGGCGCTGGGCCTGACCTTCCGCCCCGTCCCCATACTGATCGCAGCCTTCCTGCTCGGCCTGGTCAGCCAGGGCGCCAAGATCGTCACCGACACCGTGGTGCAGTCCAGCGTCGAGGACGATTACCGCGGCCGGGTCTTCTCCCTCTACGACATGCTCTTCAACATGGCGTTCGTCAGCGCGGCGGGCCTTGCCGCGCTGATGCTGCCACCCGACGGGCGGTCCGTGTCGTTGGTGATCACTGTCGCGCTGCTGTACCTGGGGACCGCTGTCGGGGTGTGGCGACTGCACCGCAGGCTCGACCCGCTCGCCACCGCGACCCCGCCGCCGGTGCATGCCGCGGGCCCGCTCCCGGAGGGCGGGCCCACTGCGGAACTCCACTCCCCCGAGGCGACCTCGGCCGGCACCACCACCCCGGTGGCACCGGCAGCGAGCACTCCGCCGGCCGGACCGCGGCCGGCTGAGGCGGACGGCACCGAGGACACCGACGAAGACACTGCCGAGGGCACCGCCGCCCGGGCGGCGCCCATCGAAGGCGACCCATCACAAGCCGGCGAACCGGTCCGCGACGGTGCGACCGAGCAGGCCGTCCCGCCCCCGCCGGAGGCGGAGCGCCCGACACCCTGAGCCGGCCGAGCCGCTTCGGCGGTCGGTGGCTCTCCGCGATGCAGCAACGCCGAGGGGCGGGGCGGTTTCACGTGAAACTGCCCCGCCCCTCGGCGTTGCTGCGGCCGGGGCGTTCCGGCCGCGACGCGTCATCCGCGCGCCGACCACCATTCCCGCAGCTCGGCCTCCGCGGCCTCCGGACCGAGCGGCCCCTTCTCCAGCCGCAGCTCCAGCAGAAAGGCGTACGCCCGGCCGATCTCCGGCCCCGGCGGCACGTCGAGGATGCGCATGATGGCGTTGCCGTCGAGGTCCGGCCGGATGGCGTCCAGCTCTTCCTGCTCCTGCAACCGGGCGATCCTCTCCTCCAGCCCGTCATAGGCCCGGGAGAGGGCGGCGGCCTTGCGCTTGTTCCGGGTGGTGCAGTCGGAGCGAGTCAGCTTGTGCAGCCGGTCGAGCAACGGGCCGCCGTCGCGGACGTAGCGGCGCACCGCGGAGTCGGTCCACTCCCCGCTGCCGTAACCGTGGAATCGCAGGTGCAGCTCCACGAGACGCGAGACGTCCTTGACCAGCTGCGTGGGGTACTTCAGCTTCGTCATTCGCGCCTTGGTCATCTTGGCGCCCACCACCTCATGGTGGTGGAAGGAGACACGGCCGTCCGACTCGAAGCGGCGGGTGCGCGGCTTCCCGATGTCGTGCAGCAGCGCCGCCAGCCGCAGGGTGAGGTCCGGGCCGTCGTCCTCCAGGTCGATGGCCTGCTCCAGCACGATGAGGCTGTGCTCGTACACGTCCTTGTGGCGGTGGTGCTCGTCGCGCTCCAGGCGGAGCGCCGGGAGCTCGGGCAGCACCCGCGCGGCCAGCCCGGTCTCCACCAGCAGCGCCAGCCCGGGGCGCGGCCGGGCGGCGAGCAGCAGCTTGTTCAGCTCGTCGCGGACCCGCTCCGCGGAGACGATGTCGATCCGGTCCGCCATGTCGGTCATGGCCGCGACCACCTCGGGGGCCACCTCGAACCCCAGCTGGGCGGCGAACCGGGCGGCGCGCATCATGCGCAGCGGGTCGTCGGAGAAGGACTCCTGCGGGGTCCCGGGCGTCCGCAGCGTGCGCGCGGCGAGGTCCTCCAGCCCGTTGTGCGGGTCGATGAAGACCTTCTCGGGCAGCGCCACCGCCATGGCGTTGACGGTGAAGTCCCGACGGACCAGGTCGTCCTCGATCGAGTCGCCGTAGCTCACCGACGGCTTCCGCGAGGTCCGGTCGTAGGCCTCCGACCGATAGGTGGTGATCTCGATCTGGAAGTCCTGTTTCTGGCATCCGACCGTGCCGAAGGCGATGCCCACCTCCCAGACGGCGTCCGCCCACGGCCGCACCAGCCGCAGCACGTCGTCGGGGCGGGCGTCGGTGGTGAAGTCGAGATCGTTCCCGAGTCGCCCCAGGAGGGCGTCGCGGACCGATCCGCCCACCAGCGCGAGCGAGAACCCGGCCTCGTTGAACCGCCTGGCAAGATCGTCGGCCACGGGGGAGACCCGCAGCAGCTCGCTCACGGCTTGCCGCTGGGCCGGCCCGAGGTCGTTGTGGCGCGTGGTGTCGGGGGTCGCATTCTGCTTGTTCGGCACAACAGGACAGGGTACGTGGCGGCCTGTCCCGCCCACCCGGCCACCGCCCGGGTAGCGGGCACGCGCGGTGTTCGCGGGTCGCTACGATGAGCACAGCTGCACGACGGGACGAAGGATCGAGGCGTGTGCGTGGCCGAGGCTGCACCGAGGATGTCCCGCTTTCCGCTGAGCTGCCGACGAGCGCTGGTGCTGCTCCTCGCGGTCGTCCCGGTGCTCGCCGGGCCCGCCGCGACAGCCGCACCCGGCGGGACCGCCGGCACGATCGCGGAGGGCCGGACGTTCCAAGCCGGAACCGGCACCGAGACCGCCTCCGTCAGCGTCACCTCCCTGACGCCGGCCAACCCCACCAGGACCGGCTCCGTCACGGTGCGGGGCACCGTCACCAACAACGGTGACTCCCCCATCGTCGGCTCCTCGGTCTCCCCCCGGCAGGCCGTGCCGCTGGCCGGTCGCGGCGACATCGACGAGGCCCTCTCCCGGGGCGGTTTCGACGTCGGCCTCGACGGCGGGCTGCTCCGCGGCCACGGCGTGGACGTCGACACGGTGCCGCCCGGGCTCTCGCGCAGTTTCACGCTGCGCGTGCCGGTCTCGGAGTTGGAGCTCGGTGAGACCGGGGTCTACCAGGTGGCGCTCTCACTGACCGGTCAGACCGAGAACGAGCAGTGGGACCAGGTCCTCGGCGTGGGGCGGACCCTGCTCCCCTGGATCGCGGACGACGACGACCTGCCGGAGGAGCCCGGCACCAGCCTCACCGTGCTGTGGCCGTTGATCTCGACCACGCATCTCAACCCCCAGACCGACGAGGGCCAAGTCCCGATACTCAGCGACGACGCGCTGCTGTCGGAGATCTCGCCGGGCGGCCGGCTGTACCAGCTCGTCACCCTCGGTGCGGACCTCCCCGTCACCTGGGTGGTCGATCCGGACCTGCTCGCCTCCGTCGACGCGATGGCGGAGGACTACCTCGTGCAGGGCTCCGACGGGCCGATCCCCGGCCGGGGGCAGGAAGTCGCGCGGAACTGGCTGCTGCAGCTCCAGGAGGCGGTGGAGGACCGGGAGGTGGTCGCGCTGCCGTTCGCCGACCCCGACCTCGCGTCCCTGGCCCACCACGGCAAGGAAGTACCCGGCAGTCTGGGTCAGTTGAAGGACGCCACCCGCATGGCTGCCCCCACGGTGGAGACGGTGCTCGGGGTCGAGCCCTCCACGGACTTCGCCTGGCCCGTCGAAGGCGCGATCGACCCCGAGATCGTCTCGGTCGCCACCTCGGCCAACGCGAGCAATGTCATCGCCCGGAGCGACTCGCTGGTCCCCGCCGACGAGTTCTCCCGCACCCCGTCGGCGCCGCAGCCGATCGGCGGCGGCATCACCGCCGTCGTCGCCGACAGCACGCTCTCCCAGCTCTTCCAGCAGGACATGAGCCGCCCCGGCAACGTCGCGCTCGCCCACCAGCTGCTGCTGGCCCACACGCTCGCCATCCACGGCCAGGACCCGGAGGCGGAGCGCAACATCCTGCTGGCGCCGCAGCGCATGCCGACCAGTTCTCAGGTGCAGGCGATGGCGGAGTCCCTGACCTCGCTGCGCAACGACGGGCACTGGATCGAGTTCGCCGACCTCACCGAGACCGCGGAGGCCGCGCCGGACCCGGGAGCCGGTGGCCCGGTGCCCTCGGCCGAGGCGTATCCGGCGGAGCTGCGGGACCAGGAGCTGCCCGTCCACGCCTTCCAGGCGATGCGGGAGACCCGGCGCACCCTGAACGACTTCTCGGCCATTCTCAGCGAGCCCGACCGCGTGGTCGTGCCCTTCGGCAGCGCCATTCAGCGCGAGATGTCGACCGCGTGGCGGGGTCGGGAGAGCGCGGCAGCCCGGTACCGCTCCTCGGTGCAGAACCAGCTGGTGCAGCTCACCGACCAGGTCTCGCTGATCCAGAAGACCAGGATCACCCTCTCCGGCCGCAGCGCAACCATCCCGGTGACGGTGGAGAACCGGCTCCTGCAGGACGTGCAGGGGCTGGAGCTGCGGCTCACCTCCAGCCGCCGGCTGGGGCTGGACGTGTCCGGGCCGCAGGACGTCACCATCGGCGGCGGGCTCAGCCAGTCCGTGAAGTTCGAGGCGCACTCCCGGGCCAACGGCAAGGCGTTCCTGGAGGCGCAGCTCTACACGCCCGACGGGAAGCCGTACGGCGAGGCCATGCGGTTCCAGGCGCAGGTGACCTCGATCACCTCCACCGTGCTGATGGTGATCGGCGTGGGCCTGCTGTTGGTCGTGCTGGCGGGCATCCGGATGTACACCCAGCGCAAGCGCCTGGCGGCGGCCGGCGCCGAGACGGGCGACGGCGGGGAGGCCGGTGCGACGGTCGTCGAGGAGAGCCCCGAGCCCTCCGCCGGGCCCTCCAGGCCGACGGCCGCCACGGAGCCGGCCGAGCCTGCCGCCGCCGCGGGCGGTGACGCGACGGGGCAGGGGCCCCGCGCGACCGGTGCGGCCCCCCACGAGAGCGGCAAGGCCGAGAACAGCGCTGCGGCGGAGGACGGCGCCGGCGGAACGGCGGAGTCACGTTCCACCGCGCCGGCCTCCGCCGAAGGGCTCCCCGCGAGTGAGTCCGCGGCCGACATCGGCGCCGCCGAACCGGAGGGCACCGAGCGGAGTGAGAAGCTGGACCGCGGCGGACCGGACCGCGACGCATGACGTCCCGCCGTCGGGCGCCCAGCGGCCCGAGCGGCGGTGCCGCGCCTGTGCGGGAGACCCGACAGGCAGCCAGAAGACCGGGACCGCCGGTGCGGACGCACCGGTGACTTTGAGGGGTAGCGATGCAAGCGCCATACGACCGTGAGCACGGGCACGGGAACGGGAACGGTGCCTCCGACTCCGGCGGCGACGAGTCGTCGTACCCCCCGGCGGACGGCCCGCTGCCCGGCAGTGACCCGTATGTGACCCCGAGCTACCGGAACGACCCGTACGCCCAGCGCGACCCGATGCGGCAGGACCCGGTCGAGGACCCGCGGTACGGGGGCACGCCGCCCGGCCCCGGACGCGGCGAGCAGGCCGGGAACCGGCCCCCGGTCGGCTACCCGCCGGGCCCCCAGGCACCCCCCGGTGGCTACACCCCCGGCCCGCACGCGCCGCCGGACCCCCGGCTCTGGGCCCGGCACCAGGACGACGGCGGTGCCCCGCCGCCGGGCGGGCCCGGCCGTTCACCGTGACCTTCGCCGTGCAGCC